>DHIR01000038.1:31941-41796 GCA_002403905.1 Mucilaginibacter sp. UBA4741
TTTGCGCATCATATCCTCAAAAGCCAGCATAGCTTCGTTAGGGTCAACTTCAAAAATCTTTTCTATAAAATATTTATAGGCTTTAGCATGGCGCATTTCATCAGCTGCAATAACACCGCATATTTTTGATAGCTGGTTATCGCCATCTTTTTTAGCTTGCGATGCTACCCTGCGGTGCGATACATTGGTTGCCAGCTCCTGGAAAGAAGTATAGATAAAGTTACGGTACGGATCATGCCCGGTACCGATATCAAATCCATCGGCAATTAAATATTGGGTTGATACTTCCATAGCGCGCATATCAACACGGCCTGATAAGTATAAGTATTTGTTCAACAAGTCGCCATGACGGTTCTCTTCGGCGGTCCATTGGCGGGTCCATTTCATCCAGCCGCCTTCTTCGTTTTTTGATACGCCTTCAACCATGGTTAACCATGACTCATACGTGGGCAAAGCCTCCTCTGTAATGGTATCGCCAATTAAAACAGCCATAAGGTCGTAAGACAAGCCTTTGGCGGTTTCGCGCATATCTTTAACCTCGCTAAAAAAGGTGTCTTTTGTCGAATCAGGTAAAAAATCAGATGGTTGCCAGATCGTATCAATGGGCTTTAAATATTCCTGCATCTTTTCGAGCATGAATTTTTCAATATGCGCCATTACTTCTTTCCTTTTTTCTTCAAAAAATATCATAGTAATCGTTTAATTTACAAAGGTAATGATTTAAATATTCAATAATCAATTTTTGCCGCCATATCCTATAGCATCCTTCATACAATCAGGTAAGTTTTGTATGGATGGCGCGCCGTTAAAAATAGAAAACGACCCGCTATAATCCCACAATATGCCGGGGATATTTAGTTTTTTTAATGTTTGGCGCATAGCTTTTATATACCTGCATCTACTATCCAGATCGGCATATTTATTATATGCGCCATACTCGCCGCAAATAAGAGGCACATCATATTTAGTGGCCCATTTTTTAATTATTAATAATTTGTCCATTAATGATTGCTCGTTACCATCAGTACGATATTGGTAATAATTAGTTTCGCCCCAGGTGCCTTTTGTCTTGGAGTTAATAGCGGGAAAATTCTTCGCATTATAAGGAAATGTTACCCCGGTTGTTGCTACCTGGTCGCCCACCCAATCGGCCCCCTGGTGGGTAAATAAAAACGGCTCGTAAAAATGCACGGTATAAATAATATTCTCGTCTGCCAGGCGCTCTGTCCGACTTAATTCGTAGATGCTGTTAAAGTTAGAGGCTCCTACAATTAGGGTGCGTTTTTTATCAACTTGGCGTATGGCTGTCGCTATATTATAGACTGCATCTTTCCAAATACCGGGGTTCATGTGTGGAGGCTCGTTATATAGCTCAAAAAACAAGTTATCTGCGCTCTCGTTTTTATACCTTTTTGCTAAAATCAGCCACGTATTGATAATTTTAGGCGTTTCGGTTAAATAATTATTATCATTTATTTGGCCATAGTGATAATCTATTATTAGCTTTAGTCCGTATACACGGCATAGTTTTATAACTTCGTCAATGTGTACCAGGACATTTTCTATCGGGATATTCTTAGACTTAAAAAAAACAAATGCCACAGGCAGTCTTATGCTCTTAAACCCCAGTGTTTTTAACAATTCAAAATCAGTTTTTGTGGGTGCGTTGTCTTTAAATATATCTTTTGCCCAGGTTTGGTCTAACCATGAAATACTTACTCCGTTATCTAAACTTTTAGCCCGTTTAAATGCCAGTAAACGTACTGCCGAAACGATTGGATTGCTTTTTGCTATTATAGCCTGCGCATTTATGAGCAGTGCTATAAACACCATACAGACTATTCGGGTTACAGAATTATTTTGTATAATTACTTTTTTCACTTATTTAATTATAAGTTTATTAATAAGCAGGTCTAATCTTTATATAATTTAAAAAACAAATAATGTTTGTTCAAATTACTAAAGAAGAATTTTCAAAAGAGGTTTTAAAAAAAGCATGGTACCAGACCAATAATATTATCTGGACGATACTTTTTTTATATCCTTTGATCACAATTATTGATGTAATATACAATCCGGGTATCTGGGTACAGTTTTTAATTGTACGCCTTATAACCGATATTTTAATATATATCGCATATACTTTCTTTAAAAGTAAGAATTATAACTACCGCATATTATTGCATATTACTTTCTTTGCACTATCATTCACCTCTGCAATATTATGTAACCTTGTTAATATACAGCAATTAAATGTTTATTTCCTGGTTTACTCGGCCATTATACTCTTTTTTAACATCCAGGTATTTTGGGAGCCGGTACATTCTATCATCCAATCATTGGTAGCTTTAATTTTACTCGCCATATTTTTTAACGCGCTGAGCGATTATGCAGTAAACGATTTCATCAGTAACGGCGGCCAGTTCTTCTTTATTGTAGCATCTATATCATGCCTTATACCAAGTGCCCGCTTTAAAGTAATTGAGCGCGAGGTTCGATCGCAATTGTTAATCGAAAAATCAAACGAACAACTAAAAAATCAAAACCGGGATATAGTTGAGAAGAACACCATTATTGACATGCAGTATGAGCGCCTGTTAAAAATGGATGAGCAAAAAAACAGCTTTATCAATATTGCCGGCCATGATCTTAAAAACCTCATAGGTTCCATCATCATGAGTAATAACATGATAAAGGAAGAGGACTATCGTTTAAGCGCCGACCAGAAAGAGTTTTCTGGCTACATTACAGAATCAGCCGAAAAAATGCAGTACATGCTAAATAAGCTAATGGATGTAAAAGAAATAGAATCGCCCGAAATGAAATTCAATATGGAGATATTCGATATCAATATTGAAGTCAGGCGTATTTTTAGAGGCTTATTGGAAACAGCGCAGATGAAAAATATTCGCCTGGTTGACAATATTTTAAAACTGCCTTTAAATGTTAAGTTGGATAAAGTATTTGCAGGGCAAATATTTCAGAACTTACTATCAAATACCATTAAGTTTTCGCAAACCAATAACAATATTCGTATAGTAACCAGTTTACAGCGCCAAAGGTTTGTTTTCGAAATTATTGACGAAGGAATAGCCATAGGTCAGGACGAACTGGATATGATGTTTAATAAATTAAAAACATTAAACGAAGCCAATACCAGCCAGGAAAGCCGCCTTGGTTTGGGCCTATCAATAGCCAAGTTAATTACCCAGGAAATGGGCGGCGAGCTATTTTACAGAAGTGATGACAATGGCAATTATTTTAGAGTAGAATTTTACGTAATCAACTAATACTGCACCAATGAACAAATTTTTTATCTCACTGGCCCTTTTCTTTTTATTAAGCAGCGCAACGTTTGCACAAAAAATAATATCGTTCCATGCCTTGGGGCATGACGATGATGCTATCATTGGTATGAGTGGCAGTAGTGCGTATTACCTGAAAGTAGACCCAAGTATTGAGTTGGAAGGAAGTAAGGTAGTACTGTTTATACAACCATCGCAAGCTTTAATAAAAAACCTGTCTTACATAAACGTTATTATTAATGACAGACCTGCATATAGCAGCCGTTTATCGCAAGATTCCATTATACAGGTATCATTAAATCTGACCCGCATGGATTTGTCGGCCGATAAATTCCTGAAAATACAGGTTAAAACTTTATGTACCGTAACCGATGATAAATGTAAGGATCTGGATAACCCTGCCATGTGGATGAAGGTAAAAAACTACTCTTACCTGTCATTAGTAAAAAGTAATATTAACTTCTTTAATAACGTAAACATTGGCAATTGCTTCGAAACCATGAAAGCTATTGTTTACCCTAAAAACCCAACCCTGCATGATTTGAAGGCTGTAGCATGGGCCTATTCAAGGTTAAAGAAAGCTGATGTTAAAAACATTGCCGTTTACCAGGAAGGCCTGGTGCCTGATAGCGTAAAAAATTATATTATGGTAGGTAACTTATCAAGCCTTAATCCCGATAAGCGCGCTATGCTTAAAGTTACCCCACAAGCAAACGAGGGCTTATTTTATTTAAATAAAGCAGCCGTAAAAAGTATTGATACACTTACCCGTTTGGTAAATGTAAAAGGCAAATTACTCACCATTAAATCATTAACAGAAGAGGTTGTACCATCTGAAATATTATTTATAACCGGCGGCGATGACGCGGGTTACGAAAAAACTATTACGGCTTTAGGCAACATTAACATCCTTAACTCAACCTTTGGCGATTATTTGTTGATAGATAAAGCTGAAAATAAATTCTTTAAAACCATCGACGAAAACCGCTCTAAATTATCATTCAGACAAATTGGTGGTACTACCAACTTTATGTCGGGTATTGGTAACTTAAAAAGCGTTTACAACTTTAAAAACTCTGATTTTAGCTTTACACCAAAAGAGGTGGAGATACGGGTTATAGCCAACTACAGCAGCCTTGCCCAAGGCGACCGTGGTTACTTAAACATATACCTTAACGGCATGTTAATCAGCTCTGAGAAATTAGATGCGTCTGGCAAACTAAATACATCCGTAACCATTAATCGTTACCAGCATCATAAATATAATACGCTGGAGACTGAGTTTAGATTTTACTCAAGCGGTGGTAACTGTTCTGCCAGCTTTAACGGTTTCTTTGCCGAGGTTGATGTAGATAAATCATACCTCGAATCAAAAAACCCATTCATTACCAGCGATTTGAGTTTCTACCAATATCCGGAAGCATTTAATGCCGGTACAACCCGCATTGTGGTAACCAAAAAGTATGCTCCGTATGCGTCAGCTGCAATGGGCGAGATCATTTATGAGTTAAACAATAACATCAACGCAAACAACTTCCCTGAGTTTGAATACTCTGACGGTATTGATAAAAATGAACTGAAGAAAAACAACATCATCGCGCTGTTATCACATGATGACCCGTTGATGGATGATTTCCCTGATGCGCCTATTAAGTTTAACCACAAGTTCAGGCTATATAACAACGAGAACAACAAGGTGGTGTATTCGCTATCCGATTCAGTTTCAAACGGCCTGGCACAGATATTTTACGGGCGAGGTAACAATGCCGTACTGGTACTTACAGCAACCGGTAAAAACCTGGCTAACGCGTTTACAGCAGCCTCGCGATCAATTACAGAGCAGCTATCTACCCTGTCAAGTAACGTGGCTATATCTGATGTGAATAACAATAAGTATTTGTTTAACATCAGCAAATCAAGCGAGAACCTGGAGTATATTGATACCAAGAGCGTACTTACCCGGTTCTGGGAGAGTTATAACCTGTACATTTTGTTGGGTATGCTGGTATTGATATTGTTATCATTCTTGTACATACGCGCCAAAGTTCAAAAATCAACAGATATATTTAGAGAGTAATTTGTTGCACAACAGTAATTTATGTATTGAGCTGATCAATATTTAAAGCGAGATTATTACATCGAATTTTTAAACTGTTTAACATTTTATTTAAAATATAATGAGCATGTCAATCCCTGAGCTTTTGATACAAGACGGCTTTGTAACCCAGGCCGATCAAGAGAAGATTGACGATTTTTCAAGGCGATCGGGCTTATCATACATCAAAATATTATTGAATTTTGGTTATCTGAGTCGTAAAAATTACGAACGCTCATTAAACAATGCAGGCTACGTTTTTAAGCAAATACGAGAGGAAGATTATGACCTTGATGTATTAGCCAAAACCGAACTAAAATTTGCCGACGCACATCTGGCTCTGCCATTGCGTGTAGAAAACAATAAAATAGTTACACTGATGGCTAACCCCAGCGATGAGCTTTTTATTGACTATATTAAGTTTACGTATGATATGGAGCCCGAGATTATCTGGCATCCGATCTGGATATTACCTGGTTAAGCCATGTTTTATTGGGGCAAAAATATGTAAAATCGGCCGTTTTTGAATTGCTTAACCGCGACCCGGACAGCTCTGCATTAACTACCTTTACTACGCCACAGCTTATTTTTACCTTCGGGCTATTTGCTGCGGTAGTAATTGGCATGATGATGAGTTTCGTAAATACATCAATAGTAATTAATGTCGTACTAAGCTCTTTCTTCCTGATATCCATCATATTTAAACTGTTCCTGGCACTTGTAGGCTCGCGGTTTGAGTTGCACCAAGCCGTTACACGTGAAGAGGTGCGCCAGGTTGATGATGATGAACTGCCCATTTACACCATACACTTACCCGTATACAAAGAAGACAAACTGATAAAAAAGCTAATCTGGAACCTACAGAGCTTAGATTATCCGCGCGAAAAACTGGATATTAAATTACTGATAGAAGAGGATGACGATAAAACACTTAATGCGGTTAGGAATTTAGATTTCCCTGCCGTTTTCGAGGTTATTGTTGTACCGTTCCACATGCCTAAAACCAAGCCTAAGGCTTGTAACTACGGATTGCATTTTTCAAGAGGCACTTTCTTAACTATTTATGATGCCGAGGATGTACCCGATACAGATCAGCTTAAAAAAGTGGTAACCCTGTTTAACAAACTGCCGGTTAACTATGTATGTATACAATGCGCGTTGAACTACTTTAACCGGGGCGAAAACTTCCTTACCCGTATGTTTACGCTCGAGTATTCTTATTGGTTTGATTATATGCTGCCGGGTTTGGATACTTTCGATATTCCCATCCCGCTAGGTGGCACAAGTAACCATTTTAAGTTTGAGTTTTTGATCGAGCTGGGAGGCTGGGATCCGTTTAACGTAACCGAAGATGCCGATTTAGGTGTACGCGCTTATGCTAAAGGCTATAAAGTAGCTATTATTAACTCTACCACTTACGAAGAGGCTAATAACGAAATGTTTAACTGGGTGCGCCAGCACTCGCGTTGGATAAAAGGCTATATGCAAACCCACCTGGTACACATGCGCAATCCCGTAAAATTTTGGAAAAAAGTTGGCTGGAAAGGTTTTTTAGGGTTTAACTTCTTTATAGGCGCAACACCCATTACCTTTTTGGTGTACCCACTTTTGCTGGCCATATTTTTATGTTACCTCATGTTTGATTTAACATCTATCAGGTCATTTTTCCCGGATTGGGTTTTATTCATGTCCATCATCAACCTAATGGTAGGTAATATATTAATGATATATATAAATATGATGGCTGTTTTTAAACGCCGCTATTATGAGTTAATATTATTTGCCATAGCAAACCCGGTATACTGGCTATTACACTCGTGGGCCGCTTATAAAGGCTTATACCAGTTGATAGTTAAACCTTTCTATTGGGAAAAAACCAATCATGGATTAAGTAAAGTTAATAACCAAGCTGTTCCTGTCGAATAATGAACCTGAAGTTTAAAATAAAGCTAAGCCGCAGCCAAACACTGTTAATTATTACCCTCGTAATAGCTATATACTACCTGGTATGCGGTATTTATTTAAACAGCCTGGGATATTTTAACCAGGAAACGCTTTTTTATATTGAAAAGGTTAGAATAATATTTGAGGGGCTGGGTTATAAGCTAAAAGTAATTGGTTTAACGGCCCCGGCGCTTCCATTTTTTGCAACGTTTGCCTTTACACCAATAAATTCGTTATTGGCTCCGGTAATAGCATCTGCTCTAGGGACAGCAGCGCTTTTTTACTTAATGGCCAGCACATTGGTTAAAAAAACCGATGATGATTTTTACCTTCTGCTTCTAATCATCCTGTTCTTATTTCATCCCGGGATATTGTATACAGCCTGTTCTGGCAAATCAATGTATATGGTATTGATATTCTTTTACCTGTTTTTCTTAAACATATTTAAGTTTTATACCTCCAATACCACCTTCCATATTTCAATAGCAAGTATATGTTTGGTGTTGCTTTTATTTTGCGATTATAAGTTTATTTGGCTAACCCTGTTTTTCATTCCGCTTATATTTTCAATAGCCTTACAATCATTAAACCTGGCCGAAAAGGAATCTATATTTAGGATGACGTTAAGTTTTAACAGCCCATCGTTACGCCGTAAACTCATCAATAAAACATTCGCGTTGTATGTTATTTTGTTTATTCTGCCAATAACATCCATCATGCTCTATAAGATGCTTAACCTTACAAATGCCAATGATGCCGATTATTTTTTAAATAGCCCTTATGCTACCTGGAACGTTTTGGCCGAAAGATTTTCGTACGAAAAAGTTGCGCTAAATCCTGACTTTAAAAACCCTGAGGTATCCTTATTAATATCAGCACGAATGATCATGTTTTGCCCGTTGATATTATTTGCAATAGCACTTTTCAGGCGCAATTCATATCAAATTTTAACGCTGCTAACCCCATTTGCGTTTGTAGAGTTTTTGCATATAAAATACGATAAGGTATTTTTATTGCATCAATACTACCTGATATTCCTTATCCTGTCCATATTATGTTTAATAATAAAAGCGCAACCCATTAAAAGGGCCATCCTTTTTAAATCAGTATTAGGCGTAATTATATTAGCGCAATTATACACCGGGTATTATTTTTTAGCTAATTCATTAATTGATGATGAAAAGAACTTTATCACCATTTTAAAAAATCGGACTGCTGATGAACAGCAGGACGAAAACCGCGATATGGCAAATTATATAAACGGCCTGCCCGATGGTTCAAAAATATTGATCGATGATGCGGTAGCTTATCCAATTGTAGCCTTTACCAACAACATTGCCGACCTTACCCTGCCTTACCAGGAAAACTTTTTGAGCGCCATTGAGACGCCGCTTCAATATGATGGCTATATACTAATTGCAAACACAAAAAATTTACTAGCCGGCTATACCATATTAAACAGTCGGTATGGCCCGGTTATGTATCAAACAGGTAATAATTACTCAACCTTGCAAAAGATCTATGAAACAGATCATTGGGTATTGTATAAGATTTTCTAAGCATAGCTTTTGGCCGTATTTTTTCGGATAAGCACGTCACTATTACATCGCAGTACCAATCGCTTAAAACATTTAGCGTCTTTGCCCGTATAGTCTATACATTCCTAAACATGGCAACAGACAAAAAACAATCAGCAACCAAAAGCGAGTTAACCTACATAGGCAAAGTATGGCAAACCGTAGGCATAGTAGCCTTATTGGTGGTAACCATATTAATAATCAGGGTAGCTTTTGATATATTATTGATGGTACTGGCCGGCGTGCTAATAGCCGTATACTTCCATGGTTTGGGCGATGCAATACAGCGAAGAACCAAACTAAAACGTAAGGCGGCCATGGCCATATCTATCGTCGGATCAATCATATTATTAAGTGCTTTGTTTTGGTTTATGGGTACTAAAATACAGCAGCAAGTAGCCGAATTAAGTAATACACTGCCTCATACCCTAAATACGGCCAAAGCCAAGCTTTCACAAACTTCGATAGGGCAAAAAGTGTTAGAAAGCGTTTCGGGCAATAACTCGCAAAAGTTAATGACTACTGTGCAGGGCTTTTTCAGCACCACGTTTGGTGTACTGGGCGATATTTATATTATTTTATTCCTGGGGATATTTTTTACCGCTAACCCATCCCTATATAAAGATGGCATTTTGATATTGGTGCCCCACAGTAAGAAAGAATTAGGCAAACATATTATGAACCGTATAAGCCTTGCGCTTAAAGGCTGGTTAAAGGGGATGCTCTTCTCTATGCTATTAGTTACTATATTAATTGGCGTTGCGCTATCCATACTAGGTGTACCCGTAGCATTGATACTGGCACTGATAACCGGATTATTAGAACTGGTACCCAACATAGGTTCACTAATAGCCATGATACCCGGTGTATTGCTAGCGCTAACCATGGGCACCAACATAGTCATAATAGTTGCCTTAATTTATATAGCATCACA
>DHIR01000085.1:0-665 GCA_002403905.1 Mucilaginibacter sp. UBA4741
GCTTTTGTCTACTTCTGTCATTGGTTGCAAAGGTATGATTTTGATTGCACTGATTAAATAACGATTGCACTGATGTGTTGGATTATGATCAACATATAGTAATATATGAGCAATTTTTAATAATCGGTGCAATCAAAACGCAAATCAGTGAAATCAAAACCCTATTTTTGCACACAAATTTTAGGGGAATGAGTAAAGTACAGGTAGGTATAGTGCAAATGACTTGCACTGCCAACAAGCATGAAAATTTACAGAAAGCCATTGTTAAGGTAAAAGAAGCCGCTGCAAAAGGCGCGCAAATAGTTTGCCTGCAAGAGCTGTTTACATCACTTTATTTTTGTGATGTGGAGGACCATGATAATTTTTTACTGGCCGAGGCTATTCCCGGTCCGTCAACTGGTGAGTTATCAAAAGTTGCTGCTGATTTAGGTGTAGTAATTATAGCATCGTTGTTTGAGAAACGCGCGCAGGGCCTTTACCATAATACTACCGCTGTTATTGATGCCGATGGCGCTTACTTAGGTAAGTACCGTAAAATGCATATCCCTGACGATCCGGGTTTTTATGAGAAGTTTTACTTCACTCCCGGCGACCTGGGTTACAAAGTTTTTAAAACCAAGTTTGCCACAATAGGCGTATTAATCTGCTGGGACCAATGGTACCCC
>DHIR01000085.1:745-1170 GCA_002403905.1 Mucilaginibacter sp. UBA4741
GGACCAATGGTACCCCGAAGCTGCACGCATTACCGCCCTAATGGGTGCCGAAATACTGTTTTACCCTACTGCCATTGGCTGGGCAACCACGCAAGATGAAGCTACCAATGTTGAACAGTATAACGCATGGCAAACCATCCAACGTTCGCACGCGGTGGCTAACGGTGTACATGTAGTCAGTGTAAACCGCGTAGGCGAAGAAGCAGGCGTTAAGTTTTGGGGAGGATCGTTTTTCGCTAATCCGTTTGGTTCGGTGATACATCAAACATCCCATAGTAATGAAGAAGTTATCGTACAGGAACTGGATCTGAATAAAACCGATTATTACCGCACACATTGGCCTTTTTTGCGTGACAGAAGGATTGATTCTTATCAACCTATAACCAAGAGATTACTAGACGAATAAGCCCCACCCAACCCTCCCC
>DHIR01000085.1:1368-8477 GCA_002403905.1 Mucilaginibacter sp. UBA4741
TCCCCTACCGGGGGAGATTTAGAGAGGGCTAAAACTATTTACCATGAACCACCCAAAACAACAAGGATTTCATTTCCCCGCCGAATGGGCAAAGCACAAAGCTACCTGGCTTAGCTGGCCGCATAAGGAAGAATCATGGCCGGGTAAACTCATGACCATTTACCCTAAATACTGCGAGTTTATTAAAGTATTAACCGAAGGTGAATTGGTACGTATTAACGTTAAAGACGAGCAGATGGCCGCTTTTGCCAAACAACAATTACAGTTGGTTAACGCTGATCTGAGCAAGGTGGAGTTTTTTGAATTTGGCACGAACGATGCCTGGTGCCGAGATCATGGACCTGCGTTTTTGATCAACCCGGATACTAAACAAAAAGCTATTGTAGATTGGGGATATAACGCCTGGGGTGGTAAATATCCGCCGTTTGATCTGGATGATGTTATCCCTACCAAAATTGGCAACCATTATGGCTTACCGGTTTTTCACCC
Organism: Mucilaginibacter sp. UBA4741; assembly: GCA_002403905.1. GTDB lineage: Bacteria > Bacteroidota > Bacteroidia > Sphingobacteriales > Sphingobacteriaceae > Mucilaginibacter. The sequence continues at coordinate 1,858 of DHIR01000085.1, forward strand.
AGGGATTGTGATGGAAGGTGGCTCGGTTGATTTTAATGGTAAGGGTACTATTTTAACCACTACTGCCTGCCTGCTTAACCAAAATCGCAACCCGCATTTAAACCAGCAACAAATAGAAGAATACCTGTATAACTACTACGGTGCAGAGCAAATTTTATGGTTGGGCGATGGCATTGTTGGCGATGATACTGACGGCCATATTGATGACATTACCCGTTTTGTAAACGAGAGCACGGTAATTACCGTTGTCGAAGAAAACAAACACGATGGCAACTATCACCTCCTGCAAGAAAACCTATCAGCCTTAAAAACTATGCGCCTGCTTAATGGCAAGCAACTCGATATTGTTGAACTACCAATGCCCGACCCGGTTATTTATGACGATCAGCGCCTGCCGGCATCATACGCTAACTTTTACATCGGCAATGCAGCTGTGGTAGTGCCTACTTACCGTTGTGCTAATGACGATAAAGCTTTGGATATTTTACAAGGTTGTTTCCCTGATAGACAAATTGTGGGCATTGATTCGACTGATATTATTTGGGGATTGGGCAGCTTTCATTGTTTGAGCCAGCAAGAACCGGAGGTGTAATAGCTTTTATTCGTCCGCTTTTTATGCCTACAACCGCGAACAAACAGAAGGCCTAACTTTTCACCGAAAAAATCCCCCCATTTACCGAGTTCTTTCAGGATAATCGCCAATTTTAGTTTTGGCTAGCTATATTAGTGCCTTACTTTTGAGTAAGATTTAAAATAGACATCATGAATAACGATATAAATAATACAGAGTACGAAAACGGTCCCCGCAGGGGTAAAGTTTTAGCAGGCATCGCTTTGCTTCTAATTGGCGCAGCCTTATTGTTAAATCAATTTGACGGTTTCCCCTTCCTGCACTGGTTAATCAGCTGGCCAATGTGGTTAATTGTTTGGGGCCTTTACATGGGTGGTAAAAGCAATTTTCGCAACTCAACCTGGTTAATAATGGTAATAATAGGCGCTTACTTTTTGCTTCACCACATTATACCCGCTTTTGACCCATGGGCATTCTTTTGGCCGGTAGCATTAATAACCGCAGGTATATTTTTTATACTAAGACGTAATAATCACAAACAAGACTACTGGAATAAAAAAGACTATTGGGATAAAAAAGACTGGAAACGTAAATGGGAAGCCAGCAAATACGGTTTTGCTAACCCCAACCCTAACCCGGCCGAACCAGTGGTTGATTATACCGTTGGCGCTACGCCTAACGACCCCGCAACTCCGCCAAATCCTGCTGGTTTTACCGGCGATGAGCATCTGGAGGCTATATCTATATTCGGTGGTGTAAAAAAGGTGATCTTTTCTAAGAACTTTCAGGGCGGCGAGATCGTAAACATCTGCGGCGGTTCTGAACTTGACTTTACACAGGCTGATATTAGCGGCCGTGTTTATATTGATGTAACCCAGGTATTTGGCGGCACTAAAATTATTGTACCCGCACATTGGATGATCGTATCAGACATGGCATCCATATTTGCCGGGTTTGATGATAAAAGAATCAGGACCAGCGCCCCTTTAGATAACAACAAAGTATTGGTACTAAAAGGGGTATCGATTTTCGCAGGTATAGATATACGCAGCTATTAATTATCAATCCTAACCTAATTAACACGTTTTGGCGGTATCACAATCATTAACATTTTCAAAAATACGTTGGGCAATGTTGGCCTGCGGGCTTGCGTGGGCAGGTTTGCAGGCTTACATTATCCACGGTTTTGGGTTTTTGTGGTACACCGCCGCTACCGATAGTGGCGTAAGCTCCATACTGCTTGCCGCCGCCTGCTGGCTCATTAACAATAACCTGCGCTACTATCAACCCGGTAAAGGCAGTTACATTAATATACTAATATGGTGCGGCGCATTGGCTGCAGCCTGTACAGCGGGTTGCCGTTATATATTGCCGTTTTTAAATGATGGCGTGGTATATGCCAACTTTATGACGCAATCGCTCATTATCAGGTTTTTTACTGATTTTTTGGCGATAGGCTGGATGGCCATGATCAGTATGATCTGGTACTCGCAGATTGATCAAAAAGAAAATGAGAAACGCAAAGCCGAAGCCGAGCAATTGGCCCGCGATGCCGAGTTATATAACCTTCGCCAACAACTACAACCTCACTTTTTATTTAATAGCCTAAACTCTATTAACGCCCTTATCGGCTTTAAGCCGGATGAAGCGCGTAAAATGATACACCAGTTATCAGATTTTTTACGTGGCACCCTTAAAAAAGACGATCAGTTACAGGTTACTTTAAACGAAGAATTACAACACCTTAACTTATACCTCGAAATAGAGAAAGTGCGCTTCGGTCATCGCCTTAAAACAGAAATAAGTTGTGATGAGCGCTGCGGCGAAAGTGTTATGCCTGCCATGTTATTACAGCCATTGGTTGAGAATGCTATTAAGTTTGGTTTGTATGATACCACCGAAGATGTAGTAGTAAGCATCCGTGCCGAATTAGAGGGTAATTACCTGGAGCTGATCGTACAAAACCCATACGATCCTAAAACCTCGCGCCCGCGCCAGGGAACAGGTTTTGGTTTGAGCGGTGTACAACGCAGATTATATTTGCTTTTTGCACGTAATGATTTAATGGAAACTCACGCAAATGATAATATATTTACAACCATAATTAAAATACCGCAGTAAATGATACGTGCATTATTAATTGACGATGAGCCGCTGGCCCGCATGGTTGTAAGAGAATACCTGATGGGTTTCCCACAGATCGAGGTGCTGCAAGAGTGCGGCGATGGTTTTGAGGGCCTTAAAGCCATACAGCAACATCAACCCGACTTGATATTTCTGGACGTGCAAATGCCCAAAATAAACGGTTTTGAGATGCTTGAACTGGTGGACGAGCAACCGGCTGTAATATTCACCACCGCCTTTGATGAGTACGCTATTAAAGCCTTCGAGGCGCACGCTACCGATTACCTGTTAAAGCCATTCAGCAAAGATCGTTTTAATAAAGCTATAGAGAAGTTCCTGGCTCAAGCGCCACACACCGCTGCGCCAAAGCAAGAGCAGGAACAACTGCTGGAGACCGCCTCCCACTCGCCTGCCCAGCATGAGCGTATTGTAGTAAAAACCGGCACCAAAGTAAAGATAATCCCCGTTGCCGATGTACAATACCTACAGGCTGACGATGATTACGTAAGCGTATTTACACAGGAAGGTTCATACCTTAAAAACAAAACTATGAGTTTCTTCGAGCAAACGCTGGATGCCCGCCAGTTTGTACGCGTTCACCGCAGCTATATAGTAAGCGTGCAGGAAATAACCCGCATTGACCCTTACGAAAAAGACAGTCACCTTGCCATCCTAAAATCGGGCGCTAAAATACCGGTTAGTAAAACCGGGTATGTTAAGCTGAAACAGGTTTTGGGGATATAATAATCCTATCTTTTTAATGTCATTTTTATAAATCTATTTGTATATCTCACCTATCAATCGTAATATTGCGATATAATGGGGTTAACCAAAACAGAAATATTCACCGCCGAACAAAACCGGCTGGCCATAATGCTTAAAGCAATGGCGCATCCGGCACGTATTGCCATTTTGCAGTATATCATAAATGCCAATGCTTGTATATGTGGCGATTTGGTTGATGAGCTGGGCCTGGCGCAAGCCACTATATCGCAACACTTAAAAGAGTTAAAAAATGCCGGGCTGATACAAGGAACCATCGAGGGAGTAAGCGTTTGCTATTGTATTGAGCCCGATGCCTGGAAATTGTTAAGTACCCAGTTAGGCTCTTTCTTCGGCGCATATACCAATCGTAAAAACTGCTGTTAAAAAAATTTGGATCAATCCATCGTAATATTACAATTAAATAAATAAGAATATGGAAACTATAAACTGGCAAACATTTAAAGAAACCTTAGTAGCCAACCCCACCTTACAACTACAATTTCAATATGCCGAAGATAAATGGGTTGATGCCGCCTATCATATAACAGAAATCAAGCAGGCACCCATAACATCGGTTGATTGCGGTGGAGTAATGAACGCCTGGACAGAGATCATCGTACAACTTTATGAACCCGAAAATCAGCAGCAATTACGCGCTATGGAGGTTAACAAAGCGTTGGGTATAATTAACGTTGTTGAGAGGGCGCTGCCGCTAAATCCGCTGGGGGTAGTAAAGATAGAGTTTGGTAACTCGACTTTTGATACTCGTCAGTTATTGCCTAACGCCTTTACCATTGATGGCGATAACCTTATTGTTGATTTAAGGCCCGATGCTGTACAATGCAAAGCCATAGGCCGTGGCGGTAGTTGTGGTACTCCGGCCGCAAAACCCGTAACCCAATTAAAAAACTTAGCTACTGCTGCCGCTTGTTGTGAGCCGGGTGGTGGTTGTTGCTAACTATAAAATCTTATTATAATGAAAAACATATTAGTACTATGCACCGGCAACAGTTGCCGCAGCCAGTTAGCCGAAGGCTATTTAAGACATTTTGCCGGCAATAAAGCAGCTATTTACAGCGCTGGGATAGAAACCCACGGCGTTAACCCTAAAGCTATACAAGTAATGGCCGAGGATGGTATTGACATTAGCCATCATACATCAAACAATGTAGATGAGTACGTAGCTATTCCGTTTGATTATGTAATTACGGTATGCGATAACGCTAAGGAGAATTGTCCCTACTTCCTTACCCAGGCGCAGCGTTTCCATTTTAACTTCCCTGACCCGGCTAAAGCTACCGGCACACCTGATGAGATCATGAACGAGTTTAGGCGCGTGCGCGATATGATAAAAGAGTACGCCCGTAATTTCATCAGTCAAAATCTAGCTCAATAATGGCTATAGACCACTGTGCCCCGGCTGCCGAACGTAAAAAATTAGGCTTTTTAGATCGTTACCTTACCCTATGGATATTTATAGCGATGGCTGTTGGTGTGGCTATGGGGTATTTTATGCCATCATCGGCAGCGTTTATAAACTCGTATTCAAGTGGTACTACCAATATACCATTAGCTATTGGTTTGATACTCATGATGTACCCGCCATTAGCTAAAGTAAAGTACGAGAACATGGGCGAGGTATTTAAAGATACCAAAGTACTAACCGCATCATTAATATTAAACTGGATAATAGGCCCCATACTAATGTTTGTGCTGGCCATAACGCTATTACATAATCACCCTGCCTACATGGTGGGGCTTATACTGATAGGCCTTGCCCGCTGCATAGCCATGATAGTGGTATGGAACGAGCTAGCCGACGGCAACCGCGAGTATGCCGCAGGGTTGATTGCCTTAAACAGCATATTCCAGGTGTTACTGTACAGCGTTTATGCTTATGTGTTTATTACCGTGCTGCCGCCGATATTTGGGTTAAAGGGTTTGGCAGTTAACATTACCATAGGCGCTATTGCCAAAAGCGTGGGTATTTATCTTGGCCTGCCTTTTGCAGCGGGTGTTATAAGCCGCTACACTCTCATCAAGCTTAAAGGCGAGGAATGGTTCCAGACCAAATATGTACCTTTTATATCGCCCATAACTTTAATAGCCCTACTATTTACCATTGTAGTAATGTTTAGCCTTAAAGGCAGTTTGATAGTACATATACCGTTTGATGTATTGCTGATAGCTTTGCCATTGGTAATATACTTTGCTGTAATGTTTTTGCTAAGTTTTTTCATCGGCAAGTATTTTGGTGCCGATTATTCGCGCAGTACATCCATAGCATTTACCGCCACCGGCAACAATTTCGAGCTGGCCATAGCTGTAGCTATAGGTGTATTCGGCATTAACAGCGGCGAAGCCTTTGCAGGGGTGATAGGACCATTGGTTGAGGTACCCGCGCTTATCGCGTTGGTTAATGTAGCGTTTTGGTTTAGGCGGAAGTTGAAGTGGTAAAAAACACGTCATTGCTGTAAGTGTTGCGTGACAATCTTTACAGCAATGACGCAATGTTTATTACGCATAGTGCTTCATTTCCTCCAACTCATCGGCACTTGGGCCGTAGCTGCCGGGGATAGGTATATTTAGCAATCGCAGGTACACACCTAACTGCGCGCGGTGGTGTATGGTTTGCGCTATGGCTATACGCACAGTTTCATATTTGGTCATATCAGCCAAAACATGTTCGCCACTGCGTAGCACCCAAGGTTTTTCTAAATCAGCTTCGTTTGCGGTTTGCAGATGCGCACGGCCATCGGCATAGGTGTTTTCAAAAATCTCCAATACATCAGCAGTAGTATCAGCAGCGGTAGACTCATAAGGGTTTGCTGCAAAGTCAAGCCCGTTGGTTGTAATCGCCATACTTATCCAGCCCGGTAATTCGGCAATATGGTTGGTTAATTGCATTATAGTCATGCTTTTTGGATGTGGCTGCCAGTTGTACTTATTGTTTGGAACGATGATTAATAGGTTGCGGGTAATTTGAGCATCCTGCTCAATTTCTTTTAATAATAATTTGATGATTGACATAGCTTTTATGGTTTTAGTGTTTGTTGATACAAAGAAACCATGAGCCAGTGACAGCGCTATGTCAGTAGGGAATTTAAATATTGGCGTAACAGTAAATTAAATACGATTAAGAGCCTGTTTAAAAATAGAT
>DHIR01000254.1 GCA_002403905.1 Mucilaginibacter sp. UBA4741
TTTTACGAGCTTGGATCACATAACACAACATATCTTGTTAAAGCATTAATATGGTGCCACAGGGCTATAGAACTGCAACCCACATTTGCTTATTACGATACAATGGCCCATTTAATGTATCGCCTGAACTTTTATGATGAGGCGATACTTAACCAGCAAAAGGCGATAGAAATGGCGATGAATATACCGGTCCTGTCCCAAAAAACGCGGGATTATTTAAAGGCGGAATTGGATAAAATAAAAGAGCGGACCTTATAAATTATCAACCCGTATTAAAACAACCCCAACTGCCCTTTGTCGTCAATCTCAATATCATCAGGATTAGTTATCTCAAAATCTACTTTTTTAGAAGGGGATTCCACTGATTCTATTGATGATTCCACTGATTGTTCAGATAATTCCTCTGATTGCTTTGGCTCCACCGGTTTTGGTAATTCCTCTTTCTCTGGCAGCTCAATTATTGGTTCAGGTAATTCTTCTGTTATAGTTGGTTCTTCTGCTATTTCTTCTTCCTCATCAATAATAATTGGCGCTGTTTCTTCCGCCGGGTTATTTTCGGCTATTAACGTTACGGCTTCAACTAAATGCTGGGTAAGGCGGTTACCCATAGCTTTCATGCCTTTAACATCTATAATATCAGCCAGGTTTATTTCAATAGTTTCTGGAGTTTTGGTGGCGACTTTTAATTGCTTTAGTTCAATCACCGGTCCGGCTGCGCCGGAAATAAGGATCATTTTTGAACCACCCTCCTCACTGATAATACTGGTTTGCCTGCCGATGGCTGTGTTTTCAAAAGCGAACCGTTTAACCAGGTAATTTTTTGATTTGCCATCATAATGCACAACCGAATAAATCTTTTCCGTGTCGTACTTTTCAATCACTACCATTTTATCATCAAAATGGTTATTCAGGTCAAAACTGGTCAGTTCGTAAATTCCATTGGCAAAAACAGTGAGTATACGGTCGTCGCCGTCAAATTCGCCCAGGTATTTGCCTCTCGTGTCAACGTTTAAACGTTTTAAAATATCATCATACCATATTTTCCTGCCCGAAAGTGTTGATATGCCTTTGCTTTTCAATATGATCTTTTTAACAGGGTACTTGGTAATTATATTACCCATTGAGTTTCGGCCCTTGATGGCTAAAGCGGCAAAATCTTCATCAAATTGCAACTTTTTCAGCTTGGCATGGGGCTTTAGCTGCACGTTCACCACCTCGGCCTCGCCGTTGGGGTTGGCAGAGAAGTACAATACTTTTGAGCCTTTGCCGCCCTTGGTAAGGTCGTATTCCTTATCGCGGGTTACGCCCGTAACAGCGAAACGTTTAATGTAGCTTACGCCGCTTTGCCCGTCTTTATAGATCATGTTGTAGATGGTGCGCTCGTCGTTCTTTTTAAATACAGCTACTTGAATAATCTCTTTTCCAACAAAAACCTTTTCCTGCACTTTGGTAATCACGCAACGGCCATCCTCGCGGAAAACTATGATCTCGTCAATATCAGAGCAATCGCCAACAAATTCATCTTTACGTAAGCCGGTACCAATAAAACCATCCTCACGGTTAACATATAGCTTAACATTAGCCAATGCCACTTGGGATGCTTCTACCCGGTCAAAAGTGCGCAACTCGGTTTTACGCTCGCGGCCCTTACCATATTTATCTTTTAGTTTCTCAAACCAGTCAATGGTATATTCGGTAAGATGTTTAAGATGATTTTTTACAATCTTTATTTCGTTCTCTAAATTCTTTATCTGCTCATCCGTTTTCTTAAAGTCAAAACGGGTAATGCTGCTCATCGGTTTATCTATCAGCTTACGGTAATCCTCGGCAACAATAGGGCGATAGAACAAAGGTAGAAATGGCTCAAACAAACGATTCAATACCACCAAAACTTCATCAAAGGTGCCTGATGTTTCGTAGTCAGCATGCTTGTACATGCCCTCCTGGATAAATATTTTTAGCAACGAGCTAAAAAATATTTTCTCCATCAACTCCTTTAGCTTGATCTGTAGCTCCAGTTTAAGTAGTTCTTTGGTGAAATGCGTGCTTTCGGTAAGCATATCATTCACACTCATAAAGCGCGGCTTATCATCCTGTATTACGCAGGTATTTGGCGATATGGAAACCTCGCAATCTGTAAAAGCATACAAGGCGTCAATAGTAACATCAGGCGATATGCCCGGCGCTAAATGGATAACGATCTCGACATTTTGCGCGGTATTATCCTCAATCTTTTTGATCTTGATCTTACCTTTATCATTGGCAGATATTACACTATCAATTAAGCCACCCGTGGTGGTGCTAAAAGGTATCTCGGTAATCGCTAAGGTCTTTTTATCACGCTCGACAATTTTCGCGCGTACTCGGATACGGCCGCCACGCTGTCCGTCATTATAAGCCGATGCATCGGCCATTCCCCCAGTAGGGAAATCAGGCAGTAAGTTTGGTATTTGCCCCCGCAACACGGCCACGGATGCATCTAATAGCTCAATAAAATTATGCGGCAATATCTTGGTAGCTAAACCTACGGCAATACCTTCGGCTCCTTGCGCTAATAGTAAAGGAAACTTAACGGGCAAGGTAATAGGCTCTTTATTACGGCCATCATAACTGGCTTGCCAAACGGTGGTATCCGGGTTAAAAACAACCTCTAAAGCAAATTTTGATAGGCGCGCTTCGATATAACGCGGCGCTGCTGCAGAGTCGCCGGTTACGGGGTCGCCCCAGTTACCCTGGCAATCTATCAACAGGTTTTTCTGGCCTATTTGCACCATGGCATCGCCAATTGAAGCATCACCATGCGGGTGATATTTCATGGTGTTACCAATAACGTTGGCGGCTTTGTTAAAACGCCCGTCGTCCATCTCTTTTAACGAGTGGAGAATACGGCGCTGCACTGGCTTTAATCCATCATTTATATGCGGAACGGCACGGTCAAGTATTACGTATGACGCGTAATCCAGGAACCAGTTTTCGTACAACCCATCGAGTGAGGTAACGTTATGTATTTTATCTTTGTTGTTAGCAGGTATATCTTGTTCGTTCAGATCTTCACTCATTAGTAACTAAAAAATTTGGATGGATAAAGATAAGGTAATGTGCAGATATGCGGATAAGGAGATGAGGAGATTTTATGCACATTATACAGTTTATAAACGCCCCCAATCACATAATTTACGGCCTGAAAAAGTAATGCTAAATTATTAGGGAGGCCTATAGTATATTTAACAATTTAAATGCCTAATTTACAAGCAGTTAATTTAACCAAAACTCCAATAGAATGAAAAAATGCTACGTAGTACTTGCCTGCGCTTCATTATTCGCAGCATGCCAACCCAAACCGGCAACAGAAACGGTTGCTTCATCACCGTCACCTGATTATCCTTATAAGATAAAGAATCCGGATAACTGGATGATCGATACCAGCCATGCTAATACTATGACTGCTTTAAATGCTTTAAAAGCATATGAAACTAAGGATACTGTTTTAATGAAAAAATGCATTGGGGACAGTATAACGTTTTCATACGATGGCGGTGTATTTAAAGGAACTAACGCTCAATTTGTAAAAATGGCTGCAACGATGAGCACAGGTATAACCACTAAAATTAAGGTTGATGATTGGGAGGCGGTTGTTGGTAAAGATGTTAAAAAACATGAATGGGTAAGTATTTGGTATACACAGTACAATACCGACATGAAAGGTAAAAAAGATTCGGTTGAATATTTAAACGATATGCTTATAAAAAACGGCAAAATAATAAAGCTTGATGAATACGCCCGTCATTTTAAAATGCCGGGTAAATAAACTAAAACAACCCTTGCAATGTATCAAAGCTTCGTAAGGGTTGTTTTAAATATCCTTTTATTAAAATCAGTCATTCCTCATTTCTCTTATCATCACATTATAATCCCATTTACGCAACATGGCATTTACGGTATTGATGATCCGTTTTGCACGTGTCTCGTTCGTCTTAGCACTTTCTATCCATTTAATAAAATAATTGCGGTGCGACATAGCCAGGCTGTTAAATTGTGTCTCGGCTTCGGGGTCAAAGTCAAAACAGTCTTGCAGATCGGCAGGGACTAATACTTTAAAATCTTTATGCTCTTCTAATTTTACGGTGAGCATGGCGCCTGCTTCTTTGTGTATGCTTTTACGTATTTCGGCTTTTATAGGCATAATAAATTTACCATCGCCCATAGGCATTAAAGCGAAGCCTTCTATGGCAAAACTATCCAGCATACCACGCACCCTGAAAGCTTTTTTATTGTTCGGTTTTAACTTTTGCGCAATATCAGCAGGAATTTCAATATATCGCCAGCCTGTTTTTTCGCCCTGCTCACCAAACTGTAAAATGATGGTTTTGAACTCGATCATGCTATAAATATCAGCTAAATATGCGCCTTATCAAAACAGGCCAAATGTTAAATTTTAGTTAAATCAAAAAAAAATATTTTTTCTGTGTAACGTTTAGGTTATAGCTGCTGTCTTATGGATATAAAAA
>DHIR01000115.1 GCA_002403905.1 Mucilaginibacter sp. UBA4741
GTTGTTTTTATCACCTTTAATAGTAGTATTAGCAAATGATGCAACACTGGTTGAGAATATAATTGCTGTAGCTATAAATAATTTTTTCATGATGTTATATTTTATAATTTTTTTGATTCGATTGTTGATATATAATATTTATTGATAGTATAATAAGTAAATGATTAGTCGGCAGTAGCTAAAACTGTTCTGTTGTCGACCATCAATTTTTCAATGCTAACTGTTGATGTTTTTGCTGGGGTTGTAGTTTTTAACAGTGATAATATACCTACTGATAAAACGATTGCTGCTGTTAGGATTATTTTTAACATGATATTTATTTTTAATATTATTTAATAATTAAATTGATAATTGCTTTATTCTTAATTAATCGGCAGTTGCCAAAATGCTTCTTGCAGAAAATGGATTGTTATAAAAAACCGTCAAACTTACCCGGATGTTATCCTTTTTCGTACAAGAAGTAAGGATGCCAAAGGACAAAACGATAACTGCTGTGAGGATGAAATTTTTCATAATAATTATTTTTATTAGTTAGTAATGAAGTTAATAATACAAGGGTTATAAATATTAACTAATAGTTAATAATGATTGCATATTTATGTGTTTTGACTTTGCAACTATGGCGTTTCTGTTGGCCTTTTAACTGGTGTGTTTCCTTACGTGTCCCTTTTTATTTTTCCTATATTTTTTTTGTTTAATGAATAACTCTATTTATAATATGTGTTGATACCAATTTGATATTCAAACACTTAACAAAGCAAATATAACTATGTTTTGTTAATTACAAAGCAAAGTAGAAAAAAGTTTTCAACACAAAACCACACTTTTTTTAAGGAATAGGGAATATATAATGTATTATTTATAACTTTCCCCATAATTAAAACGTAACAAGGGCTAAATGAGAAAAACTTGCTCAATTCTTCTTTTTATATTGGTTTCATTTAATGTGTACGCAAATGATTCAAAGGATGTTACAGGAAAAGATACCAGTCAAGTAATTTCGTTAAATAAAAACGGATACGATAACAGGTTAACACATCCGCAAGAAACTCTTGACGATGCAGAAAAAGCATTGAAATTAGCCCGCGCAATAGGTTATCCCAGGGGGATAGCAGAAGCTTATAGAATTAAAGGAATTGGCGAGTATTATCTAAACAAGCCGGACAGCGCTTTACACAGCTATTTTGATGCATTAGCTCAATACGAAAAATTAAGCGATGAACGTGGTAAGGCTAAAGTGTACAATAACATAGGTAACCTTTACCAAATGGTTGACTATGACAAGGCCCTTGACTATTTAAAAATCGCCAACCGCATTGCTGAGAAAATTAACGACAAACAACTTATAGCCTCCCTATATCTTAATATTGGCAATATTTATAACAGGAAAAATATGTATAACAATGCATTGTCCTATTATGAAAAAAGCTACCAGTTATTTACCGAGCTAAAAGACCCTGTACAGTTAGTGCAATGTTTGCAGGATCTGGGGGTTATTCACTATTTTTTACAGGATTATGATAAGGCTAAAGAGTTATTGCTTGATGCTAATAAACGGGCCAAAAGCATGGATATGAATGTAAACGTGGCCGCCATAAACATGACCCTTACCGATATATACCTGGCTGAAAGTAATTTTGATGAAGCCGAGAAATATATAAAAGAGGGTAAAACTTATGCCACAATAATTAATAACGTAAAGGATATTTATGATTATAAGCACTCAGCTTATGAGTTGGAACGTCGGCGTAAGAATTATGAAAAGGCTTTAGATTATTTAACAGATCTTTATAAAACCGATAGCACAGGTTATAAATCAAATGTATCAAGCAAGCTTGGTTTTTTACAGCAGGAGCAACAACGAAATGAAAAAGCAGCAGAAGCGCAAAAAAGGGCAGAAATTTCAACAGTTATAATTTGGGCAGTAGCTGTGGTAGCTTGTTTGCTGCTTGTAGTTGTTGCCTTATTAATAGGCAGTGTAAAACGCAAGGCCATAACCAACTTGCAATTGCAGGAATTGAACAACGAAATATCAAGACAGAAGGATAACCTTGACCGTATTAACCATCACCTGGAAGAGATTATAGATGAACGAACGAAGGATTTGCAGGTTAAAAACAAAAAGCTCTCCGAATACTCATCTTACTTATCACACCAGATACGCGGGCCTATCGCCACCCTAAAAGGATTAATGAATTTAGAAAAAGAGGGATTGGTTGACCAGTTAGAATGTATTAATATGATGGACAAATGCGTATCAGAAATTGATGAAAAGATCATTGAAATGAGTGATATGCTGCATGATCCCGGCAAGACAGGATTCTAATATAAATTTTATACTGGAAGCGTGGCGTGTATTTGGGCCTCAAACAACCCTAAATACATACAATACCAGGATATCATTTGTAAAATTAATAGCTGGCGGTGCTTTTTATAGCCTTCAGTCTCAAAAGCCAATACTTTCTTTCCGGCAGTAACAAAAAACCTTACTTCGCCCTTGCAGGGATTAAATTTTGATCTCACCAGGTCAAATGCTTTTACTTTCAGTTTACTTTTCGAATCGTGAATTGTAGCTGCCGTTGCATTTTGGGTTTCTGATATTGCTATTAAGTAGTTCGACATAACAAATGTATTTGTAATGGTAGTTGCAATTTTTACTCCAAAACAATATTGTTGAACAACAAAGAGGTTTTGTTTCTTTGTTATGGATTTTTATTAACCGATACTTAAATACTTTAAGCGAGAATGAATTATTTAAGTATCGGCTGTTATTTGTGGTATAAAGAGTGTCGCCTTTATTGAACGGTTACCCAATTAGACATGAGCCTGCGTTTTTGCGTTACGTAACTCTTCATAAAGCAATATCACTTTACGCTGCAGGTTAACTATCTCCGCTTCGCGGTCAAATAATTTTTTCTGCACGATGCTTAAGTTAGAAGGCTGTTGTTCTACCCCTTCAACATCCATGGCCAAAATTTGTACAACATCAAGTTCATAAATATTAGCAATTTGCTCTAACCTTGACAGATTGATATCAGTCACACCCGTTTCAATTTTCGAAAAGGCCGGAATAGAAATTCCTAAACGGTTAGCCACGTCCTCCTGGCTCCATCCATGCTGATGACGAAAGGCGCGAATGTTCTTACCGATCGTTTTGTTTGTTTTCTTTTTTGAGTTGTCGTTCATTTCAGTATAAATTAATTGTTGGGTAAAGGGTAACTATTACCTAACCAATTTATATGCCATGTCGATATTACCTATAAATCTTAAAAATTTTTAATTAACTGTAGATTTAATTGGGGAATTTTGTCCCCGAAAAGTGGGTATATTATTAATTATTGGTTTATAATACTGAGTTTTGCAAACTTTAGCAACAATTGCTTTTGGCCAATTTCTTTAAAGAAAATGGTTGCTTTAATATCAGGCTTGTTGCCTTCCAGGCTTAATACTTTGCCAAAACCAAAGCGCTCATGTTCTACCTCCATACCTACTTGTAGGTTCGAAGTATCAGAAGGGGTAAACCCGGCTGATGGCACATGCGCCTTAGCCAATATAGAAGTTGTTTTTACCGGTGCCGATGTTGCTGTTTTAGGCTTAGGTTTCGAGAATTTATCATCCGTACGGCTCCAGGCAGAACGTTCATCATCATAATTAAGGCTGCCTACGTTATTAACAGGCCTTGCAGTAAAATCAAGCTCCAGGTATTGCGCGTCTATCTCATCTAAAAAGCGACTGGGCTCGCAGCTGATCAACGTCCCAAACTTAAAGCGCGAAGTAGCATAGCTTAATGATAGCTTATTCTCTGCGCGGGTTATGGCTACGTAAAACAAACGGCGTTCTTCCTCCAGGTCGGTGCGAGAGTTAAGCGCCATTTGAGATGGGAATAAATTTTCTTCCAATCCCACTACATAAACTTGCGGAAACTCTAACCCTTTAGACGAGTGTATGGTCATCAGCGAAACGGTGTCCGCATCTTTATTCTTGTCGTTATCGTCATTTGTAAGCAGGGCGATATCCTGCATAAACACATCAAGGCCCTTCTCCTCCAGATCCTCGCGCTCACTAAACTCTTTAATACCGTTTAATAGCTCCTGGATGTTTTCGTAACGGTTAAGGCCCTCTACAGATTTATCCTCATAAAGGTCTTTTAAAAGACCTGAGTGCTGCGCTATGTACAAAGCAGCCTCGTATGCGGTTTGTGTTTTGGTAAGCACCTGGAAGCTCTGTATCATAACGGCAAAGCCGCTTACTGATGCAGATATGCGTCCTTCTAAATATTTATCGGGAGCAAGGATCACTTCCCACGGTGTTACACTATTCTGATCGGCAGAAACGATGATCTTATCAATTGTAGTATCGCCAATGCCACGGCGTGGATAATTGATAACACGTTTTAAAGCTTCCTCATCATTAGGGTTAAATGTTAGCCTGAAATAGGCTATCAGGTCCTTAATTTCTTTACGCTGATAGAAGGAGAGGCCCCCGTATATTTTATAAGGTGTACCCAGTTTACGCAACGCTTCTTCCATAGAACGGGATTGCGCGTTGGTGCGATACAGTATTGCAAAATCATGCCACCGCAAACCTTTAGTGGTGCGCTCATGCATAATGGCTTCGGCAACTAGTTTGCCTTCCTCGTTATCACTAAAGGCACGCATTACCTTTATTTTATCGCCGCTTTCCTTCTCAGAAAATACATTTTTTTTAAGTTGCTCTTTATTATTGGCGATGATGCTGTTGGCAACATTTACAATATTTTGGGTGGAGCGATAATTTTGCTCCAGCTTAAATATTTTCAGATCAGGATAATCCTTCTCAAAATTCAATATGTTTTGGATATTGGCACCACGGAAAGCATAGATACTTTGCGCATCGTCGCCTACAACACAAATATTCTCGTTAACTGCCGCCAGTTTCTTAACTATGAGGTATTGCGAGAAGTTAGTATCCTGATACTCATCCACCATCAGGTATTTAAACTTGTGCTGGTATTTGTTTAATACATCGGGATATTGCTTTAACAACTCGTTGGTCTTAAATAACAGATCGTCAAAATCCATAGCGCCGGCACGGTAACAGCGTTGCGCGTAGGTTTGGTATATCGCTCCCAGCATCGGGCGATTGCTTGATATATCGTCGGCCTGTATCTGGTCGTTCTTTTGATATTCCATCCATGATACAAGGTTGTTTTTGGCTGCCGAGATCCGGTTAAGCACAAAGTTTACACTATACAGCTTATCATCCAAGCTCATTTCTTTTAAAATTGCACGGATAACACTTTTGCTATCGTCAGTATCGTAAATGGTGAAGTTGTTAGGGTAGCCAATCTTATCAGCCTCAACCCGTAATATTTTAGAAAAAACCGAGTGGAAGGTACCCATCCAAATGTTCTTGGCTTCGGGGCCAACCAGGTGGGTTATACGCTCACGCATTTCGCGCGAAGCCTTGTTGGTAAACGTTAGCACCAGTATATTAAATGAATCGACCCCATTGCGGATAAGGTGAGCAACACGATAGGTAATAACCCTTGTTTTGCCCGAACCGGCGCCGGCAATGATCATTACCGGCCCCTGTATTTGTTTAACTGCCGCCTGCTGTTCCGGGTTTAATCCTTCTAAATAATCCAATGCTTTTCCCTCTTTTCTGTGAGCAGCGAAATTAAGGTTTTGAGCCGAAAGCAGAAAGGAAAAACGAGGAACAATTTATCCTGAATCTTAAATCCATAAAACAAAAAACCCTCTTTCCGCCAACGGCGAAGAGAGGGCGGTCCAGCGAAGCATAGACCGGGTGAGTAACCGGCGCGCTACCCAAACCATACCCCTTGAATACCCGCTCGTAATTATTTACATTTGATCACCAAAACGATTTATCTTATGCACCCCTCAACCAAGATCCTGTTATCGCTTTTATTAATAATAGTACTAAAAACCGCATCGGCACAAACCAGCTACGAGCTAAATAGCGGTTGGAAATGTAAAGCCATTGTCGCGGTAAAGGACAATGGCGAATTAATATCCGACCCGGCGCTTCCCGTTACCGACTGGATGCCAGCTACCGTGCCCGGCACCGTTTTAACAACTCAACTTAATAACAAACAAATACCCGATCCTTTTTATGGGATGAATAATAAGCTGATACCCGACATCTACAAAACGGGCCGCGATTATTATACCTATTGGTTCGTAAAGGATTTTAAGGAGAATATCCCCAAAAATGGCAGCCAGGTTTATTTGAACCTGCGCGGTGTAAATTATAGCTGTAACGTGTTTTTAAATGGCCGGCAATTAAATGAGAAGCTACACTCGGGCATGTTTTTGCGCCAAAGCTATAATATCACCAAATTTCTTTCGAAAAAAGGGAATAACCGATTGGCGGTCATTGTATACCCGCCAGACCCGGTAGGCAACCCCAACGGCGGCCAGGGTGGCGATGGTACCATTGCCCGCAACGTTGGCATACAATATACAGCAGGCTGGGACTGGATACAACCCATCCGCGACCGTAACACGGGGATATGGGATAAAGTAACTATTGAGAAAACCGGCGCGGTGCGGATAACTGACCCGCATGTAGTTACGCTGGTGCCGGGCATAAGGCAACCAGCAGGGTTACAAAAGCCTGCTATTATACAAGTATCGGCACAATTAAAAAACGCTGCGGATAAAGCTGTTACCGGCTTTTTAAAGTATAATTTGGATGGTAAACCGGTATCAAAAAAAGTAACCTTAAAACCGGGCGAAACGCAGGAAGTAAAGCTGAATGATTACGCACTAAAAAATCCAAAACTATGGTGGCCCAATGGTTACGGCCCGCAAAACCTGTATCATTTAAACCTGCAATTTGTAACTGCTGCCAATAAAATATCCGACCAAAAAAATATTGAAATAGGTGTGCGCCAGCTAACCAGCGAATGGAACACCCATACCCAAAGCCGTCAAATTAATGTTAATGGGCAAAGGATATTTATTAAAGGCGGAAACTGGATCGTGTCTGACGAGATGCTGCGTTTCAGTAATGCGCGTTATGATGCCGAGGTACGTTTCCACCACGATATGAACTTGAACCTGATACGGGTTTGGGGCGGCGCGTTGGTTGAGCGCCCCGAATTTTATGCAGCCTGTGATAGGTATGGCATATTGGTTTTTCAGGATATGTGGGGATCTGGCGATTGCAATGGCCGCTGGCCGGATAAAGCCAAGCTAGACGACCAGGCCACCCGCCGCAAATACCCTGATGACCATGACCTGTACATACGTTCTATCGAAGACCAAGTAAAAATGATCCGTAATTATGCATCGTTGGCTATTTGGTGTGGTGGTAATGAAATTACCCAACCCGATGATATTTTGGCCGCTGTGCGCGATACGATAATGCCTAAGTTGGATAATACGCGTTGGTTTGTAGATTTCTCCAACTCTTTGGATATGGGTAAGACCGAAAAAGGAGTTAATGGTGATGGCCCGTACAGCATACAACCGATCTCTGTTTTTTGGGCCAAGAAAACTTATCCCTTTAACTCGGAAGTTGGCTCTATGGGGATAAACGATTATGAGTCGCTTAAAAGATTTATTCCTGCCGCCAATATTATTATGCCCGAATATAATAAAACCGGTGGCCGCCGCGAAAGGCTGGATTCTGTTTGGCGCTATCATACTTATATTGGTTATGAAGATTATATTGATAAATACGGCAAGCCAAAAGATGTAAAAGAATTTGCAGAAAAGGCCCAACTGGTAAACTACGACCAATACCGAGCGCTAATGGAAGGTTTTAGCTCGCATATGTGGGATTGGTACACCGGTACCATTATCTGGAAAACACAAAACCCGTGGACCGCCATGCGGGGCCAGATGTATGATTATTACCTAGACCCTAATGCCTGCCTTTACGGTCTGCATAGCGGCAGCGCCCCCGTACATATTATGTATAACCCGGTGGATAGCGCGGTGAGCATAGTAAACAACACTTTCGTTAACCTTAAAAACGTAACGGCTACTGTAAAGCTATATTCGATAGCCGGTAAAGCAACGCCGGTAACTACGCTGATAAAAGATTTGGCGCCGTCAGGCGTAATGCAATTGCTATCCATCAAAAAAGAAATAGCGGCAGCAGCTACCGACAAAGGCGCGTTCCTGGCCCTAAGATTAACCGATAAAAACAAAAAGATCATCAGCGATAATATTTATTGGCTGGCCGATAAAAACGGCGAGTACTCCGGCTTGAATGAAATTGCTAAATCCAAACTTACAGTCACCGCTAAGCGCCTAACCAAAGGCAAAATATCCGTTACCCTAACCAATAGCAAACAAGCGCCGGTGGCGTTTTTTAACCGGGTATCGCTGGTTAACCCGACAACCAAAGAACGGGTACTGCCTGTTTTTTCTTCGGATAATTATGTGTCTGTGTTGCCGGGCGAGAGTAAGACTGTTGTGTTAGATTATAATTTGCCGGTGGCTAATCCAAAAGTTTCTATAAAAGGATGGAATTTGGCGGAGGAAGTGGTAAATGTTAAATAACCTCGTTTTTTGTCATCCTGAACGAAGTGAAGGATCTTATAAAACTGATAGGTATACATTAAACAAGTGGCGAGCTTGTGTGGCGTAGAAGATTCTTTACTGTCGCTCTGAATGACAAATTAATCTTTCGAACACTCTTGATTTTAAATCCGGAGTAACAGAAAAAAAAGCCAGGGATTTCATAATAAAAGACACGAATATAGCACTAAAAGGAAAGACCCGGTTTCGTTGAGAAACGGGGTCTTTCCTTAAATTATAAATTCGAAATCGAACATCCGAAATCCGATATCAATCTGCTTTATAAGTATTATTCTTCAAATCAATATCAGGCAGTAAATGATCCGGATCGATCACTATACTTTTTATGGCTGATGTTGATGGATATTTAAACTTCCACACCCCATTACGTTGGAAAACGTTAACCGGTAGTTTTAACAACTCGGTCTTGCCATTGGCCTGGGTAATTTTCAGATCAACAGGCATGGCCATTTTCTCTTTATTGGCTATAGTGATGATGGCGCCGTTAGCCGGGTTGCCACCATCATAAGTTACAGACTCAACCGATTGGTCCAGTTTCCAGGTGGTGAAGAACCAAGGTTTAAAGAACCAGTTCAGGTCCTCGCCGGCGGCATCATTGATGGCGCGGAAAAAGTCGTAAGGCAACGGGTGCTTCATGGCCCAGTTCTTAATGTACTCGTGGAAAGCATAATCAAAACGCTCTGGCCCTAAAACCACATCGCGTAGCATATCCAAACCTAAAGCAGTCTTGTTATAGTACTGCCCGTAATCATTCAAACCAATAGCTTCTGATGGGGTCATCAATGGGTCGTTACTGCGGATATAGCTTCTTAAAACGCTTTGCGAGCGGTTGTTTGGGCCTTTTGGAGCATACTCGCCATTGTTAAACATCTTAGTAGAGTACTCATTGATAAAGGTGTTAAAACCTTCGTCCATCCACATGTATTTACGCTCGTTGCTGCCAACTATCATTGGGAACCAGTTGTGGCCAATCTCGTGGGTAACATCGCCCCAAAGACCACCATTCTTCAACCCGCTTAGACAGAAGATAATACCCGGGTACTCCATACCCAACGCCACGCCAGATACGTTAACCGCCGAGTTCCATGGGTATTCGATATAAGCTTTCGAGTAGATCTCGATGCTGTTCTTCAAATATTCGGTAGAGCGGCCCCAGGCGTTATTACCCGCGCTCTCAATCGGGTAAGCCGACTGCGATATACATTTACGGCCCGATGGCAGGTTAACCTTAGCGGCATCCCAAATAAAGGCTGTAGAAGCTGCCCATGAAACATCGCGGGTGTTCTCCATTTTAAAGTGCCAGGTTAATGACCCTTTAAACGGACGGGTAGCGGCTTCGCCAACTTCGCTGTCTGATATAATAGTAACCGTTTTATCGCTATTACGAGCTTCGGCTAAACGTTTTTGTTGAATTGGGGTAAGTACTTCGCTGGCGTTTAACAGATCGCCTGAGCCTACAACAATCATGTTGGCAGGGGCGGTGATATAGTAATCATAATCCCCATAGTCGCAATAGAACTCGCCTAAGCCCATGTAGGGTAGCGTGTTCCAGCCTTC
This sequence comes from Mucilaginibacter sp. UBA4741, assembly GCA_002403905.1. Lineage (GTDB taxonomy): Bacteria > Bacteroidota > Bacteroidia > Sphingobacteriales > Sphingobacteriaceae > Mucilaginibacter. The sequence goes on from DHIR01000115.1 coordinate 10,113, forward strand.
GGCATCGTCATAAACACACATGCGCGGGTACCATTGCGCAATCTCATAAACCATACCCTGGCTAAATTTCTTGCGGCCCATGCGGTCGGCACCATAATAAGGAATAGAGAAGCTGTAGTTTACTTTTACCTGTATCTTATCGCCATTGGCACCAAGCGGTTTGGTTAAACGTACTTGCATACGGGCATCTGTAATAATAGGCTTTACGGTATAAGTTTGCCCTTTATAAGTAACCGAAACAGATGTGATAGTTATACCGCCACGGCTAAAGCCCTTAACATCAAACCTATCGCCGGTATAAGGTGTAACGGCCGCGCCGCGAGAGTCTGGCCTGAACAGGTTTTGATCCAGTTGTAACCATAAATGGTCCATATTATCCGGACTATTATTGGTATAAGTTATAGCTACATCACCGTTAATAGTAGTATCTTGCTCGGCTTCATTTAAAGTAGCGTGGATCTGGTAGTCGGCACGGTTTTGCCAGTAGTTTGGGCCGGGTTTGCCGGCTGCAGAGCGGGTGCCATTGCTGGTCATGGGCCAAACAATGGGGCCAAATAGGTCCGAGTGGTTATATTTAACCGTGTCGGTAGGTGCTTGTGCCGATGCGTTAAAGGCAACAGCAAGGAATCCGCATGCTAAAAGCATGTAGTTTTTAAAGTAATACATTGATCAGTTAATTTGTACGAGGCAAATTAAGTAAAATTAAATGTTATTGCATAATATGCCATTTATACGATGAAATCAACATATGATGGCGGGCCATAGTGTGCCACATTGAATGTGTCTTGGTGATACACTTTGGTATACCAGTTTTTGTAATGTGCTGGTAATTAGTAAATTGATTTTCTGAAATTGATTTCATGATACAGTTTGGCACACTTTTTCTGACTTAAAAGTAAGTTTTGGTATAGACGGTTAGTGACAAAATGGTGCCACCATGCATATCAAATAATTATTTTAAGGCTGATTTTTGTTTGAAGAGTTAATACATCACTACTACATATTTATAAAAACTTTCCTCATTCCCAATTGATTTATCTTTAGTGCATTTAATATTGCAATTTTGCCATCATGAACCGCTTAGCCAACTCCACCTCGCCATATCTATTACAACACGCCAATAACCCGGTTAACTGGTACCCGTGGGGTAATGAGGCGCTGCAAAAAGCTAAGGATGAAAACAAGCTCATAATAGTAAGTATTGGCTACTCGGCTTGCCATTGGTGCCATGTTATGGAGCATGAGAGTTTTGAGGACGAACAAGTGGCTGCGGTAATGAACGAGTTTTTTGTATGTATAAAGGTCGACAGGGAAGAACGCCCCGATGTTGACCAGATCTACATGAGCGCCGTGCAGTTAATAAGCGGCAGGGGTGGCTGGCCGTTAAACTGTATCTGCCTGCCAGATCAGCGGCCTATATATGCAGGAACTTATTTCCGCAAAAACGACTGGACAAGCCTGCTCTTTAACCTGGCCGATTATTACAAACAAAAACCAGAGGACGCGCAAGAGTATGCTACAAGACTAACCGAGGGCATCCAAAAATATGAGTCGATCGGTTTTGTTGAAACTCAACCTGACTACACCAAAGCCGATCTGGAAGTTATTGTAAACAATTGGAAAAAGTATTTTGATAAAACAGAAGGCGGCATGGGCACCGCGCCCAAATTCCCGATGCCTAATAACTGGCAGTTTTTGGTGCGATATGCACATTTAATGCAGGATAAGGAAATAGCAGCATTAGCTAAGCTAACGTTGCGTAAAATGGCCTACGGCGGTATCTATGATCATTTAGGCGGAGGCTTTGCCCGATACTCGGTAGATGGTTTATGGCATGTGCCGCATTTCGAAAAAATGCTATATGACAATGGCCAATTGATCAGCCTATACGCCGAAGTCTACACCTGGCAGCCGGATGAATTATATAAGCAAACAGTTAGCGATACTATAGACTTTGTAGTGCGCGAACTGTTGTCGCCCGATGGTGGTTTTTACTCGGCCCTTGACGCGGATAGCGAGGGGGTAGAGGGTAAATTCTATATTTTCGCTAAAGAAGAAATTCAGGCGATATTAGGTACAGAAGCAGAGTTGTTTTGCATCTATTACCATATCACCGATGAAGGCAATTGGGAAGAAGAACAAACCAATATCCTGTTTAAACGTGGCGAAGATGCTGAACTCGCCGAAGCCATCGGTATCCCCGTTGAAGAATTATTAGACAGCGTAGCCACATCCCGCAAAAAATTATTTGAGGTGCGCAGCAAACGTGTGCGACCAGGATTGGATAACAAGATCTTAGCCTCATGGAACGGCTTAATGCTAAAAGGATTATGCGAGGCTTATAGAGCTTTTAACAAAGTTGAATATTTAGACATCGCCCTAAAAAATGCCAATTTCATATCCACTAATTTAATAAAGGGTGGGCGCATTACCCGCGTTTATAACCCCCTCTCCAAAGGAGAGGGTCGGGGTGAGGCATTTTTAGACGACTATGCCAACATTATAGATGCCTTTATTGCCTTATACGAAGTTACTTTTGATGAACAATGGCTTAATCATGCGGTAAAACTGGCCGATAACGCTATCGCTCATTATTATGATGAGGTAGGGGGTATTTTCTTTTTTACGGCGGATGACAACGAACAACTAATAGCCCGTAAAGCCGAAGTTATGGATAACGTTATCCCGGCATCAAATTCGGTAATGGCACGTAACTTAAAAAAGCTGGGGTTACTGTTTGATAAGGAGCAATACCTGCAAATATCTGCACAGCAATTACGCAATATCATCCCGCACATGGCTAAGTACGGTTCGGCTTATTCAAACTGGAGCATGTTACTGCTGGATGAGGTTTTTGGTACTTATGAGTTAGCCATAGTGGGCGGTGATGCAGCGGCTTTCCGTATAGAAATGGAAAAAAATTACATTCCTAATAAAATTATCTTGGGCGGTACAAAAGGAAGTTTACCTTTGCTGCGCGATAAGTTTACTGGTAAAACACAAGTATTTATCTGTAAAGATAAAACCTGCGGATTGCCGGCTGCTAATATCGCAGAAGCATTAAAACAAATTGATGCCCAAAACATTTAATATATAAGCAACAAAAGCACTCCTGAGTGCCAATATTTTACCACTAACGAATAAATTATTCTGATGAAACCATCATGAGTTATCATGATAGCTTCATCACCTTTAAAAAACAAATTATACTGATGAAAATTGAACCACAACATGTAGTGTCATTAACTTACGATTTGTATGTTGACCAGGAAGATGGTACCGAAGCTTTAGTAGAAAGCGCCACACAAGAGCAACCGCTAACTTTTTTATTTGGAGCCGGACAAATGCTTCCAAAATTTGAAGAGCATTTGAGCCCGCTATCAACTAATGATACTTATGATTTCCGCTTAACTGCCGAGGATGCTTATGGCGAGCATGACGAAGAAGCAGTAGCTAATTTGTCGATTGAAATGTTCAAGGGAGCAGATATGCCTGAGGTTGGCGCTATATTGCCTTTGCAGGATAACCAGGGAAATCATTTTCAAGGACAAGTAGTTTCTATTGCAGAGGATTCTGTTATTGTTGACTTGAACCACCCAATGGCTGGCCAGCCATTGCACTTTAAAGGCGTTATCATTAACGTTAGGCCTGCAACGCCCGAAGAATTATCACACGGCCATGCTCACGGAGCAGACGGTCATTCTGGACACTAGATCGTCTAGCTACGATATTATAAATTAAAGTTTTAATATCGAACACCGAATATCGAACACTGAATAACGAAAGAATTTCTATATTCAGTGTTCGATATTCATTATTTGATATTACTTATATTTTTTAAATGGAGTTAATAAATATCTATATCCCCATACCTATTCATATAGCAGGCTACTTTAATCTGCGATGAAACAGGGTTTTTGTTCAGCGTAGCAGGGATAAATATCTTATCTTCATCAGGTAATAGATCGGTGTTTATATTCAAAACCCTTATATCCTCGTCTGTATAACTGTTTTTTATGCGGATGGTATAATCTGCCAATCGGCCCATAGGGCTTATCAGTAGTTCCAATATAACAGTACATTGTTCGGGATTAATATTTACCAGGTCATCAGGCAGTTTAAAAAGCCTTAAATAAGGTATATAACCAAAGTACCGCCCGCCCAGCCTAACCGGTTTTGTGGTTACATCATCTTTGTTAATTATGTAATCTATATTATATTTAAATCGCGTTTTTTCGTCTTCGTGCGATTCGAATAATATTTGATTGCTGTCGTACTCATAATTCTGCATGATCTTGCCGGTGGGATCAAAAAAATGCCAGGTGCCAATTCTTTTATCGTTTTTATAAGCACCGCTGGCTATAACTGTTTTCTTGACAAAAAAAGCATGGTACATGCCCTGCTTAACCTGTTTATCAGTTTCAATAACCGACTGAAATTGCTCGGTAACGCTGCCGGTTAGTTTGTTTTTGCGTTCAACCATTTGCTGGGCAAAGCAATAGCCGGTAATAAATGTGAGTAGTGTGGGTAGTATAATGTTTTTCACGACATAAATTTGGGGCAATTTAATATTTATAAAGTATTGCCATAGCTAAATGTTTTATATTGCAGGGTATAAGCAAAAATCTATGTCAGCCTTACCAGATACTTCAGCCTTTAAAACCATTCACTTTTCGGCAACAACCATTACCGAGTTAATGATACCATCATACTCCAATTTTGGAGGCAAGATACATGGCGGCATTTTATTATCTCTTATGGATAAAGTAGCCTATGTTTGCGCTGCCAAACACGCGGGTAACTACTGCGTTACCGCGTCGATTGATACGGTTGACTTTTTACAACCCGTTGAGGTGGGCGACCTGGTATCGCTTATGGCCTCGGTAAATTATGTGGGTAATACCTCATTGGTGGTGGGGATACGTGTGATTTCAGAGAATATTAAAACCAATATTATTAAACATACCAATACCAGTTACTTTACCATGGTAGCCAGGGACGAACAAAATAAACCCGCGCAGATACCTGGATTAATATTAGAGAACCGCACCCACGTAAGACGATTTATTGAAGCTAAGCGCCGCAAAGAGATCAAGCAAAACTATAAACAAGAGGTGGATCATATAGCTGTTCCGGATGGTTTTGACGAATGCGAACGATTATTAACCGGCGAACGGGTAATTTTAATCAATAATTAACGTTTGATGTTAAAGCAGTGTTATCAAATAAAATAAAAGCTCTTTAAAAAGTTTTTTATTCATATATTACACTCAAATTACAAACCTGATTAATAGATCAAGACTCAAAACTACTAAATGGCATTTTTAAATAATGTGCTGGAACCACCTGCATACGGATGGACGGACGAGAACGGTGAACTGGCAAAGCCAACTCCAAAGCAAATTTTTACAGAATTTTTTTTAAGACTAAACGTATTTAACAACAAAAAGAACTGGCTCTCTTTTATGAGTTGGATGATGGTTGTGGTGCTTGCACCGTTTCTGTTTTTGTTTATTTTTAAATATTTCAGTATCAAATTATTGATTGTAGCTTTTGTGTATAGCATGATTGTTATGGGTACGCACGGTACTATATGGCATCATAGGTATTGTACCCATGCCGCCTACCAG
>DHIR01000121.1 GCA_002403905.1 Mucilaginibacter sp. UBA4741
GACAGGATATAATTAGATGAGCCATTAAAAATACCGCTTATAGAGTGCAGTAACTCATTATCATAATACTCTTCCAGGTTACGGATGATAGGTATACTACCGCAAACCGCGCCTTCATATAATAAAGATGTGCCATATTCATGCTGTAAGGCTATTAACTCTTCCAGGTGAAGGGCGATCATTTTCTTACTGGCCGATACCACGTTTTTACCGGTTTTTAGCGCCGTAGACACTATATCAAAAGCAGCCTCGGTATCGTTTATCAGTTCAATAATGGTATTGATCTCGGGGTTATTTAATAGCTCGTTCTTATCAGTAGTAAAATAATGGGCCGGTAAAGAGCGCTCTTTGTCAGCGTTTTTAATAGCTATTTTTTTTATCTCGATGTTTAGGTTTTTGGTTCTGATGATATCATATAATCCCTGGCCAACAACTCCGAAGCCAAACAGGCCTATATTTAATTTTTTGCTCATTATGCTATTTGTTGTAATTGGATGATCTTTCCTTTTACGTCTGTTTTAAAAAATGATGTAATAATATTAGTTAATGCTTCTGTTTCAATTAAAAAACCATCATGGCCGTAGTACGACTCAAATTCGGCAAAGACCGCTCCGGGTATATGCTTGAACAGATATTGTTGTTCCTCGATAGGAAATAATAAATCTGATTTTATACCGATAATCAGCGTACGGGCTTTAATTACGCTCAATGCTTTCTCTATACTTTCGCGATTACGGCCCACGTTATGCGAGTCCATCGATTTGGTTAAGTACCAATAGCTATAAGCATTAAAACGTGCGACTAATTTATCGCCCTGGTAATTTTGGTAGCCCGATGCTTTATAATTGTCGGTAACGTTATCATTATCTTCCTGCTGGCTAATGCCATAGGTTTTATAACCACGATAGGATAGAAGCGCCATGCTTCGGGCGGCTTTTAGGCCTTTTGCACCGGCATCAAGGCTATTCGTATCAAATGTATCATCGGCAGCAATAGCCAAACGCTGCGACTCGTTAAACGCTATACCCCAGGGCGAGTGCTTTGCATTCGAGGCGATCAATATCAGGTTCTTTATAAAATCTGGTTCAATGATGGCCCATTCAACAGCTTGCTGGCCGCCTAATGATCCGCCAATTAAGGTATGAATGCTATCTACTCCAATATGTTTAGCTAATAATTGCTGCGCTTTTACCATATCCCTTACCGTAACCTGCGGGAACGTTAAATAATAAGGTTGACCGGTGGTGGGGTTAATAGTCAACGGCCCGCTTGAGCCATAAGCTGACCCCAGCATATTAACGCATACAATAAAGTGGTCTTGCTGATTAAAATAATCATTGGCGCCAAACAAACCTTTCCACCAATCCAATACGTCAGAGTTGGCGGTGAAGGCGTGGCATACCCATACTACGTTATCCTTTGCTTTATTTAGGGTACCGTAGGTATGATAACCTAACTCCAGTTCGGGCAGTATATAGCCCGATTCCATTTCGAAAGGTTTATGATATTTATATAATTGTGTATTCATTAAATATATATAGGAATCTACTATTTCAGCAAGACTTGTTATGCCAGCTAACTTTCTGATTATTTTATTTTACTAAATGCTTGTTCAAAATCTGCTTTTATATCATCAATATGCTCAATACCAACAGATACCCGCAACGAAGTTGGTGTAACCCCTGCCGCTAATTGTTCGCTGTCTGATAATTGCTGGTGTGTTGTAGCAGATGGTTGTATAATCAATGTCTTAGTATCACCTACGTTTGCCAGGTGGCTAACTAATTGTAAATTATCTATCACGTTGCTTGCGCTTTGTTTATCGCCCTTTACTTCAAATGACAGCACCGCGCCAAAGCCATTTTTTAAATACTTTTTAGCAAGATTATGATAAAGTGATGATGGTAAACCAGGATAGCTAACTTTTGCCACCTTAGGGTGCTTTTCTAACCATTTAGCCAGTTCAAGCGCATTATCAACATGGCGCTGAACACGTAATGACAACGTTTCTAATCCCTGAATTAATAGCCACGAATTAAATGGTGATTGGGCCGGGCCAAAATCACGCAGACCTTCAACACGGGCACGTATAATGAATTGTATGTTACCAAACGGACCGCCAATGCCAAATACATCAGAAAAAACCAACCCATGATAACCTTCGGACGGTTCTGAAAATTGAGGAAATTTACCATTGCCCCAGTTATAATTACCACCATCAATAATAACGCCGCCTATAGTAGTACCATGGCCGCCTATCCATTTAGTTGCAGATTCAACAACTATGTTTGCGCCATGTTCTAACGGCCTTATCAAATATCCGGCTGCACCAAAGGTATTATCAACTATTAGTGGCAGATCGTACTTTTTAGCTACCGCTGCAACTTTTTCAAAGTCGGGAATACTATAACCAGGATTACCTATGGTTTCCAGGTATATAGCTTTAGTATTGCTATCTATTAATGCTTCAATATTTTCGGCTGTATCATCTTTAGCAAAACGGGCTTCAATACCCAGGCGTTTAAAGGATACTTTAAACTGGTTGTAAGACCCTCCGTAAAGAAAGGGTGAGGTAACAAAGTTATCGCCTGCTTGTAATATGTTATTTAATGCAATAAACTGGGCCGACATGCCTGATGCTGTTGCTAAAGCGGCTACACCGCCTTCTAAGGCTGCAATGCGTTTTTCAAATACATCAGTAGTTGGGTTCATTATACGGGTATATATATTGCCAAACTCTTTAAGGGCGAATAAATTTGCGCCATGCTCGGCATTTTTAAACACAAATGATGTTGTTTGATATATAGGAACCGCTCGTGCTCCTGTAGTTGGGTCAACTTCCTGACCGGCGTGTACTTGTAGTGTTTCGAATTTTTGAGTAGCCATGATTTAAGTTTTTAAGGTTTGTAAATTTCAATAATTGGGCTTTACGGGATTTGACAATAGAATAAGTTTATCCTTATGACAGAACACGTAATTTTTTTCAGTAAAAGAAAAAGGGAAACGTATTAACTGTTTAGCAACAACAGCAGCACATACAAATAATATTGTATATAGGTGCAGAGCCTTTGGTGGCTTTAATAATGTTTACAGAATGGGGTTTTTTAAAATTTTCCATGTTGTTAATTTATATTTCCCGGGATATTTACCGGGTAAGGAATTGGCACCTTCTCTAATTTTAGAGGGTTGCCAGCGGGTCACGGAGCCTAATCTCTCGCCGCTTCTTTATAAATCAAAACCGTATAAGGGAATTGATTATGTGGTATTGCTACCGATTATGCCTGCAAAATAAGGGGATTAATCTTATTAAACCAAATTTATTTTTTGTTGAGGTAAAAGGCGAAAGGTAAAAGATCGGTTAAACGATTAAACTTGCGAAGTTTTAGAAACTTCGCAAGTTTGGTTATTTATAGTAAAGCTTGCTCTAAATCCGCTATCAAATCATCAATATGCTCTAATCCAACCGATATACGCAGTAAATTAAAAGGCGTTTTGGTATCCGGGCCCTCCATAGTTGCGCGATGCTCTATCAGGCTTTCTACGCCGCCTAAGCTAGTAGCTTTGGTAAATAGTTGCAGTCTGTTTATTACCCGGGTAGCTTCATCAGGTCCGTCTTTTAAGCAAAAAGATAATACACCGCCAAAGCCGGTCATTTGTTGTTTAGCAATATCATGATTAGGGTGCGATGGTAAGCCGGGGTATAATACTTGCTCAACTTTAGGGTGTTTATTTAGATATTCGGCCAGTAATTGTGCGTTATGTACATGGCCACGCATACGGTAAGGCAATGTTTTTATACTTCTAACCAGGTAATAGCAATCCATAGGCGAGGGGATGGCGCCGCCATACGTTTGTACCTCGCGTATTTTTTGCCACCAGTCGCTATTATCGGCAGTAATTAACGCGCCGCCCATCAGGTCGCTGTGCCCGCCGAAGTATTTAGTGGTCGAGTGCATAACCAGGTCAGCACCTAAAGCCAATGGTTGCTGACAAATAGGGGTGGCGAAGGTATTATCGCAGGCTACTTTAATGTTGTGTTGTTTGGCTACCGCAACTATCTTTTTGATATCTGTTACTTTAAGCAGCGGGTTTGATGGCGTTTCAATCCAAATTAACCCGGTATTGGGTTTTATATGCGCTTTTAAAACTTCGGTATTATCTATGTCGATAAAATCAAACTCCAGTATCCCGGCAAATAAAATTTTAAGCTGATTGCGTAGACCATGATACATATCATCGGGCGCTATAATATGCGTCCCCGGTTTTAACGATTGAAAAACAGACATACCCGCGGCATTGCCAGATGAAAAAGCCGCGGCCTCAACACCTCCCTCTAATTTAGCTAATACATTCTCTAACGATGTACGGTTAGGATTTGCCGCACGGCTATAAATATAACCCTCGCGAAAACTACCATCCTCCATACGCTCAAACGTGGTCGACAATATAATAGGTTGTACAACCGCTCCGGTTGTTTCATCGGTATGATTTCCTGCATGTATGGCAATGGTTTCTGTTTTCATGATAGTTCAAATTACCACAATAATTATAAATAATAAAGCAATATTTTTAGAGCCTGTTTAAAAATAGA
>DHIR01000104.1 GCA_002403905.1 Mucilaginibacter sp. UBA4741
AATTTTAATGCGTCTGCCCTGCCTGACCAATAAATAAATTTGTTATTTTAGGGAAAAAGTATATCTTCGCCTACTAAAATAACAACCGAGTAACTTTGGTCAAGCTCGAACTTGACTTTTGGCAACGGTTGTTCTAATTTACTTACGGTGGAACAGGTTGATAACCAGTGGGTTCCGCTTATTAAGCCTGTTAGCTACTCGAATAGTTAACAGGTTTTTTTGTTTATGTCAATTTCTTTTGTTTCATAATTTGATTTGCTTAGTAACCAACTACGGTTTGTTGCAATTATTCTATTGCCGGAATTGGTTTAATGGTCAATATTATATAATAAAAAAGCCGAGCTTTTTCTTTTCCCAAAGCGTGGTTAAAAAAGGGTATGGTTTCTCCTTTGGTTTTCCCATCACATTGTCAATTTAATAGAAGAGCAGTATTATATATTTTGCCTCACAACCGAAGGTTATACAATACACGACCAATTTTATCTGGTCAAATTTGGATAAGGGTGCTAAATTTTTATTTTAAAATGCAAGTATTTTAAAATAAACTTTCTACATTCGCATTCCCTTTTTACATAGAGTAGTACTTTATATATTATAGTACTACTTAGAAAACCGCTCATCGGATAAAAACCCGCCGGGGGTATCGTTATATTTGCACCATCGTCAAGGACTTTTGGTAATAGTAAAGGTATGAACTATATTTTATTGTTCAAAGGAATATTCGTTAATTTTTTTAAATTAACTATGCGTAAAAGTATCATTACTAATAGTTTGCAAATTAAACTATACTGTAAATAAAATACCCCTCACTTTGAGGGGTATTGTTTTTTTTTGGACTGTTGGGTTAGAGCAGCCGCCTGAAACCGATGCCGTTTGGTCGGAACATTTAATGCTTGCTCCCACCCACGTACTGTTGAGGCATTCACTCCTAACACTTCGCCAAGTTGTTTGTAGCGATAGCCTTTGCTAAACCGCAACTGCTTAATCTTTCCTGCAAAGCTTTCCGTTTCATGCTCAAAGGGATAATACCCAAGGAGGGCAATAATCGCCGGATAGTGCTGTATCTGCGGTTGAGCAAAGTTCGTTTCCCAATTAGTAATGCTATCTTCACACACGCCAAGCATACGAGCAACATCCCTTTGCAATAACCCTTTGTCCATCCGAACTTTTTTGATATGTTCGCCTAAGGTTTGCGGGTTGAGTGGATAACCTGGCTTGTGTGGCTTGAGAGTAGTTCTTTGATAGTGGTAAAATGGGGGTATCGGTAAAAAGTCAACGCAGGGATGCCCTTGCGGTTATTATAACCATCCTGAGAAAGAATGTATTTGCCCGCCGGGAATGGTACAGAAATATCTGAGCAAAATATCAGGCCCGTTGCTTGACCGTATTGACCTGCACGTTGAAGTAACGCCGGTTAATTTTAACGAACTGGCATCAGACAGGTTAGCCGAAAAAAGTGAAGACATCCGCGAACGCGTAATAAAAGCAAGAGAAGTACAGATTGCCCGTTTCGGCACGCGGCCAGATCTGCACGCCAATGCGCAAATGAGCCCGCAAATGGTGCGCGACCTCTGCAAGATAAGCGCCGCCGGCCAAAACCTGCTTAAAAAAGCGATGGAAAAACTAGGACTATCAGCCCGGGCTTATGACCGCATACTAAAAGTATCCCGCACCATTGCCGACCTGGCCGGAAGCGAGGACATACAAATAGAACATCTTGCCGAAGCCATACAGTTTAGGAGTTTGGATAGAGAGGGGTGGGCAGGATGATTTTGAATATAGAACACTGAAATTTGAATGATGAAGGAACTTCGCAAATGGGATGAGTCTAATACTTGAAACATTAGTAGTGCGACATAAGAAAGAATACAACATGAAAAAGGAAACAGCCATAAAATTATTTGAAAGCAAACAAGTCCGCACTATATGGAGCGAAGAGGAAGAGAAATGGTATTTTAGTATTGTGGACGTGATTGAAGTGCTAACGGGTAGCAGTATCCCTAAAAGGTACTGGTCTGATTTAAAAAAGAAACTCATTAAGGAAGGAAGTCAGTTGTACGAAAGCATCGTACAACTGAAACTTGAAGCAGCGGATGGTAAAAAATATGCCACAGATTGTTTGGATACGCCAAATTTACTTCGCCTCATACAATCTATACCATCGCCCAAAGCCGAACCTTTTAAAATGTGGTTAGCTAAAACAGGTTATGAACGCATCGAAGAAACCGAAGACCCCGAAATTGGCATTGACAGATTAATGGAAACCTACCTGAAAAAAGGATACAGCACTGCTTGGATAAACCAGCGCCTGAAAAGTATTGAAGTACGTAAAGAGCTTACAGACGAGTGGGAAAATCGCGGTGTTAAGAAAGGACAAGGATATGCCATTTTAACTGATGAAATAACCAGGGCATGGGCGGGTAAAACTATAAAGGAATACAAAAAACTGAAAGGGCTAAAAAAAGAAAGCCTGCGGGATAATATGACCAATTTGGAGTTGGTATTGAATATGCTTGCCGAGGCTACTACTACCGAAATAAGCAAAGAAAAAAAGCCCGGAACCTTTGAAGAAAATAGAAGCATTGCCCAACAAGGCGGCACTATTGCAGGCAATACCCGCAAGGCAATAGAAGAAAAATCAGGCAAAAAAATAGTAACGCCGCAAAATGCTAAAGTGCTAAAAACGGGAAATAAAAAATTGAAATAATTAAGTGGTTTGCTTACCATTGCCGACCCGGCCGGCAGCGAGGACATACAAATAGAACACCTGGCCGAAGCCATACAATTTAGAAGTTTGGATAGAGAGGGTTGGGCGGGGTAGAAAACAAAAAAGCGCCACCCGAAACCCGGACAGCGCTTAAAACCAATTTATATCTTTATTAAATAGTATCTATATATTGAGTAATCAGGTTGTAGGAGTACACGGTGGTTACACCACTATACGTTAAGGTTATTTTAACCATGTGGCTACCTAAAATTGCATTGAACCGCTATAGTTGCCTGATACGGTGTTGCCATCTTGTAAATAAATAATACTAGCATTAAAATCTACAGAGCCTCCGGTAATGTCGGGTAATCTACCGGTTACATTTATGGTTAGCGCATTTAAATAGTATTGGATATTGGATTTATTGGAGGCAACTACTACATGCGAGTTATTAAGTGTCGACACGGAATAATTGGTGCCTAACGTGCCGCGTATTAAAACCACACTAAAGTCAGCATTGAAATTGTTTACCGCATAATTTTGGCCGGTTAGATATTTGTTATTAAACAGGGTACCGTTATTTGTATAGGTAATACTATCAGAAAGGATATAGCCATTAAGCGCGCCGTTGCTGCAGGTATAAATAAACTTGTATTTGCTGCCTACTACCCTAGCGGTATCACCAACAAGCCCGGTAAAATAAAGAGCGCTATCAATTGTATAACCGCAATAGGAAGTAACGCTATTTACACCCGGGCCTTTTTGAGTAGCCATAGGGCTTGATGGCGCTTTAATGCCATCGCCAATATTTGCACCGCCGTATCCACCGTTTAATGATTTAATAAAGGTGCAGGCAATCTGTTTGCTTATGGTCCTGGTGTTGGCCGATGTATTTGACGGGGTTGATGTCGTAGCCGATTTTTTACAGCTTGTGTAAACAAAGAATACAGAAGCAAGCGCGACTAACGAGATTTTTAAAGATCGTTTCATTATATTCTAATTGGTAGACATTAAAAATAACACTTCCTGGTTGGGTCATTAAACCGTGAACGCGAACTATTATTATTCTTTAGCAAAAACCCTATTGATAGTTCATGCGATCCATAACCTAAGGCCCCTATTTTATTTAACGAATAATCATAAGCATAGCCAATACGCAGGTTCTCTGAGGCAAAAAATTCTACCATAGCCACCATCGCGCTTGATGTGGGCAGGTTTTTTTGCAAATTGGGTTTATTATAAAGTGACACGGCCGTTCGATAGGTAGCGCCAAGCCATAACTTATCATTTAATAATAAAAATGCATTAATATCCATACTGGTTGGCACGCTCTGGCTATCTTTTATAAGGATGGACGGTTTAAATTTAGTTTGTTCATTCAAGTTAAATATGGCACCTGCTGTAAAGTATTCATGGGGTTTAAGTATTGGTACACCCAGGGCGCTGGCATCTGCTGTATTATGCATGTACTGCGGTATCAGGTTGTCAACAGATGCGCCTACAAAGTAATCATCGTTGGTGTATAAAACCCCCAATCTGGCATCGGGCGATAAAAAGCTATGGTATCCTGTTGGGATATAATTATCGCCGCTTTGCACCGGGTTTAACTTATTGCCATCAAGGCCTATTTGTATAAAGCCTAAACCCAACCCAAACGCCAACCGGGAATTTTCATCCTGCCCTATTTGTATCCGATAGGCGTAATTGGTGTAAGCGGCAATATTGCTTTGTGCCCCTATCTGGTCGCGCTGTAATAATAAACCCAAACCAACTTTATCATTAGCGACAGAACCATCTGCGGCTACCGATTCGGTTTGAGGCGCCCCGTTAAGCCCCGTCCATTGCGAACGAAAAAAGCTGTTAACATAAAAATCGCTTTTATAACCGGCATAGGCCGGGTTAACATATAGCCCATTAAAAATATACTGGCTAAACTGCGCGTCCTGCTGCGCGTTTGCCGTTATAAATGATGCTGTTAAAATAAAAACGAACAGTAACTTTTCATTATATTTTTGTTCTTAATAGGGTTAAATAACCTTTGTAAGTATCCCACATCCCTGCTTTGTTTTTTGCTTTTAGTACATAAAAGTAAGTACCCTCTGCCATGCCCTGGCCGTCCCAGTCATTCTTGTAATTTGTTTTTTGATATACGGTATTACCCCAACGGTTTATTATGGTTAACTCGGTATCCGAATACGTTTCCAGCCCTGGTATAACAAACGTGTCATTCACCCCATCCCCATTTGGAGTAAACACGTTTGATACCACCAATGGATAAACCTGCTGAACTGTTTGGTCAACATTGTTTGCCATGATGGGGTCGGTCTCTTTGCCTTTAATGTTAACAATGCTTTGTATCATGCCGGGGGTTAAAGCCTTAACTGTTATTATTAATTGAGATGGGTCGTTTTCCTTTATTTTGTTAATACTCCATGTTAGTTTGTGAGTTGTGGCATCGTAGTTTATTATACCAATATCGCCGGGTTGTGGCACATAAACCAGGTTTGGAGGTACGATATAACTCACCTGGACATTTGTTCCGGCTATAGGGCTGTTGTTTTTGGCTATCAGCACATAATTAAAATTATCGCCGGGCGAAGCATGGGTATTAGATGACCGGATAGATACCGTTAGATCAACCAACGTATCGGGTGTTATTGGCGGTGCGACCGAATTAATCACAATACGCACTCCCTCTGATGTATCCGATGGGCAACCCTCGGCATTATATGCAACAGCGGTATAAACGCCGGCAGCGCCGGCTTTATAATCTTTGAATGTTGCACCGCTTATTTTCACCCCGTCTTTATACCATTGGTAGGCCGCTGCGTGATCGGCATTTCCGTGTAGAACAATAGTTGCCCCTTCATTGATCGTAAAAGTTAAATACCCGCTTTGACTAGCCAAAGTTTGTGAGTACGCTGTACTTTTAATGATCAACAATGCGCATATAACTATTATTCTACACAGATGCTTCATTGATGTGATTGCACGATATTATTTATTGACTCAAAACCGATCATTAATTAGCAGTGATCAGTGGTTTTGTTGGCAATGGTGTAATCACAATATCTTTAGTGTTTGTAGCCGAGCAGCTTGAGTTAAGCGCATAGGTTACATTTACACCAAAGGTTACAGTAGCTGCCGTGGTTTCTCCGGTTACATTATAAGTGCTTGCTGTTGCACCTGCTATTGGCGAACCATTTCTTGTCCACTGATAATTTATGGTATAGCCCGATGATGGTGTAACGTTTGCAGTTAACAGACTTGCATTACTGGCCACGGCACACATAGAGCTGGTTGGCGTTGTTATGTTTACACTTAACTGCGGCAATACAAATATTTTAATCACATCAGATATTGGCGATGTACAACCATTGGCATTCTCTGTAACTAACTGGTAGTTATAGTAGCCCGCTGCTCCTGACGTTTCGGTATAAGTTCGGCCGGTCATAGCTGTTACTAGCTGTGCTGTACCACTAGCGTCAATTTTATACCAATGATATTTAGCAAAATCCACCGCGCCGACATCTTGCGGGCCCGACAAGGAGATAGGAGATCCGTAACATAATACTTTAGCCACATCAGACGCTGCTGTGGGCGGCGGGCTGGTAGCGTCACTTGGGCCGGATGTAACCTGGGCCGATGCTATGAAGGCAAACAGAACCATTAATATGGTCAGGATAGGGGTTAAGGTTAGGAAACGTTTTTTCATGATGTATTTTGTTTTAAGAATGTTAATTAATGATTTTTATAATGATGATATACCCGGTTTTGGTGGGTTAGGCTTAATTGTAACCGTTGTTTGTACGGGCAGCGATGTGCAGCCGGTAGTCTTGTTTTGTTCTGTTATTGTATAGTTGCCGCTTTGGCTAACGGGTGGTGTTACCGTATTGCCATTGCTGTCTTTAAAAAAATAATTGTATGTGCTGGTGTTGTACCCAACAATAGTTTGGGTAACGTCATACGACCCGCAGGCGGCATTAGGGCCGGTTAAAGCCAGTACCGGTATAGGGTTAAGCACCACGTGTATGTTTTTACGGTACACAGGCGCAAATACAATATCGTCAACCGCGAAATCATTTCCGTTTGTAGAAATGTTTTGATTAACCAATGCTATTGGAAAGGTTCCGCCGCTGCCCGAGTTCCAGGTGGTAGTATAATATTGCCATATGCCATCAACCGCTGATGCGGTTATTGTACTACCAAGGGGGCTGCCATTTATTGAAAATTGTAACTGTGCGGGGGCTTGAGGGTTTACCGATGCTACCCAGGTAGAAAAAACATAATCTGTATTGGGTGTAACTGTAATGTTTTGTGTCCATACGGTAGTATTGGCTACCGATGCCCCATTTACCACAAGCATATAACGTGTAGCGTCGTTGGTATGATCGAGCATCGAGGTAAAATTATTATGTACAAGACTCGGGTTTGTTGTTATGGTATATGTTCCTTCAATGCTTAATATACCGCAACAACAGCTACCGCAGGGGCTGCTGTTATTCTTTATGTAGGTATATGAGCTGGTAAATCCGCGGTTGGCTGCAGTGTTTGGGTTGGCAGCCGAAAAATCGCCATTAACTACAATAGAGGTTCCTGTAACCTGCCACCAATAATCGCCAGAGCTGTTAACGGTTAAAGATGTTCCGGTTGAGCCATTGTTCCATGTGGGGTTAGTATAGCCAGGTACCGTTGTGGTGTTTAATGTGGTACTTGCGCCGCAAACGGTTACTGTATCTGTAGGTACAACAGCTAATGGTGAAAACGGTGTGTTTATTTCTGTAAACGAAAATCCCGCTATCCCTAATAAGAGAAAGCTAAATAATAAATTTATTTTTTTGGGAGGTAAAAACACACACATATTCAACCATGTATTAATTAACAGGCAATACGTTTTATGTGTTTTTACCTATAAGTGTTACAAGAGTTAAAGAGTTTTGCGAAAAAGGTTCGCTCAAATCAAAAAATAAGACACTATAGTGATAAAAACACGGCGCGAAATGTAGGAACGGTGGATTAAAACAAACCAATGAGGCATTCAACTTTCTAATAAACAGACAGTTGATGAAAAAAATAAAACTCCACGAACGTTATTAATAATTGTTAATAAGTAATGTCAACATGTTTAATAACGAAAGTGTCCGCGCATCATTTTTTAAGCGACATTTTTAACCAGAAGTTAATTTTGCGTTTATTGTTGCCCCATTTTTTAACAATATAGCAAGCCGCAATTAAATTTAAAACAATATTTTTATGGCCTTATGGCCACTAAACAATACTTAAAAAAGATACGCCCGGTACAGTTGGTTGCTGTCATTTTTTTTACAGTATCCGGTGGCCCGTATGGCCTGGAGCCATTACTTGATTATGCGGGGCAACATGGCGCGTTATTGTTGCTGTTAATTACTCCGTTGTTGTGGGATGTCCCGGCAATTTTTACCGTACTCGAGCTAAACAGCATGATGCCAGTAACCGGGGGCTATTATAAATGGGTAAAATATGCGCTGGGTACCCGCTGGGGTTTTTATGAAGGATGGTGGACCTGGCTATATACTTTTGTCGATTTGGCTATTTACCCGGTTTTGTTTGTGGAGTACGCATCATTCTTCTTCCCCCACTTAGCCATGTATAAAGTGCCGGTATGCCTGGTTATTATATGGGCATCGGCTGGTTTAAACATATTGGGTATCGTTCCGGTTGGCCGGGTATCATTGTTTTTAGGTGCGGTGGTTTTAACGCCATTTATTATACTTTTTGGGTTGGCCTTTTATCATCATACAGGAGGGCTGGTTATTCAATCGCCATCATTAAAAGGTGTAGCTTTTCCATCATTGGGTATGGCTTTGTACACCGTAATGTGGAACTGCCTGGGTTGGGACAATACCACCACCTATGCCGAGGAAGTTGAAAAACCCGTACGCTCCTACCTGGTATCTATGTTCATTGCCTTTGCCATGGTTATTGTAATCTATTTCCTGGTGATATGGGTGGCCCAATTATCCGGTATAAGTACGGCTGTATTAACCGAAAAAGGTTTCCCGGCATTGGGTACTTTAATTGGCGGGCATTGGTTGGGCGCGTTGCTTGCGCTGGGCGGAATGGCAAGTACACTTGGCATTTATGCGGCAGTATTATTATCCGTATCGCGCGTGCCGCAGGTGATGTCTGAAGACAATCTTTTGCCTGCCCGAATTAATAAGCTGCACTCTCGCTTTCAAACACCTTATGTATCTATCATCATCTGTTCGGTTATTGTTAGCCTGATGATTTTATGGACTTTTGCTGATCTATTAATTATTGATGTTACCGTTTACGGTGCAGGCTTGTCGTTAGAGTATATTGCCTTAATAAAACTCCGCCAAAAAGAACCGGATACTCCAAGACCATTTAAGATACCGTTAAATATTACAGGCCTTTGTTTGCTGTTGTTATTACCCGCATCGGTTTATTTTATAGCGTTGGGCGGCGCGTTCTCATCATCGGCCCAAACAATTAAACCGGCCTTATTTGCCATTGGTGCGCTGCTTAGTGCCGAGGCTTTTTGGCGATTATTGGTATGGCGAAAATCTTTTTAGTTGAGTCGATGTACTAAAAAGAAGACAAGACGTGTTTGAGGCTATCAATAAATTTTCGCGAACGTTAAAAAAATGTTTTTAAAGTAGCTGACCAAAGCCGTTAAAATATTATTAGCTAGCTATAATTGTATTGGCACTGGGTTTGCATTATTTTTGAAATAAAATCCAATAAATAACATGAAAGCAATAAAAAACAGTATCGTAGCCGTGGGCTTAATAGTTAGCCTGTTAGGTTCGGGATGCAGCTCATTTAATAAAACACAAAAAGGAGCCGCTATTGGTGCCGGCGCAGGCGGCGTGGTTGGCGCATTAATTGGCCGTAGCGCAGGTAATACTGCATTGGGCGCAATAATTGGCGGCGCCGTTGGTGGTACAGCCGGAGCCTTAATAGGCCATAAAATGGACAAACAAGCCGCCGAAATTAAACAGACCGTTCCTGGTGCTACTGTAGTACGCCAGGGCGAAGGTATATTGGTAAAATTCGACTCGGGTATTTTATTTGATATTGATAAAACCGCTTTGAAACCAGCAGCACAAACTAATTTGCATAATCTGTCAACATCATTACAAAACAACCCGCAAACTAACATTACCATAATCGGGCATACAGATAATACCGGGTCTGATAGTCATAACATGGACCTGTCTATCAGAAGAGCAGAAGCTGTACGGTCACTTATTGTAGCAGATAATGTAAATGGGGCCCGTTTAACGACCATAGGTAAAGGCCCGTCAGAGCCAATTGCAGATAATGCTACCGTAGCGGGGCGCGCCCAAAACCGCCGTGTTGAAATAGCCATTGTTGCTAACGACCAAATGAAAAAACAAGCCACACAAGGCAATTGAAAAGATAATATCCATATAGTTTTTTTATAGGACCCCGGCAGTAATTGTCTGGGTCTTGTTTTTTAACTTGTTTATGATTAGCTTAATATGGTGCGTAAAAGTATTAATACATATTTGGTACTGTTGGAGTACAATTTCTTTAACATCTTTTAATCATACATCAATGAAAACACCTAATATAATAATAGCAATTATGCTGCTCGGTAGCGTATCATCCCTGGCTCAAAAAATGAAAATGGGCAGCGATACTACTAAAAAAGCCAAGCCCCATACTCACCACATGAATGGTATGGAAATGGACGACATGGACATGATGGATATGAGCGAACCCATGAAAATGAATAGTCAATATTCACTAGATCTGCCCATGAATCGTGACGGCTCGGGTACATCATGGGTGCCTGACGAATCGCCGATGTATGCCTATATGATACATGGTAAAAAGTGGATGACCATGATTCATGGCAGTTTCTTCGCGCGCTATAACAACCAGGATATTTTTAAAGCAGGTAATCGTGGCGGGCAAAAATTTGATGTGCCTAATATGATAATGGGTATGACACAAACCAAAGTGGGCAGTAATGGGCTGTTCTCTATCAACGGGATGTTTTCCTTCGATCCATTTTTGGTGGGGCCTGGCGGATACCCCCTATTATATCAAACCGGCGAATCATATCAAGGAAATAAGCTGGTCGACCGTCAGCACCCCCACGACTTGTTTGCCGAACTGAGCGTGGCTTATACCCAACGTGTTGCTAAGAATACCGACCTGTCTATTTTATTCGGCTATCCCGGCGAGCCGGCATTGGGGCCACCGGTGTTTATGCACCGCTTATCGGCCATGAATGACCCCGATGCGCCACTGGGCCATCATTACCAGGATGCCACGCACATTGCATTTGGAGTTACCACATTGGGCTTTAGGTACAAAGACATCAAGCTGGAAGGATCAGCCTTTACAGGCAGGGAGCCTGACGAGTTTAGGTATAACTTTGATAAATTGAATTTAGATTCTTATTCGCTGCGGTTATCCTACAATCCATCAAAAGAGTGGGCGTTGCAGGTATCAGATGGCTGGCTGCATAGCCCCGAAGAAGCAGAACCACTGCAAAACGTTAACCGGTTTACAGCATCGGCTATCCGCACAAAAAATTTAAGCGATGATAGCTATATATCAACCACGCTGGTTTATGGGCAAAATCATTTTTCGGATAATGGAAAAACGTTACCATCCGTATTGCTGGAAAATAGTCTGCAGTTAAACCGCGCGGCTTTTTATGGCCGATATGAGTTTGTTAAAAAAGATGCCGAAGAACTTGATTTGACGGGTGCGTTTCCTAATAACCCCAACTTTAGCATCAACGCGGTAACTCTAGGGACAAATTATATAGTGAGTACGGTTAAAAATACAAATCTAACGGCAGGTGTACAGGCTACATTAAATGTATCGCCAACGGCGCTAAAAAGTTATTATGGCGGCACTCCTATTGGGTTCCAGGTTTATCTGCGCATTAACCCGGCTTTAATGAAAATGGGGCATAAAATGGAGGGCATGTAACCCCCAAATGATATAAATAAAGGTGATGCATCTGCTTAGCGGGGAAACATTTTAGCAATCGTAACGTTTGTATCCATACAATTTACTTTATTTTTGGATAAAATTTCTTTAATGCATCGCCTTAATCCTAAATACATCCGCCTGGCAGGTATTATTGCTGCTTCCTTATTTGTTGTCCTGTTTATCGGCGGATATATTGCTTATACCAAACGCGAGGCGATTTTACAGAACGAAATAGTAAAGGCCAAGGCGAAGGCCAAAAAGGATTATCATCTGGATCTGCAAATTGGCTCGGCACATTTTACCGGTTTAACTACGGTTACCTGTACCGATATTATCATTGTCCCCGAAAATCGAGACAGCCTGCTTACTATAAAACACTTTGATGTTAGTATAAAACTATTTCCGCTATTGTTTGGCAATATTAAGCTGGCCAACGTTGACCTATTGAACGGGCATTTAAACTTAACGGATATTAAAGGCGTTAAGAACTTTGATTTCTTGTTTAAAAAGAAAGCCGATTCGACCGCCACACATAACAAAGTTGATCTAAGCGAACTATCAAATAATCTTATCAAAGAGGTTTTATATAAGATACCCGATAACCTGGTGGTGAACAATTTCCTGGTATCATTTAAAAACGATAGCACACAATTAAAACTGCTTACCCAAACCGCCAAAATTGATGATGGCGATCTGACATCGACCATAAAAATAAACGACACCGTTGCTACCTGGCACTTTGCCGGTACCATGCACCCCAGCGATAAAAATATCGACATTAAGCTTTATGCCGAAAAGGGCAAGGTGGAGATACCCTTTATTGAGAAACGTTTTAAGGCTAGGGTAAACTTTGATAACATCACCATAAAGCTAACCAACGTAAAACACAGCAATGGCGAAACGCGGATAGAAACCTATTGCAGCGCGCACAATTTGCTGATAAACCAACCGGGCTTGGCAGCTAATGATATTGTGGTGCAGGATGGGTCGATTGCCGCCAATGTTTTTGTGGGGACCAATTATGTATCGTTAGATAGCTCATCGGTAATCCATTTAAAAAAGATGAGTGCGCATCCGTTTATTAAATATACGCTTAGTCCCGTTAAAATTTATGAGTTAAAACTAAATACCGGCTGGCAAAACGCGCATGATATTTTTGATTCGTTCCCTACCGGGATGTTTGAAACATTGGAGGGAATTAAAGTATCAGGCAAACTAAATTATGCGCTTAACTTTTACCTGAATAAAGAACACCCGGATAGCTTAAAATTCGATTCGCGAATGGATAAGGATGCAGATTTCCACATAGTTGATTATGGCAAAACCGATTTTGGCAAACTTAACAAGACCTTTGTGTACACGCCATACGAGAAGGACAAGCCGATGCCGTCGCATATTATCGGCCCGGAAAACTCTAATTATACGCCATTGGAGGCAATGTCGCCATACTTGCGTAACGCGGTAATGACTGCCGAGGACCCTACTTTTTATAAAAATCATGGATTTGTTGAAAAGGCTATAAGACAATCAATAGTTACCGATATTAAGGATCATAAATTTAAACGTGGGGGTAGTACCATATCCATGCAGTTGGTTAAAAACTCATTTTTAACGCGTAAAAAAACGCTGAGCCGCAAGATTGAGGAGATACTGATTGTATGGATGCTGGAAAATAACCACATTATGACCAAGGATCGCATACTGGAGGTGTACTTTAACATTATAGAATGGGGGCCGGGTATTTATGGTATAAGCGAGGCATCACATTATTATTTTGGCAAAGCACCATCAGAGCTAACATTGGGCGAGAGTATATTCCTGGCTAACATTGTTCCGCGGCCGAAAGCTGGTTTATACGCCTTTTTACCTGATGGCAGCCTAAGACCGGGGTTAGAAAACTATTTTAATTCGCTTGGGCGGATGATGATGGGTAAAGGCTTTACACAAGTGGATAGCAGTTCGTACGGGTTTTATACCGTCCGTTTAAAAGAAAGCCAGCGCCGCCGTGTTGCTACAGTTGATTCTACTGCTGCAAACAAAATATTAAACGCCCCACCTGATGAAGATTTTTCGCTACCTATAATTAATGAGCCGGAACCAGCAAAGAAACCCAATTTCTTTCAACGCTTATTTGGGAAGAAAGATACTGTTGTCCAAAAGACGGAGCAAATGTTAAAGGATGAAGAAGATCAGCGTATAAAAGCGATTGACCCTGTCGGAAAAACAAATAAACAGATACGGCAGGAAAAACGAGCCATTAAAGATGATATAAAAACAAAAAAACAGGCACTTAAAGACCAGGGCAAGTTATAATTACTATGGCGTAACGCGATTGCATGTTTAAACATTTAATTTTGAATGAAATTAAATATAGAACATAATGTCATTCATAGATAAATTAAACTGGCGCTACGCCACCAAAAAATTCGATGCTACTAAAAAGCTGTCAGCCGAACAGCTAAACACATTATTAGATGCCGTACAACTATCTCCATCATCAGCCGGTTTGCAGGCTTACCGAGTTTTGGTTGTTGAAAATCCCAAAATAAAAGAAAAATTGCGCGAAGCGGCCCGCGGCCAGCAGCAGTTAACTACAGCATCACACGTTATTGTTTTTGCTGCCGAAACTAACCTGGATGGAGAATATGTAAAAAACTATATTGACCGTATTGCTGTAACCCGTGGTATTGACCGCGCTAACCTGGAGGCTTTTGAAACCAACATCACCGACAATGTTAACCGCATGACCGAGGATGTTAAAATTGTTTGGAACCACAAACAATGCTACATAGCGCTTGGTGTATTATTAACCGCCGCTGCCGATATGGGTATTGATGCCTGCCCAATGGAAGGTTTTCAAGCCGGTAAGTTTGATGAGATATTAGGATTAAGAGAGCTGGGATTAACAACCACGGTAATAGCCCCTATTGGTTTCCGTGCCGAAGATGACGTGTTTAGCAAAGCCGCTAAAGTACGCAGGCCAAAAGAAGAATTGTTTATACATATATAAGCATAACTGTATTCAGGCATCTATGTATTCCTGGCACAGTCAGGGAAATCACTTTTAAAACCCAATAGCGATTAGGAGGCACGGAGCCTTTTTTATATTCGTTATATGCTATAAACAGGCGACTCCAACGGAGTCACTTATCAAAGCCGTAAATAGTTCCGGAGGAACTACCTGTTTATAGCATACAAGATGGTGTTTTAAGGGCTCCAGCGGAGCCTCCTGTTTTTAAAAGCGATTGCCCTACTGGTACAGTGCAGTATTAATTTAACCGGCATACGCAACTATGCCGGTTTTATTTTGCGCAAGTTTTTTAACCTGGTGTTAAAACGGCATGGCCTTTGCAATAATTATTGTAAAATATAAGATCATGTCTAAAAAAATATTAATTGTGGATGATAACGAGTTTTAATAGAGGTAATGACCTATATTTTAAACAATAAAGGCTATGAGGTTATTGCCTTACATAATGGCGAAGAGGTGCTTGACCATATAAAAACCGACCACCCCGACCTTGTAATTTTAGATGTAATGCTGCCCGATGCAGACGGGCGCGATATATGCACAGAGATAAAGTTGAATACGAAACCAAAAACCTGCCTGTAATTATGTGTACGGGCAATGATAATCTTGAATTAGCCATGCACCAGCAATGCTCGCCCAATGATGTGCTTTATAAGCCGTTTGATGTAGACGCATTGGTTGATATGGTAGCGTTTCAGTTGGCTGCCTAATCAGGTAAGCTTGCCCGTCATTCGGGTAATAACATCCTTATAACTATCGCTAAAAGGGATCTCCACATCAGCAATTTTTATTCTTCCCTTACGGATGGAATGCACATGCTCCAGGTTAACAATATATGATTTATGTACTCTGAAAAAATCATCAGCCGGTAACTGGCTTTCCAACGACTTAATCGTAACCCTTGATATAATTGCTTTTGGCGCATTGGCCAGGTAAATCTTCACATAATCTTTTAACCCCTCTATGTAGGTAATATCGTCATGGTTTACTTTAATAAGGTTATAATCGGCATACAAAAAAATATACTTCCTGCGTTTTTCTGTCTCGACCCCTGTATTACGCTTGCCTTGCTCAAATAAGGTTATAGCTTTATTACAAGCTTTTAAAAAGCGTTCAACCGCCACGGGCTTGAGTAAGTAATCAACTACATCCAGTTCAAAACCATCCAGCGCGAACTCGTCATAGGCGGTAACAAAGATAATGAGGGGTTTTTGGATAAGACTTTTTACAAACTGCAAGCCGCTTATACCCGGCATTTGTATATCGCAAAATATAAGGTCTACCTGTTGCTCCTGTAATACCTGCATAGCCTGTGCTGCCGACCGGCAACTCCCCACCAACTCCAGGTTATCTACCATACGGATATTATCCTCGAGGAGCTCAAGGGCAAGCGGTTCATCGTCTATTATGATACAGTTCATATAATGGTTTGTACAATAATACTAAGTTATTATCATAAAGTAAGTCCTGTTTGTCGCAACAATACGGGCTTTTGTCGCATACTTGTTACAGTGTGATAAATTCTCATTTTATTTGTAGCATGAATAAGCTAATCAGTAATAGATGGTTCCAATATGTCATGCCTCTGGTGATATGGTTTTTACTATTGGTATTGCCTTTTTTACCAAGTACGTACAATAATATCCCCGAAGAGATCCGTCATAAGTTCCTTATCAATGTTATAAGCTCCAACTTTTTATTATTGTGTCTTTTTTATGTTCATACCTATCTTGTATATCCGTTTATAAACAATAAAAAAGTACTATGGTATGCATTATTATTTATAGTAATGCTTGGCCTGTATTGGCTTTGCTGGATGCTGCTTCGGGCCGAACCGCACCGCATAGCCCCGTTTCAAAACCGTATGCCGGGTAACCACCCATTCCGCGAACATTCCGAAAGGCGCTGGCGCGGTTTTGGCTCTCCTGGTTTTGTCCCTATACTATCTCCATTGGTTGCCCTCTTGTGTAGTTTTTGCTACCGTGTTATATTAGATAATGGTGTTAAGCAACAACTCTTAAAAGAGCACGAAACCACACAATTGCAATCAGAGCTAACATTTTTGCGCTCGCAGATAAGCCCGCATTTTATGTTCAATATCCTGAATAACCTGGTAGCGCTGGCCCGCAAAAAATCGGATGATCTGGAACCGGCTATCATGAACCTGTCGCAATTAATGCGTTATATGTTGTACGAGAGCGATGATAACCGGGTGTTTTTAAGCAAGGAGATAGAATATCTAAAAAGCTACATTAACCTGCAAATGCTGCGTTTTGGCAGCAGCGTGAAAGTGAATATTAATACAGACGGCGATGTGGATCTTTATACTATTGAACCGATGTTGCTGATCCCCTTTGTTGAAAATGCTTTTAAACACGGCACCGGCATGATCGATGAACCGGTTATTAATATCTCTATTGCAATTGATGCGGATACGCACTTGTTACATTTTAAAGTAGACAATGCTATTAGCCCCAATGACCAATCAAAAGATGGTAGCTCGGGCATTGGCATTAGCAATGTGAAAAGGCGATTAGCCATTTTGTATCCGGGTAAACACGAGCTAAACATTGTTAACGAGGATAATAAGTTCAGCATCGAGCTGACTATTTACCTATCAAACTAACTGCCTAAATACCAAAGTTCTGGTCGCTGCAATGCGTAAATTTGTCGCTACAATCAACGGGATGGTATACTTTATTTCTTACTTTACTTATCAATTATTAACCTTGTTCATGCCTAGGTAAATCGGGCTATATTTTAACTAACTAATTAATGAAAAAACGTATCCCCTTAACAAGTTTGCTTCTGCTGGCGGGCACTACATTATTCGCACAAGTTGCTACGCCTAAAAAATTAAAGGATGTACAGCTTGGTAATATGTTAGCACCATCAACCATAAAAATTGATGGCAAGCTTAACGAGTGGAATGATAATTTTCAGGCATATAACAAAAATACTCGTGTTACCTATATAATGGCTAACAACGACAAAAATATTTACCTGGTTGTAAAATCAACCGATTTTACAACTACCGCAAAGATCATTTCGGGTGGTGTAGATTTGACTTTTAATACAGAGGGTAAGAAGAAAGAGAAAGATGCCTATAGTGTTACTTTCCCGGTAATAGAAAACCCGCAAAGGCTTGCCGGCGGTTTTGGTAACAGATTTGGCAACAGAAACGCCGGAGTAGATACCGAAATGATGAGATCTATTCATCAGCGCACTATTATAGCTGCTAAAGAAATAAAAGTTTTAGGGTTTAAAAACATAACCGATACCCTTATATCTATATATAACGAGTATAATATAAGGGCCGCTATAAGTTTTGAGGATTCTGGCGCTATAATGTTAGAAATGGCCATACCTCTTAAACTGTTAGGGCTTACTACAGATAACGCTAAAGAAATGGCCTACAATATTAAATTGAATGGCTTTCAGATAAACTTTGGCGGTGGTCGCGGCCCGGGTGGCGGTGGCCCTCCTGTGGGTGGTGGCGGCGGCCCCGGCGGTTCGGGAGGAAGAAATGCTATAGACTTTTTGGACCTGATAAGCCCCAGCGACTTTTGGGGAAAATATACTTTAGCTAAAAAATAAAAACTACTACCTATTTATAACTCGCAACATGAAAAAATTATTCACTATACTCGGTCTGGTATTATTATCAGCTCAACTGTTTGCCCAAAGGGAAGACAGGCAGGGAGGGCCGCCGCAACAACAACGAACCGTTACCCCACCGGCCCCCCCCTTGGCAACACGCGATGTTAGCGGGATTATTAAAGACGAAAGCGGCCAAACCGTAATTGGAGCATTAGTAACCTTAAAATCAAAAAAAGATACCATAAGTGGAGCAACCAACCTGGATGGCGTATTTATTTTTAAAGGTGTAAAACAAAACACATTTAACATTACGGTTAAAAATTTGGGGTCGAAACCTTTTGTGCAGAAATATGCTTTCAGCGATACTAAAAAGAATGTTGTTTTAGATCCTATTACCCTTAAAAACGATTCAAAACAATTGGATGTCGTTACAATTAACGGCACCCCCAGCGTGGTTTATAAAGAAGATACGGTAGAATATCGCGCAAGCGATTATAAAGTACGTGAAAACGCTACTGTAGATGAATTACTGAAAAAAATGGAGGGAATGGAAGTTGGTACAGACGGGTCATTAACCCACCAGGGACAGGAGGTTACACGGGCTAAGCTAAATGGTAAAGAGTATGCAGGCGGCAGTGTAGCACAGGCTATACAAAATCTGCCTGCTGATATTGTTGAAAAAATACAGATCGTAGATGACTACGGCGACCAGGCCGCACGAACCGGTATTAAAGACGGCGACCCACAAAAAATATTAAACATTACTACAAAAGCCGATAGATCTGTAGGCACAACAGGCCGTATAACAGGCCAATACGGTAGCGCAGGGCGTTATAATGGACAGCTTTTTCTGCAACGTATTAATGCCAACCAGCAATTGGGTGTAATTGGTAATTTAAGAAACACGGTACTGGGCGTATCATCAAACGGTTTACAGGGCGGCGCAACCAATGATGGTGGTGGTGGTACCGGTGTTGGCGCTAACGCCAGGGGCGGTGGCGGCGGTGGTAGCGGCGGCAGTGGTGGTACAACACGCTCGGGCTCTCCGTCTTTTAACTATCGCGATCAATGGACCAAAAACATACAGGTAGTTGGCAGCTATACTTATTCTTTTAGGGATAATAACTCGTTAAACGACACCTATGGAAATAACTACACCACCAATGGTACTTTTGTAAGTAATAACACCACAGATAATAACAGCCGGTCGCACAATGCACGTTTCGAGGCGGATATTAATTTGGATAGCACTAATTATTTGCAAGTAACCCCAAGCTATAGCTATAGCAATTCATCAAACATGACCACATCATACAGGGATGCGGTGAATAATTACCCGGCTACACCGGCTACGCCTTTCTCACCTGCAACTGCCGGTCATTTTGAGCATAGGGTTGATAATGGTACAAACTCTACATTAAACACCAGCAGTACATTAGGGATAACCGCGTTTTATTTGCATCTGTTTAAAAAACCTAAAAGAAACTTCTCTTTACAACTGGGTGTTAATCAGTCGACATCAGATGTTAACGGCGAGCAAAATACAACGTATAAATATTATGCCGATGCAACGCTGGATACTCACTTAAACCAGGATTCAATAGCACATAATACAACTATCAGGAACAATAAAAACACCAACTTAACGGCTACCATGACTTATGTGGAGCCTATAAGTAAATTATCATTGTTAGAGTTTAGCGCAAACTGGAGCCGAAGAGACAACAACGCGACATCTTTACAAGATACGGTAGACAGACATACCGGGCAGATTGTAGCAGCGCCCGGCTACAGCAGTATTTATGATTATGTGGTAACTGATACCCGTGCGACAGTTGATTACCGGTATGCAGGCACTAAGGTTAATATATCTTTAGGTGCTTCGGCAGTACCTTTTTACTTAGATGGTACTAAGCTTAACGCAGCCGTTGGCGAAAACGCGTCTACATCTATTTCAAATTTCAGGGTGATCCCGGCATTTCGCTTTGCTTATTCATGGTCGCGTACAGAAAGATTCACATTAAATTATACGGGCCGGAACCAGGAGCCCAGCTTTACAGAAATACAACCATTTACAGATATATCAAACCCAAGCCGAATTGTTGTAGGTAACCCCGATCTTAAACCATCGTTTACCAATTCACTTAGCGCGCAATACAATAATTACTTTGCCAATTCAAAATTCAACTTATCATTTGGTGTAACAGCAAGTAGTGTAGATAATTCAATAGCGCAGAATAATATTAGTTTGGTTGTACCTATTGCAGGCACAACAGGCAAAAGAACAATAACCGAGACCCATTATCTTAATATAAACGGTCAAAAATCTGTAGTAGGCCGGTATACAATTTCCAAGCAATCAAACGAGCGCGAAGTAAACTTAGCACTGAATGGAAATATATCTTATACCTATTCGCCGCAAATGCGTAATAGCCAACTATATCATCAAACAAACTGGAGACTTGATGAGCGCTTTGGCCCACGTATTACCCCGAATGAGAATTTTGAGATCAATCCGTTTATTGGATACGATATTTCAAGATACTTTACAACGCTGCCAAACGCCGCCTCTACGGATCTGAAAACAACTTCGTTAGGCTTAAATGGCCGTATGTATTTCTTTAAAACCTGGCAGATAAACTATGATGCTACCAAAAAATACATTTCAGGTATATCTGGTGCAAACACCTCTCCTTTAATTATAAACGCCGGGTTTGAAAAAGAGTTCCTGGCCAGGAGAAATCTGGTGTTTACCTTTAATGTTTATGATGTTTTGCATCAAAACAACTATTTACAAAAAGTGGTTGATGCCGAGGGCGAAACCAATACCATATCAAATACATTAAGCAGGTACTTTATGGTGGGCCTACGCCTTAACCTGCAGAAATGGAGCGGTACGCCACAACGTAATGGCCGTAACATGAACCGCCGCGGTGATGGTAGCTTTATTTATTAGGATAATTAATGATACAACAAAAAACGACGGACATACACCCGTCGTTTTTTGTTGTATGGAAGAATTAAAATTACAGTGGTTTATCGACGGGTAAGGTAAAATAAAAACAGCTACCCTGATCAGGCTTACTTTCCACCCAAATTTTACCGCTGTTTTTTTCTATAAAGTCTTTGCACAATAAAAGGCCAAGGCCTGTGCCTTGCTCGTTAGTTGTGCCCTTTGTGGTAAAATTGTTGGTGCCAAATAGTTTATCAATGTTTTCTGATGCAATGCCTATGCCAGTATCGGCTATCCAAATAGTAGCCGTTTCGCGTTTTATTTCGGCATTTATAGAGATCTTATCGCCCTTACGGCAAAACTTTATAGCGTTTGATACCAGGTTGCGCAATACCGCTTGTATCATGTCCATATCGGCATAAACAACAGTAGCCAGGTTTATATTGTTATGTAAAATAACGCCCTTATCGGCCGATATCTGTCCAAAACTATTCAGCACATAAGTAACATTATCCTTAATATCAAAGTGTGTCGCATTGATCGCGGTTCCTTCCAATTGGCTTTTTGACCATTGCAGCAAGTTGTCCACCAGGCCGGATGTATAACCTATGTTTTTTGACAGTGTAGGCAAAAAGCTTTTAAACTCTTCATCGCTTACCATGCCATCATTGGCCATGCTTAAAATATCCATCAAGCTTAATAATGGCGAACGTAAGTCATGCGATATGATAGAAAATAGCCTGTCTTTTAACCGGTTAAGCTCGTGCAGTTTATCTTCGCTCTGCTTCCAGTCGGTAATATCCCTAAAAAGCATGATCTTGCCACTATAAATGGTTTGCCGCTCAAACAGCGATGTAAGTGTAACCGAAAAAAAACGGCCATCATTCAGCTTAATTTCTATACTGCTGTTTTCCTGGTTGTGTACGGTATCGTTTAGCTCGGCAAAGCCAGGGAACAAATGTGCGGGCTTTTTCCCTATAATGTGATCAGTATATGGCCCTATTATTTTCCGCATTTCGGGATTAATGTCAATCACCCTGTTTTGAATATCAAGCACCAGTATACCTTCTTGTAATGCTTCAATAATTTTGCCTCGTGCTATGGGCACAATATCAAACAATTTAAAACCCAGCAAACCAATGGATATAATTAATGACGAAGCTATAAATGCAAACGGTGTAAGGTCAAGGTGCCCAAATGGCCGCAAGTTTAACAGGTAACTAAAGTTTACCATCCATGGGATAAACGCACCAAACAGTATAATGCGGTTTTGCCGCTTTATAAAGCCATCGGCTTTTCTAAACCGGGAGATTATCAGGTACATACCCCAACCCAGCATTAAATAAAAATAAACTGTATGTATTTTATACCATATAGCAACCTTAAGGCTTAATAACGGGGAAGGCCCATTATTATCAACCCCTACCGATGCATAATGAAGATGGTGCCAGCGGTTGGTCCAAACCATTAGCAGTGTTATTGTTGGTATAATAAATATCAGGAACCAGTTTAATGTTGTAAGCCAACGCTCTTTACCGGTAAAGCCAATTACAAAAATTATCCATAAAGGAGGGGCGTAGGAGATGCCGAGATATTCGATGTTGATCCAGAACAACATCTGGCTTAATGTGTCCGACGATAGTTCGCAACCATAACTTATTGCCCAGATGGCAATGCTCAGCATCATCCACCCAAACCACCGCACCGCGCCACCGGTGCGTTTAAATATCATCCACGAAACACCAACAGTGACAAGGCCACTCAGTATTAGTGTTATTGCAAATAAATTGTTAGGTAAATGCATTTTTGATCAACCCCCGTTTGTTTCTAAAAGGGAATACAACTAATGCGAATATAAGGAAATTGTGGCTTAGGTTAACTCTTTCATTAACTTATCAAAAGCTTCTTTAAGCTCGGCTAGTTCCTGCTCTACTTTTGCCAGGCGTATTTCTAAATCACTATCTGTCCGGCCCGATGGCTGATCATCATAATCATCATCGCTTATTTCGGGTACACCAGCCAGTAAATGTGCGTAACGTGCTTCTTTTTGTCCGGGGCGTTTTGGTAATTGTACCAGGTATGGCATATCGCCTCCGGCCAATTTATCTAATACTTCCTGTACCTCTTCTATCGAGTCAAACTCGTACAATCGGCCCGAGTTGGTATTTAATTCGCCCGGTGTTTGTGGCCCGCGCAACATCAGCAGGCACATTATGGCCAGCTCTGACGGTATCAAAGGGAACACAATAGCAAAGTTATGTTTGTATTTTACTGATCGAATAGAACCACCGGTAGCAGTAGATATTAACCCACGTCTTTTTAAGGTATTTAGTGCCTGCATCACAGTTTCATCATCAAACTGCACCACCGGCTTGCGCGATGTTTTTTGATTACATGCGGCAGCAAGCCCATTAAGTGTCATAGGATAATAATCTGGCGTGGCTTTGCATTTTTCCATTAATGAGCCTAAAACGCGCAGTTCGGCAGCATCCAGTATGGGCAGGGCTTGTGGTGTATCCATTGGGTAATACTATTGGTTTTTATTGGTTGATAAAGAAACGAGATTAATATCAAATACCAAATCTTTTATCGACCGATTAGCTTATAAAATGCTATCTATTTTGTAATCCTTACCATTAAGGTCAAACATATCGCCAACTTTAAGCCCCTTCATTTTAAAACCAATAGGCGATGCCGGTGAAATAGCAAAGTAGGCTTTACCATCAACCAATAAAGTACCCGCGCTTATAGCAATATAAAAATTGCCGTTATTGGTAATTACCACGCTGCCGGTTTCTACTTTTTTTAATGTGGGTTGTGTTGTAATTAAGTTTAAAGCTATTTTTAGTTTATTAGCCTCTGTTAACTGGGCCATGTTGCGGTTGGTTTCCTGCTGGGCCATTTCGCACCCGGTTTCGTACTTATCGCCGGCGCTGCTTTTGGTGTCGTCTTTTGATGCTTGTTGCGCTTCTTTTATTCCCAGTTCGGCAGCATCCATACGCTGCTGCACATAGTTAAGGGATTGTTGGTATAAAGATTCTTTTAGTTGGCTCACGCTGTAAATGTAAAAATTAAGGCAAAATAAAAGTCCCCGCACACTCGCTGTTTGGGGACTTTCAACCTAAACCTTATCACATTGTAAGCAGAGCTTACAGATAATACACAAAGAACGTAAAATTTTATGAAATAGTTGTCTATACATGCAAATTTTTTTTTGCAGATAGTGTTATTGTTACAATAAGACATCTATTTACATAAAACAGACTGTTCTTATTTGGATTTAATTTAAATAAGACATACATTTGCTTAGTTAACGTATAATATATGAGGCTTTCGCAACTTGAAGTAGGAGAAAAAGGTATCGTAAAAGAATTTACTGATCTGGAAATGTCGGTTAAATTAATGGAGATGGGATGCCTGCCTGGTGAAGAAATAAGAGTTGACCGTATTGCCCCTCTTGGTGACCCAATTGCCATAAACGTATCGGGATACCAGTTGAGCTTACGTAAACGCGAAGCGTCAACCATAATTTTGCAGTAGTTTTTACTTAATTGAAAGCTGATATAAGAGTTGCGCTTGTAGGAAATCCAAACACCGGTAAATCAACGCTCTTTAATGTATTAACCGGGTTAAATCAAAAAATAGGAAATTTTCCGGGGGTTACTGTTGATAAAAAAGCAGGGTACACCAAACTGCCCGATGGCCGTACTGCCGAAGTTGTTGACCTGCCCGGCACTTACAGCCTATACCCCAAAAGCCAGGATGAATCTATCGTATTTTCTGTATTGGCCGACAGGCATAATCCGTTAACCCCCGATCTGGTTATCGTCATTCTTGATGCATCAAACCTTAAAAGAAATTTATTACTCTACAGCCAGGTTGCCGATTTAAAAATCCCGGTAATTATTGCACTTAACATGATGGACCTTGCCAAAAAATCAGGCATTACCATTGATGTTAATCTCTTTGCTAAAAGCCTGGGCGTTCCCGTAGTGCCTATTTCGGCCCGTAAGGTTGATGGAATTGATGTGCTTAAAACAGCGATGTCTTATGCCAATAAGGTTGCTTTACAGGAAGATAGTATTGATGTTAGGTCAATAGCCCCACAACTGATAGAAAGTATCAGCAAAGAGCTTAATCTTGATAATCCATACTTCGCATTACAGCTTGCACATCAGCATGAAACGCTTAAATTTTTATCGACTGAACAGTCGGACAAAATTGAGGCGCTTGAAAAAGAGCATGGCTTCCATTCGCAGAAAGCGCAGGGCAGCGAAACCATTGCCCGCTATAGTTTTATAAATGATTTGCTATACGATACCGTAAAAGTACCCGATACCGCTCAAGACGAAACGCTAAGTAATAAGATAGATAAGGTACTTACTCATAAGATATTTGGCTTTATCCTATTCTTCGCCATCCTGATGTTTATGTTCCAGGCCATATTTTCATGGGCCGCATATCCAATGGAACTTATTGCCGATGCTTTTGTATGGGTGCAAAATTCATTACACCATATTTTACCCGCCGGGCCATTAGTGAGTTTACTGGTTGACGGCGTTATTGCCGGGCTTAGCGGTGTAATGGTATTTATACCGCAGATTGCCATTTTGTTTGCCTTTATATCCATACTGGAAGATACCGGCTACATGTCGCGCGTTACTTTTATGATGGATAAGCTGATGCGTAAGGTTGGTTTGAATGGAAAGTCGGTAGTGCCGTTAATTGGTGGTTTTGCTTGTGCGGTACCATCTATCATGAGTACCCGTACCATTGAGAACTGGAAGGACCGAATGATAACCATAATGGTTACCCCATTAGTAACCTGCTCTGCACGTTTACCGGTTTATACGTTGCTGATAGCTTTAGTTGTACCTAATAAAAATGTTTGGTGGCTGTTTAACCTGCAAGGGTTAGCATTAACCGGTATGTATGTATTTAGCCTGATATCGGCAGTGGTAGTGGCTTGGGTATTTAAGTTTATTTTAAAAAGCCGCGAACGCGGATATTTTATCATGGAGCTACCCGTATACCGCATGCCGCGGTGGAACAATGTGGCTTACTCTATGTATGATCGTTCTAAATCGTTTGTTTTACAGGCAGGTAAGGTTATTATAGCCGTATCTATTATATTATGGGTAATGGCGTCCTACGGGCCGGGCGACAGGTTTGAAAAAATAGATGCCAAATACAAACAACAACAATACACCCAAAACATTAGCGCCGACCAGCTAAATAAAAACATCGCCTCCGAAAAACTGGAAAGCTCATACGCCGGGGTATTGGGGCATGTAATTGAGCCGGCTATTCATCCATTGGGCTTCGACTGGAAAATTGGCATAGCTCTGATAACATCATTTGCGGCCCGCGAAGTTTTTGTAGGCACCATGGCCACAATTTATAGCGTAAACGGCAATGCCGATGATATACAATCTGTACAACAGAAAATGCACCAGGCCAAAAACACGCAAACCGGTCAGCCGGTATTTACTTTTGCCGTAGCATTTTCGCTCATGATGTTTTATGCCTTTGCCATGCAATGCGCAAGCACGGTAGCCGTAGTATACCGCGAAACCAAAAGCTGGCGCTGGCCCGCTATACAGTTTGCTTACATGACCGTGCTGGCTTATGTGGCTAGCTTTGTTGTTTATCATCTTTTAAGGTAGCTGAAAGCTTAAAGCTTTTATTCGTATTATCTTGCTTTATGCTTGGCGCTTTTTTCTTAAATTTGAACAGAGGTAAGAATTGGATAAAGTAAAAGTTTTAGAAAGGTATCTTCCGCCACATGCGGCCCCGCTTATTGGCCGCTGGATAGACTACTTTAAGTGCGAGTTTAAAATTTCACGTAATCGCGGCAGCAAGTTTGGCGATTACCGCGCGCCTTTTGATGGTAAAGGGCACCGCATATCTGTAAATTACGATCTTAACCCCTACGCTTTTTTGGTAACTACAGTACATGAGTTTGCGCACCTGCATACCTGGAACGAGCACAAGCAAAAAGCAAAACCCCATGGCACCGAATGGAAAAATAATTTCAAAAAAATGATGCAGCCATTTTTTGAGAAAGAAGTTTTCCCGCCCGATGTTAAACATGCTATTATTAGTTATTTGAATAACCCGGCGGCATCCAGTTGCTCTGATCTCTCTTTATATCGTTCGTTACGTAAATATGATGCGCCAAAAGAGGATATTCATACTGTTGAAAAACTACCCCTGCACGCGGTGTTTAAATTAAAAGATGGCCGTGTTTTCCGCAGGGAAGAAAAACTGCGCAAGCGCTATAAATGTGTGGAGATAAAAACCAAACGCGTTTATTTA
This sequence comes from Mucilaginibacter sp. UBA4741, assembly GCA_002403905.1. Lineage (GTDB taxonomy): Bacteria > Bacteroidota > Bacteroidia > Sphingobacteriales > Sphingobacteriaceae > Mucilaginibacter. The sequence continues at coordinate 27,592 of DHIR01000104.1, forward strand.
TTTAGCCCTGTTGCCGAGGTGGAAATGATAGAGGGTTAACATTTAGTTGGCAGTTGCCAGTGCGCAGTTTGCAGAATTTAGTTTGCAGCTATAAGTTCTCAGCTAGTAGGTATATTTGCCACTGCAAACTACCTGCTGCCCACTAAAAAATTCTGCAAACTGCAAACCGACCACTGCAAACTACCCTACCTCGTCCTAACTTCTTTAAAGCGGCTAAAAACCACAAAGGCCATCAAGCATAACACACAGCCGCAAATGCCGTTTAAGCGCAAGCCGTAATCATTGCCGGGGTCCTTGCCATAAACGGTTAGGAAGGCAAAGAGCGCTATCCCCAAAGTCTGCCCCAATTTTACAAAAAGATATTTCACTGCAAAAAACATCCCTTCACGGTTTTCGCCGGTTTGGTTGGCATCTTGTTGGGCAATTTCTGCTAAAATTGCGTTAGGCAATATCCCCAATGAGGCCAGTGGGAACGCCGCGCACAACACCAGCGTATATATCTGCACATTGGCCGATACCGGGAACTTCCCCAGGAAAAATATCGCGATGAAGATCAAACTCAGCAACGCGAACGAGAACATTACAATAGGCTTCTTGCCGATCTTTTTAGACAGGTAATTGATGAGCGGATAAAACACCAGCGAGAACAGCACCATCGTTCCCATTAGCACACCGCCCTTTGATTCGGGCAGGTGCAGCAGCACCGTAACAAAATACAGCAACCCGCTTGATATAATGCTTAGCGCCATGTAGTACGAAAAATCAGACACCAAATAATATTTAAAATTACGGTTGCTAAACGTTTTGCGTATGGCGGGCAGCAGCGGCAGGTGCGATGGCTTGCCGCTGCTGTATTTCTTCTCGTTAATAAATAGTACCGGTATCAGCATGAAAAAACCGGCGACAATGCTCATGCCCCAAATGGTGTATTGTACTGCCGAGTCGCGATTGGTAAACGTAAAAAACTTTTGCACCACGTCGGCAAAGTTGTTAATGCAGGCCGAAAACACAATGCCGATAATAAACCCCACTTGCTGAAATGAGGATAGCTTAACCTTTTCGGCAGCAGTCTCGGTAAGCTCGGGCAGTAAGGCGTTGTAGGGGATAATATAAGTAGTGGCACCCATAAAAAAGCAGATCATGTTAACCGTAAGCCATACGGCGTTGGTCATGCTTTCGCCTTTAACCAGCGGGGCAAACGTAAGGCAGAAAAAGAAGATAGCCGGCAAAATGGCCCATTTCATAAACGGAATGCGGCGGCCCTTAGGGTCCTTGCTTTTATCGCTCAATGAGGCTATCAGCGGGTCGTAAATAGCATCAACAAACCTGCCCGAAGCAGCAATAACCGACAGGATATTTAACACCCCAAACAAAAGTAACTGCGGTACAAAAGGTTTAAGCCCCGAGTTACTGGGCGGCAAATAAAAGTACGGCAGCATCACAATGATGGTGTTGGTCATCATGCTCCAGCCTATCATCCCTGAGGTATAAGCAAGCTGTTTCCTGAAAGGGAATTTTACCGCGGGCATCTTACTTGCAATATGCTAATATTAAAAGAAGATAATGAATTTAAGATGAAAAGTGTTGTAGGGTTGACACGGGGCACAACGTCAGTATTCGCAGCCATAGTTGTTACATGCTTATGAATTTATTATTATATTTGATTTACCCCACCCTAACCTTAAAACCACATCCAATGAAAACTAAACTAATCGCTCTCTTAACATTTTGCCTGGGGATGCATATCGCCATGGCACAACAAAACACGGTAACTCTATCTGGCAGGCTTAAAAACTTTAGCAACCAGGAAGAAGTTCAGGACCTGTCTGACTTTCAAACACTAAACAGGCCCACCGCCGAACGTTTGATAACCACGGATGCCTCGGGGAAATTTACCATCACCTTTAACTTAGCGGCGCCCAATTACTTCCGCATTGGTCGCAATATTCTCTACCTGTCGCCTGGCGATAACCTAAAGGTGGTTATTGATAAGAACGATGGTACCAAAGGCTCTTTTAGTGGTACTAACGAAGAGGCCCAACGCTACTTGTGTAATACGCCCTATCCTAAAGCCGGGTCGTTTTTAGAAGCCGGGGATAAAATTAAACAAACGCCTAAAGAAACGCTGGAAACCATTATGGCCGCCGCCCAATACCGGAAAGAGCAACTGGCATCAGCAAAGCAGATATCGCCCGAATTTAGACGGCTGGAAGAAGCACGCATAAAAGCCGATGTATTAAACAGCTTTGCCATGGTAGCCATCTACGCTAACCATAGCAAAGACATTGATTCTTATCCGGCCGTATATATCCTATCGTTTAACAACTTAGCTAAAACAATTAAAAGCCAGTATCAGCACAACTTTATTGATGCCTCTTTTATGGAAATGGTGGTATACCGCGATATTGCAAAGGACCTGATAAGTAATGCTCTCGAAAACGCTGACGCGGAAAAAATAGCCGACTGGTTTATGGTATCTGACCTGATTGAAAAAATGAGCCACGAAAGTGATAAAGACAGGTTAGCCAAATACGATCAAATTATTGAAAAGATAAAAACACCAGCCTACAACACTGCAGCTAAAACCTATTTACAGGGCCTGCTGCAATTTGGCAAAGGCGATGTAGCGGCTGATTTTACAGCGGTAGATATTATGGGTAAAAAAGTAAGCCTGGCTGATCTAAAAGGCAAAGTAATTTATGTGGATATATGGGCCACCTGGTGCGGCCCCTGCCTTGCCGAAATGCCGAGCATGGACGAGATCAAAAACAAATACCGGGATAATAAGGACGTAGTGTTCGTGTCGTTATCGATAGATGATGATAACCAGGTTGACAAATGGAAGCAAAGCGTTTGGGGGCGCAAAGCCAATGGCTACCAATGGCAAATAAACCGGAATAAGTTAACCGCCTACAATGTAACCAACATCCCAAGATCATTGCTGATAGACAAAGACCTGAAAATAGTTAGTATGAGCGCCCCACTGCCATCGGCAAAAGAACTGCCCGATGTTATTGATAAATTGTTGGCTAATTAAAATTATAAGAATCCGTCCGCCTGGTTATGATGGGTCGATATCTTGGCGGACGGACACCTCGCGCTTGTTATTTTAAGGTTTGAATTATTATATTTGATTAAATCCTTTAATTATGAGCCAGATAAAAAAAGAAGATATCAAACAGGAAGTGTTTGACCTGTATGACGACTACGCGCATAGCCGGCTTGACCGCCGCGCATTTATGGAAAAGCTATCGCTTTACGCGGTTGGCGGGCTAACCGTACCGGCTATAATGAGTTTCATGATGCCCGATTATAAAGGCAATATCCAAATAAAGGCAGATGACCCTCGTTTAAAATCAGAATATATTAAATATGACTCGCCAAAAGGCGGTGGGACTATAAAAGCATTGCTATCTGAACCCAAAGACAATAAAAAGAAACTGGGCGGGATTGTAGTAGTACATGAAAATCGGGGCTTAAACCCATACATAGAAGATGTAGCCAGGCGAGCCGCGTTGGCAGGGCTTATTACCATCGCGCCCGATGCCCTGACCCCACTAGGCGGTTACCCCGGTAATGATGACGATGGCCGCAACATGCAAGCCAAGCGCGACCCTAAAGAAATGCAGGAAGATTTTATAGATGCCTACAATTACCTTAAAAATCACCCGGACTGTAATGGCAAAGTAGGCGTAGTTGGTTTTTGTTATGGCGGCGGCATAGCCAATATGATGGCCGTTAGGCTACCGAACCTGGCGGCAGCTGTACCTTTTTACGGCAGCCAACCCACCGCTGAGGAAGTGCCAAATATTAAAGCGCCACTATTATTGCATTATGCATCATTAGATACCCGCATAACCGGGGGCTGGCCGGCCTACGAGGCTGCTTTAAAAGCCAATGGAAAAAAATACCAGGCCTATATTTACGAGAATGTGAATCACGGCTTCCATAACGATACCACACCACGTTATGACAAAACCGCCGCAGAACTAGCCTGGAAACGGACCATTGATTTTTTTAATGAGTATTTGAAATAAGGAGGCTAAACTTCGTAAGGGTTAAATGTTTTCAACCCTTCAACACGTTTAAAGTCTGCTATGTTGTTTGTTATCAACGTAAGATCATGAACCAATGCCGTTGATGCTATTATAGCCTCCGGCGTTTTTATTTTGATTGATTTCTTAAGTAAGATAGTACGGCCAACAATGGCTTCGGTAAGCATAATAATATCCGAATAACCTAAGAAGTCGATCATACGAATTTCTTCGTCCGGTACACCATTAAACCCAAGAATTTCAATTTTAGTAATTATTGAGATCGTAAGGGACTCATCAAATATCAGATCAAGGGCTTTTAATTGATGCTTTTTAAAGCGTTCGGCAACATAATCAATAAGTACATTGCTATCTACAAGGTATCCCATTCTGCCCGGCTTTGATTTACATGATCATGCATTGATTCAGAGCTTTTCTTAGATAAAAATCCACGTAGTTGGGATAGCTTTGGTTTTTTGGGTTCAACCTTTCCGCCATTTTTTTCTTCCTTAATTTCAAATGCAATAACTTCTATTAGCTTACCCACCAAATTATCGGGCAAGGTGATAGTAAGATTATTTTGATTTGATTTTAAAATGGTACGTATCATAATAACAAATATATTCATTTAAATAGCAAAGCACAACACCTACAACCCCGAATAATAATCATAGCCCAACTCGGCCCAATAATCGGGTGGGCGGGTGTTGCTGAAAGATATGATGCCTATTCGTTTCAGGTTTTTAATACCATATTTAACCGGGATGATGAGCCTTAACGGCGCGCCGTGGTCTAACGACAATGGTTTGGCATTAACCTCGTAAGCTAATATGGTTTGCGGATGTATGGCGCTTGGCATATCAATACCAACATAATATGTTTTATCGGGGGTTTCCATGCCTACGTATTGCAGTTGGGTTTGGTCGTGCAGGTTATAGTGTTCTATAAAGTCGGTAAACTTAACGCCGCCCCAGTATGATATCTGGTCCCAGCCTTCAACGCATTTAAAATCAAAAACGATCTCGGTTTTGGGCAAGGCTTTTAAATCTTGCAGGGTTACGTTTAAAACATCGCCGTTTTGTTTTTTAACCTGTAGTTTCCAGGTGGCTATGTTAAATGGTTTTTTATCCTCAATACCTATGTCGCTGTTATAGCGTACAATTTTGGCCGCCATTGATTTTGGATAGGTTTTAACCAGATGATTTTCGCTATAAAAAAATCTGCGAAAAGCAATCTCGGTTTTATTCAAGGCACGGCGCAACGGTTTATGTGCGCCGCCTGTTATGCCTTTGGCTTCTATAGGCGAGTTGTATAGCCATTTCCACCCAAATACACAGCCAACGGCTGCCGCGCCAAATACACCGAACGAAATAAAATTCCGCCGGGTGATCTTTTGATCTATAGTAAGCGGTTTCTTAATCTTTTTCTTCGTCATGTGCTTTTTCTATAATTGGTTTGGGTTTGGTATCCATCACCTCGAACCCGTTAATAACCGAACTAAAATTCTTCCATCCCGCCAGGATAACCTGTATTATATGTATCACAAAAAATAAAACGTAGCCAATGGTTAAGGCAAAATGCAATATCCGCGCAAAATGATAGCCACCGCATATCCATGTTAAATAATAAAACTGTACCGGTTTATAAATGGCCAGCCCGGTAATTACAGAGCCAATACCCATTACAATAATGGTGGTATAAGCAATGCGTTGGGCGGCGTTATATTTATTTTGAGGAGGGGTCATTTTGCGGATATGCAGGTCATGCAGCAATACCAGCCAGGCCTCTTTAAATGATTTTTTTTGCGGGACAAGCTCGCGCCACTCGCCCGAGAACAAAGTATAGGCCACATACAATATCCCGTTCAAAAAAAAGAACCACATAAAGAGGAAGTGGAACGCCATACCTTCTGACAGGTGGTGTACCAGCCCAAACTTCTTATAAAACCACTCGGGGAAAAACTTAAAAAAAGTATGCCCAAACAGGGTGATACTATATTCATCATTGGCCCAATAGATCAGCATCCCGCTCCAGATCATAATGGTCAGTATCGGGAAGTTTACCCAATGTGTCCATCGCATGGCTAAGGAATGTTTTTCTTTTATCTGTTTCACGGATTGAAGTTAATGATAATTAACTGGCTGATGGAAATGACTGTTTAGTCGCTCCAATAATTTCGCCGGTTTGGGTGTTTTGCAATAGGCCAATTACCTCCCAGTTTTGAGCGTTAAACTCTTTTGGTAACGCGATACTTTCAATACCGCCTTTGCCATTGGCCAAAGCCACGGTTTGCAAATGTCGAATGATCTGTACGTGCCACAAATTGCGTCCCTTATTTTCGCCGGCTTTAACACTGGTTTGTGCAGACCGCTCAACCAAGGCCAATAGCAGTACGCTGTTGTTCCCGTTATCTATAGCCTGGTAATGTAGCGTTGCTTTACCTGCTTCTGTTTTTATATTACCCAATTCTATTTGTGCTGCTGATGATTTTTGCAGCCCGGCTTTGATGGCGCTGCGCAAAGTTCCTTCTTCAGATCCTACAAATTCTTTTTTACCGTTTACCACAATTTGCGGCGTATAAACAGATTGAATATGCAGGTAATCGGCATAGTTGCTTTGTCGTTTAGAATAATCGGCACTGCTAAACGCGTCCTTCCAACCCAGGCGGTTCCAGTAATCAACATGAAAAGCCAGGATATAAACCGGCTGATCTTTATATTCCTTTTGAATTTTAGATACCAGCTCATCAGCAGGCGGACAGCTAGAGCAGCCTTCGGAGGTAAATAGCTCTACAACGGCAAAGCCTTTGCCGGGTGCCGGGGTGTTATTTGCCGGTTTTAAACTTGCAAAAGCCACAACCGTAAAAACGGTTAATGCACCAAGTGATGTAAGGATGACTGTTTTAATGTGTTTCATTGTTTATTAAATATACCGATATATACGTAACTAGTTCTGGTATGATTTTAAAAATACTGATTGGATAGTTACCTTTAACACTAATTAACGTTTTAGGTATATACGCTTAAGTCG
>DHIR01000123.1 GCA_002403905.1 Mucilaginibacter sp. UBA4741
TAGTTTGGTATTTTTCACATATTTATTATGTATTGCGTTGAATATCGCCGTTACTATATCCTTCAGTCCAGCCTAAAATACAAAAGCGGGCCATGCGGTCCGCCGTTGTATATTCAGCTGGAAATTGAGTTTATTAAAACCCCGTGTTGTTTGGCAATAACTTAGGATTAACATCTGTTTCCTGTTTGGGTACCGGGAACAACAATTGTTTTTCGGCAAATGTTGAGCCAAATACGGTTTGATGACCAACAAAGTTGTCCCAGTTTCCTGTTACGTCATTGTGTACCTTACGGGTACGCACCATATCAAACCACATTTTGTTTTCGAAACATAGCTCATAATAACGTTGTAGCCAAACTTCTTTCTCAAACAGATCTTTTGTAAGTGCAAGGGTTGGGCCAAGGTTGGCTCTGGCGCGAATAGCGTTTACATACGATATAGCGTCGGCGTTTGGCCCGTTCTCGGCCTGGTTAGCGGCTTCTGCGTACATCAGCATGACATCTGCCAGGCGGTAGATAGTATAGTTAAGATCAGACTTAGCCGTAGTGGTAACCGCGTTTTGATCAAACCACTTATAAATATAACGATTGGTAAAAGTTACAGTGGCACCGGTATTGATGTTGGGGTAACTGGTGTAAAAAAACTGTTTTTCGTCTACGCGTTTGTCGCCTGCAGGATAGGAGGCAATAAATTGCGCTGTTGGGTATACCGACCCATACTCATCCGAATACTTCGAAATTTTTGAATAGTTCGGTATAGTAAGCGCGGTAAGCGGATTAGTTGATGGCACGGCTGCAGCATATTGCACCTGAAAAATAAATTCCCCACTATTTTTATTGGCTGGAATTATCATATCAGTATACTGCGGAAATAGTGTATATCCGCCATTCTTGATTACATCTAATGAGCGCTTTGCTGATTCTGCATAAGCCGCAGTACCGCCATTGATTGCAGCGCCAGCATAAGTAAGATATACATCAGCAAGCAATGATTTTACAGCACCCATACTTACTTTGCCTGTAGCATCTTTATATGGTAGCGTTGATTTTTCAGCGGCAAGCAAATCAGGGATAATTATATCATCATAAATTTGTTTTGCAGGTGTGCGTGCAACCTGTAAATTCAAATCTTTTGGCGGTGCAGTTATTTCAGGTACTGCGCCATACATACGTACCAGGTAGAAATAATATAAAGCCCTTAATGTACGAGCCTCGGCCACCATATTGTTTTTAGCTTCATCCGTTAAACCTGATGCGGTAATAGTTGGTATTTTTTGGATAGCCAGGTTAGTTGCACCTATCCCCAAATACATTTGCTGCCACCAGGTATCAAAGTAAAACGAGGTACTGTTGTAATTTAAGGTTTGAAAGCTTACGAAACCGGTTTGTCCCAGGTCGCTATTGGCTTTGCCGGTCATGAACTCCATCAGGTTCCAGGTGTTACCACCATATGAGCCTGACTGCCCTGAAAGTAAGCCCTGAAGATTTTGATAACCCCCATTGGCCAATGCCCTGGCTACTTTCGCGCTTGAAAGGTTTGATCCCGGTGTTAAAAAGGATGATGGCTTTTCCTCCAGGAATTTTTTACATGAGCACGCAAGTAACAGGCATGTTACTACTAATATATTTTTAAATGTTTTCATCTTAATGCAATTTATTATGGTTTAAATACTTCTCTGCTATGTCTCTTCTTGTTGTAATAGTATTGTTTTAAAATCCAACCTGTACGCCAAGGTTCCACACACGCGGACGAGGTACGGAAAAGAAGTCTAAGTTCTGTGAAAACGCCGGGTTTGACCCATAACTAGAGTTAAAAGTATCTACCTCAGGATCATAACCGGTGTATTTGGTGATGATGAAAAGGTTCTGTACACTGGCATAAATCCGCAGGCGGCTCATGTTTAGTTTTTTAACAGTAGCAGCTGGCAGGTTATAACCTAATATGAAATTTTGACCGCGGATAAATGATCCATCCTCAACCCACCAGGTATCAAAATGCGAGTCTTGGGCATATTTGTAGTTACGAACCTGCGAGACATAGGTGTTTTGGTTAGTAGATGTCCAGCCGTTTAATACCGTTGCTAAACTATTGGAAATAGTCTGCCTGTCTTCAGACGAATGTTTAAAGTTGGCTGCAGTATTTACCCCTTCAACAAAACTAATATCGAACGAAAAATCCCAGTTTTTATATTTAACGGAACTGCTGAACGTGCCTGTCCATTTTGGATACGCATGGCCAATAACGCTATAGTAGTTACTGCCATCGGCGTTATAAATGTATTTGCGGTCGCCAGATTTTAAACCATGCTTGGCAGCTTCGGCAACATCTGCGGGGCTATCACTATAAGTACCCAGGCGCGTCATGCCATAAAATGATCCTATTGGTTGACCAACCCTGATCACATAATTTTGACCAAGGAAATTGGGGCCGGGGAAGATGTCAGCATTACCATCATTCAGTTTCAACACCGTATTTTTATTGGCGGTGAACAAAAATGAGGTAGACCATTGAAAGTTATCAGTTTTAACGTTAACTGTATTTAAGCTTAACTCCACACCTGAGTTACGAACCGAGCCAACATTTTTGTATACGTTGGATGTTGTAAAACCAGCTGACCATGGAATAGGAGTTTGTAATAACAAATCGTTAGTTGTACGGGTGTAGTAATCAGCATCCAGGTTTATTCTGTTATCAAACAGGCCCAATTCTATACCACCATCAATCTGGGTAGTACGTTCCCATTTCAAATCAGGATTACCCAGGTAACTTGGTCGTAATGAAATTGCTGCGGCACCATTAATAACTGTTTGGCTGGTTCCATACTGGCCAAGCGACCGGTAGTTACCAATTTCCTGGTTACCGGTTACACCAAAACTGGCCCGTACTTTTAAGTTGGAGATGGTTGTGTTACCTTTCAAGAAGTCTTCTTGTGATACGCGCCATGCGGCACCTACAGAAGGGAAGAACGAGAATTTATTTCTGTCGCTAAATCGCGATGAACCATCGTAACGGCCGGTAGCGGTAAATAGATACTTTTCGTTGATATTATAGTTTATACGGCCATATACAGAGTTTAAGGTATTTGATTGCGCATCAGATTCTGAAGCGCTTTTAACCGAACCTGCACCCAGGTTGTTAAACTGGAAAAAATCGTCGATAAAGTTTTGGGTTTCTGCACGTACCCTTTCAAAACCGTTACGGCTTAACGAGAAACCTAATAAGGCTGTAAAACGTTGGTGGTCATTCACCTTTTTGTTCCAGGTTAAGTAGTTTTCTGATTGCCAGTAGTAATTTGAATACTCATTAATGTTGGCAATACCGCCCTGATCGGCAGATAAGTGCTGTAATGATAATGACGAATAGGAATTATTTTTCTGGGTATTTAAATTGTAACCAAAATCGGTTTTAAAATCCAGATCTTTTGCTATTTTAAATACTGCATAAATATTACCCAACATCTGGGTAGTATTATTTAAAGTATAGCGCTCATTAGCTACCTGGATAGGGTTAGGCGCGCCCTCCAATCCGTTGATATCAAAGTTACCGGCGTAGGTTCCGTCAGGGTATCTGATGGGTACTATAGGCACTTCTTCAATTACATCACGGGGTACGTTAAGGCCACCGTTACCATCGCTTACCATGCGCTGGCGGCTGGCAATAAGATTAATGCTACCACCTATTTTAAGCCAGTCTTTAACGTCATTATCCATCGTCATTTTAATAGAATAGCGTTTAAAAGCCGATGTAGGGATTAAACCTTTTTGGTTAAGATAACCTAATGATAAGCTGTAAACCGATTTATCGCTGCCGCCCTGTATGTTTAATTGGTGGCTTTGAGAGAACGCCGGCTTATAAGTTTCCTTTTCCCAATTGGTATTATAAATAGGGTTGTTGTTCACATCAAACAGCAGCGGATAGTTGGCATGATTTAAAGCTTTTGCCGGTGTTTGTATCGAACCGTCTGTAGCAAACTTTTGCCCGTTGGCAAAGGCCTGGTTATACACTTGTACAAACTGCGTGGCGTTTAATGTTGGCATGTGCCTGTAAAGCTCGCTAACGTTACCATTTGCTTCGTAGCTAATGGTAGCCGCCCCCACCCTGCCGCGTTTGGTAGTGACCATAATTACACCGTTGGCACCACGTACCCCGTAAATTGCTGTTGATGAAGCATCCTTTAAAATCTCAATTGATGCGATATCATTTGGGTTGATAGAGTTAGGGTCTACACCAACCACGCCATCTACAACGTAAATAGGGTCAACGTTGGAGTTAATAGAGCCAATACCCCTGATGCGTACCTTTGCAGGGGCACCGGGCGCATTACTATTAACACTTACCTCAACGCCGGCAACCTTTCCTTGTAAAGCTTGCGATAAATTGGGCACAGGCTTGTCAAGCAATTGCTCGGCTTTAACGGTGGTGACAGCGCCGGTAAGGTCCGATTTTCTGGCTGTACCATAGCCTATTACTACCACCTCGCCAAGGGCTTTTGATTCTTCGGTCATTTTAACATCCAGTGTAGTTTTACCTACAGCGCTTAGTTCCTGTGATGCATAGCCCGTATATGAAAACACCAGTACCGAATTGGCGTCTGTTATTTGAAGGCTGTAACTGCCGTTTACATTAGTTTGGGTACCAACCTGAGTGTCTTTAATTTTTATACTTACACCCGGTAAAGGCGAACCGTCTTTTGCATCGGTTACCGTTCCGGTTATTTTGCTCTGAGCCATTACCTGTAATGATAGCAATGCGAACAGGATCGAATAAATAAATTGTTTCTTCATAATGTTTAGTTGTGTGTTTATAATTAATTCCCTTCACAGGATAATTTAGCGGACGACGAAAAACCTGTCAAGTGATTTTCATGGGGGTATAAAATCCCTGGTAGAATCATCGATTTGCCAAAATAAAGGCAAAACAAACCCATCTATCTTTACGATATTGATTTTTTTCATGGGGTGTTGTTTAAATTTGGTTAGATGTTAGGTAATTATTGGTTTATTAAAATTTAATCATTGCCGATGATGTTTGGGGTCAAACACAAACAGACCGCCTTATCTGTGTTCAATAATATATAATTTAGCTAGGAGCCTGTCGGACTTAAAAATCCAGTGAAAATTCAAAATCTAAAAATTCTTTGTTGGTCACAATATCACTGCCATGCCGCCCTGTGGGTTCACACCCATAACCCCATTTTCTATTTTCCAGCCTTCTCCTGTAAATCGTGTGCCATTAGCTTTTTGCCAGCCATCAAATGTTTTTCCATTAAACAATAACATCCATCCTTGTTTAATTTCCTTTTTACTAAGTGAAGGTAATTGCGCTTTTGCTGAAATAATAAAACAAAAAAGTCCCAGTATTAAAAGCGAGGTGTTTTTTTTCATATTCATAGTTTATTTTTTTAAAATTGTGTGTAGCCTTTATTTTGAATGATTTTTCCTGGATTGGATTGCATAACCGGGGTTGGAATAGGGTAGCTTAGCATATTATCACTCCAGGTAAAAGGAGAATAGCCATCAACTGCCTGCTCTGCAGTCATCACATCTTTTGCTCTGCCCGTTCTAACCAGGTCAAACCACCGGTGGTTTTCGAAAGCCAGTTCTACCCGCCTTTCGTTTTCTATAGCTAGCAGCAGCGCATTGTCGTCTGCAAAATCAGTCAATGCATAGTCTTTTAGCAAATTAGCAGGAGGGGTAATTGCAGGGTCTCCCTTGGTGTTTCTTGCTCTCTGTCTTATTTTATTTACATACGATAATGCCTGGCTTTTATCTCCTCCGGTACGTACCAGTGCTTCAGCATATAAAAGATAGATATCAGCGAGGCGTAATTCAATCCAGTTATTTCCGTTATCACTGCCGGTTGTTGCTACATCATAATATTTACGTACATACCTGTCATTCTGTACAGCTCCGTTTTTTGCACTGACCCAAAAGTCGCGCATTGATACAAACTTTCTCGGATCCCCAAGGGTATAGGCGCGGGACATATCACCAGTAGGAGAATTGCTTCCACCTTTATCGCCCACCAACACCACTTCTTTATCCGAAAAACGTGGTGCAAAGTCATTATTCCACGGACTTCCTGTCACTCCGTTAGGGCTTCCCTTCATATATTGAATCTCAAATAACGATTCGGCGCTGTTCTTTTTATTTACATCAAACAGGTCGGCATAACTTGGCACTAAAGCGGCACCTGAAGAATTGATAACTTGTTGTGCTTCTTGTATGGCAAGCGTATAATACGCGGCGCCTTTATTAAGAGGATAACCAGCCATTGTCATATATACCTTACACAAAAGACCGTGGGCACTCCACATTGTCGCGCGGCCTACATCTGTTGCACCATATTTAGCAGGCAAATTGGCCTCAGCAAATTGGAGATCTGCGACAATCAAATCATAGGTCTCTTGCAGAGATACCCGGTTTAATTTATAAGCATCTGCCGGCGTGATTTCTTTATCAACTTTTAAAACACCTAGCAGGTTTCCATTAGTTGAATAACCACCGAAAACCCTGTTCAGCCAAAAATACATCAAGGCCCGCACAAATCGTGCTTCGGCTATGTATTGGGCTTTCAGTTTTGGGTCCTTAAAGTTAACACTTTCAATACGGCCGATAACAATATTGCTGCGCAAAATAACATTGTAGCAATTATTCCAGCAACTTGAAAGATAACCGTTTTCTGGTAAAAGAGGTGAAGCAAATATGTCTATCCCGTTATCATCAGCCGGATTTCCGGCAAGCCATGAGTAGGTAGTATTATCTGAACGAATTTCGCCGAGTCTGATAAAAGTATTGTTATAAACAGAGCGAAGGCCAGCATATGCTCCAAGTACAGCTTGATTCATGTCACTTTCTGTTTTATAAAATCCAGCAGAATTTAGATTGGATGGTGGATTTAAAGCAATAAAGTCTTTTTTACAGGAAAACAGCAGCAATAAACTAAATGAGGCTATTATTATTTTTTTCATCTTTTAATTATTAAAAAGTAAGATTTAAACCAACAATTAAACTGCGGGCAGCAGGATATCCTGCGTAATCGCCACCTTTGGTAAGTCCGTCACCTTCGCTACTCGTTTCCGGATCATAACCAAGGTACTTCGTCCATGTAAATAAATTTTGACTGGTTACATAGAGGCGCAGTCCATTTATTTTCAAGGTCTTTATAGCGCTTTTCGTGAAATCGTATGCCAAAGTAACGTTACGAAGACGTATATAGGATCTGTCTCTTATACACATCTGACGCTGCCGACGAAGA
>DHIR01000294.1 GCA_002403905.1 Mucilaginibacter sp. UBA4741
TTATAAATGCCTTATTCTATTAGTTAAACCAAATTGATCTTTTAGCATGATCAATGCTTCGGCAACGCGGCCTTTTACAGGCATGTGTGCCAGGTTACGCATCTTACGTTCAGACACGCGCAGCTCATCTGCAAAAAACATTAAAAGATTATAAGCAAAATCAGCGTTTACTTTCAATGTGGCTTCAAAAAACTCCATATCTACATAGCTAACTATGCCGGGTTGTAGTGCCGTTGCCGATATAGCATATATGCCATTACCGCCCAACACACGATGGCCAAAAATTACACCCTCTTTAGCAAACCGTAAAATTAGTTCTTTATCAGCACCCCATCTTTTATGAACTTTTACAATCCCGGTATGTACAAAGAAAATCCCGTTAGCGGGGGTGCCTTCTTTAAAAATGACTTCGCCTTTTTTTACTTTATAGTTCTTCTTGTGCGCTAAAATTGCAGGAATCCATTCCTTGATACAGTTTTTGCACAACAAACAACTATTAGCATCATCAATTACAACGGCTTTTTTCATTTTAATTAATAAGATCAGTTAATGTTACAATATTAATCATTTATTGGTTGATTTTTATCATTGTGTTTTACTAATTATTTAAAATCATCTCATTTTTTAATTTTATTCTACATAAATATCGATCAATAACTGCTTTTAATTAAAACTAATGTGAAAAAATCGATAAAAATTACATGTATTTTAGTTTTTATCAATTAACAATTAGATATATATTAAAAATATCGAATACTTGGTTATTTAAAATAGATTATTTAAAAAAAACCGGTACTATTTAATTAGCAGTCACGTGTTTAGCGATTGAAAATCAAGCAGCAAGCGCATGTTTAATATGGTTAAGCGGCTTGCCGTTTAAATGATTAATATATTGCAGAACAGTCACAGCGGCCACTTTAGCCATAATTCTTGTCCTGAGTCCATCAAAAGTTTTAGCATAATTCCGTTTGAGCATCATCTGGTCACATAATTGAGCAAAGATGACCTCAATTCTTTTACGGGTTGATTTATAAACCCACGGCCATGGCTTGTAGTCCTTCTGATTAGCTCTTTTGGGAGTTTGCAATTCTATATTTACGCTGGTGAACAAATCCAATTGCCATTCGGTTGACAAGTAACCTTTATCGCCCAGTAATATACATGACTTTAATCCACTATATTTAATTTCGTTAAGATAATGTACATCATGTACGCTGGCTTTTGTAAGCTCCATTCCCTGGTAAACCCCATTCATTCCAATCGTTAAATGAAGTTTATAACCGATATAATATTGCTTATACACAGCACTGTATCCCTTATCCGGCGCTGTTTCAAAATCGTGCCTGCAAACTTTAAGCTGTTGTTCTCTGACAAGCTTACATACAGGAACAGGCACACTGTCTACCATAAATACATCCTCCCCTTCATTAAGCACTTTAGCCAGTCGGCGGTTAACCTGCTCTGTCCAGGCGGTCAGCCTTTTGCGCCGCTTATTATAGTTGGTAATGTGTACAAGATTGGGGAAATCATCCCGGTAATCGCTTTTTAGTTTCGCTAAAAACCAATTCTCGCTATCGATTCCCAAGCATTCCTGGCATAGTGACAATGCAATGATTTCAGTGTCGGAAAGCTTGGGCTTACGTGGATAAAAATGCAGGTTTCCATCCTGATTTATATCTTGTTTGAGCGCAGAGTTGGTAATCTGAAGCATTTTTTGGAAATTTACGGTTAAGTCATGCATGTGTTTAATAGCGTTTATGTGAGAATTTACACCATTAAGATACTGATTTTCAGTGATATGCATGGCTTTTTTCTTTATTTTTTTAAATTTACCCCCTCAAAATCTAATCGCTAAACACGTTAGCAGTCCTATTAATATACCTAAAATTAAACCTGCCCGATGGCGCTACATCGCCATTAATTAAAAAGTCAATTATATCGCCATCTGTTTGCATATTGTCAGACCATTTAAATTCAAAATCTACCGGGCCTTTTATGCCGAGTAGTTTTTTGAGGATCTTTACCTCCAATATATTATCCTTAACATGGTAATCCAGCTCGCCAACTTTTGCCCATTCCCAACCATTAGTTGATCTTTCTATTATGGCTTTCGCGCTGGGGCTGCTTCTATTTATTACATAATCGTAGCCATTCCAGCCGGTTTTATTGTTCCTGTCGATATCAATAAATAAGCGCATCCAGGCTTTGTCGGTAGATGGTGTTAGCCTATCCTGCGTTTGCACATAGAAATAAACAAACTGCTTATCTACCGCTACCTTTGATAGTACAATATCATTGCGCCCCGTTGTGTTTGTATAATGCGTGCCCTTCCAGCCGTCAAAATCGCGGTGTATTGTATTGCCTTTATAGGATTCAAACGCTGGCTTCACTTTGAGCCAGTCTATAAAAGAACCATTGCCCTTACTCTTTATATAACCATTAGCTTCTTCGGGCGCGGCCATGCCTTTAAAACGCCTTATATTGCCCACCATCTGGTAATAATAATTATCGCCGGGGCCGCCTTTCATGGGTTCAATATCGCGGCTGCCCTCTTCATTAAATTCGTCGGGGAAGGCATTAACCTGGTTCTGCCATTTTTTGGCCCGGCCTGCTATCCATTCGTTCCAACCTGTAATAAATATAAAATCGGGGTTTATTTTTAACGCCTGCTCCCATTGTTCCTGGAAGTTATAGCCGTAATTAACCGCACCTGGTTCGGTATGCTGTCCGTCTTTGTCGGTATAACTTCTGCCGAAAGCACCTTCAGAGTTCATTGCTGTTAACCCATCCTTTTTCGACCAGTTTTGTGCTACGCCTACCGTTGCTTCTTCAAAACCGCCATCGGGCTTTGGCCCAAAACCATGTTGCGGATATATTTCCAGCCAACCCCAATGGTCTTTATGCTGCGGCCCTTTGTTATAAACCGGCTGTCCGGGACGAAATGTAAAGAAGTCTTTTATGGCAGCATTCAACCCGGTTGCATCAGGCTTAGAAACCATTTCGGAATAAGCCATGATAAGCGGCTTGCCTTTCCAGTAAAACCAAAGGTTCTTATACAATCCCGGTTTATACAGGTCATTATATAATTGCACAATTTCGCCCCTGGCAGATTCAGACGGGCCAAACGGCAATATAAACGCGATAGCCGGGGCCTTTATACCATCCTTGCGTGCCTCGTCAAATGCCTTAAACAGCGCTTCGTAAGATGATTGAAAATTAGTACCATTGGTCGAGTCGAGTATAATCACATCAACACCAGCATCAGCCAACATTACGGCCTGCCTGCGTAGCACCCAGGCATCCTCATCGCGGTAATAGCCAAACAAAGGTTCGCCCCAATAAAAGGTGTTACCTTCGGCTGCCCGCCAAACGGGGTTATCAAACAGGTATACCGCTTCGGGATGTTTCGCTAATACCTCTGATGTATTTAACGGAACCTGCCCGGCAAAGTTGGTATGCCATACCCAATAAAAAAGCCCTACAAACTTGTCCTTTTTGGATGGGCCAACTTCTTTAAACTCCGGCAGTTTACGCCCTAACGCATCAACAGCCGGGTAGTTGGGCACAACGAATTGTGCGAGTAATACGGTAGGCAGGAATGTTAAAAGCAGTACAAGTCTTTTCATACCAGGCAGACTATTTCCAATATTTATTTTTCCAGTCGGTTTGTTCTTGGGGGGTTAAAAATGTCCAGGCTATGATGCGGGTGGTTTTTTGCCCATGCGCCATGCTGATGGTTTTAACATCGAGCGCCTTGTTCCATTTCAATGCATTATACGCTGCGGGCAGCGTGTCTTTTTTTGATACCAATGTGGTAAACCACAAACATTGCTTGGCAAACTGCGCGCTTTCGGCAACCATGCGGCGTATAAAACCAACCTCGCCGCCATTGCACCATAACTCGTTCTTTTGGCCGCCAAAGTTTAGTAGCGTGGGCTTTTTCATTACACCCAGCTTCTTCCATTTGGTGGCTGTCACATCCTGCGCCTCTTTAAAAGAGCCGTGGAACGGCGGGTTACACATCGTCAGGTCAAACCTGTCATCAGGCTTTATCGCTCCTACAAAAACATTGTCCTTGCCGGTTTGCAGCCTGAAGCTGATTTGATTTTGCAAACCTTTATTTAACCCAATAATATCCTTTGCTGACCGTATAGCTACCGGATCAATATCCGTACCTGTAAACTGCCACTTATAAACCGCGTTACCAATTAGCGGGTAAACGCAATTGGCACCCATGCCAATATCCAGCACATTTATCTTGTTGGCGTTAATAATCTTGGTGCCGTTGACTTCTTTTAACAGGTCGGCTACATAATGTACGTAATCTGCCCTGCCAGGTATGGGCGGGCATAAGTACCCTTCGGGGATATTCCAGCCGTCAACACCATAATAATGCTTTAGCAACGCTTTATTCAGCGCTTTAACCGCTTCGGGGTTGCTAAAATCTATCGTTTCAACCTGATGCTTGTTTACCCCAACAAAGTCGGTTAGCTCCGGGTTGGCTTTGCAAAGTAGTTTAAAATCATAACCGCCGCGATGGCTATTACGGGGATGCATATTCTCTTTTTCGGCAGGTTTTTGGGGCTGATCGGTATTCATTTTTATGGTCGATGTATTTTTTGCTAAGGTCGGTATTTCCAGATAATAAATTCATGCTGATAAATATCATGGCTGTTTATTGCTTTACCAGCTTTTGTAACTATCTTTAATAACCAATTAAACCCCTTTATGAAACTATATCTTAACCTGTTGCTAACCGCGGCGTTAACAACAACCCTTTCGGCAACTTATGCCCAGGATCTGCCTATAAACGCGGGTTCGTTCAAGCCAACCGAAGAATCATTAAAAGAATATAAATACCCCGAATGGTTCAGGGATGCTAAGTTTGGTATTTGGGCACATTGGGGGCCACAGGCTGTACCGCGCCAGGGTGATTGGTATGCCCGCAATTTATATTCACAAAACAGCAGGCAAAATAAGTATCATGTGGCACATTACGGGCCGCCATCCAAATTTGGCTATAAAGATATTATCCCGCTATGGAAAGCCGAAAAATGGGACCCCGAAAAGTTAATGGCGCTTTACAAAAAAGCAGGTGCCAAATACTTCGTAAGCATGGGCAGCCATCATGATAATTTCTTTTTATGGAAATCGCAGATACATAAGTGGAACGCCTTTAACATGGGACCGCATAAAGATGTGGTAGGTTTATGGCAAAAAGCTGCCCAAAAAGAAGGGCTTAAATTTGGTGTATCAGAACATTTGGCGGCAAGCTATACCTGGTACCAGGTGGCACACGGTGCCGATAAAGACGGCGAGTTTAAAGGCATCCCTTACGATGGTGCCGACCCGCAATATGCCGACCTATATCATACCAAAGCCGCGCCCGGCGACAACGCCTGGCTAACCACCAACCCCGAGTGGATGAAAGAGTGGTATGCTGATGTAAAAGAGCTGGTAGATACTTATCACCCCGACTTGCTTTACTCTGACAGTAAATTGCCTTTTGATGGCATAGGCCGCAGTATGCTGGCTAATTTTTACAATGGCAATTTCGCGTTCCATAACGGCAGCCCCACTGCTGTCTATAATTGTAAAGAACCTTCAAATGGCAAATGGGTGCAAGATCTGGAACGTGGCGTACAAGACAATATCAATCCCTACCCATGGCAAACAGACACATCAATTGGGGATTGGTTTTACCAAACCGGCCAAAAATACAAGACCGGTACCGAGGTTATACAGATGCTGGTTGATATTGTAAGCAAAAACGGCAACCTCCTTATTAACGTAGTGCAAACACCCGAAGGCGATCTTGAACCAGATGTGCTAAAAATAGTGGAAGATATTGCCGCGTGGATGCCCACAAACGGCAAAGGCATATACGGCACCCGCCCCTGGAAGATTTATGGCGAGGGTCCATCAACCGATAAAACCAATCAAAAAAAGGGACAATTCGCGGGTTTAAGAGATGTAGGTTCTTATCAAACCGACGATATCCGTTTCACTACCAAAGGTAATAACCTATATGCTTTCTGCATGGAAACACCGCAAAGTGATGTGCGGATCAAATCACTTGGTAAAAATTCAACCCTGAATGATAAAAAAATAAAAAGCGTATCGCTTTTAGGCAGTAACCAAAAAATCAAATGGAAGTTGGAAGATGACGCTTTGATAATTACTAGGCCTGATAATATGCCGAATTGGACAGTTATGGGTTTCCAGATAGAGTTGAAGTAAAACTTTTAGGAACAAATTGATTTATACAAAAGGGTGAATTATAAGCTCATATTAAAATAAAGCCCTATAAGTAAATTTCCATTTATTAAAAGTGATAAGAAAAGATTCATTTAAATGGGTGAAATACTTTCTGTTTGATTCTATTAAATTTTTTTGATTTTCATATCTAAGGATGTTTTCTGATAAAAGAGAGTTAAAAATAACAGGATTTAAAACACTCATATATTCTTTAAGTAAATCGAAATCTTTATTATTTAATTCAGAAATTGGCAAAATTAAGTAATCGTTAACCACTTTGGGGTTTGTATTGTCGTCTTTCTTCTGATGGGTTTTTAAAATATCTTGTAAAGCATTACAATAGCTTGCCAATTTTTGAGGAATTGTTTCGCCATGGAATGTATATTGAAGGGTATTGATAATTTTATATGTTTCTCCAATACTTTTATTACGCAAGTCATTAGCCACTTTTTCTGACTCAATAAATTCTCTAGCATCCTTAAAAGTTTTTTGATGAAAAACTGTTAGGTATTCGAGCGCTGACCAAAGATTACTAAATGCTATTCTTCTCTTATTTCTATAATGTACTCCCCATTGTTAGG
>DHIR01000224.1:0-558 GCA_002403905.1 Mucilaginibacter sp. UBA4741
TTTTACGTGGTGGCTGATTTTCTTTTTTATCAATTAGTTCATCAAGATAGCGGAATACGATTTCCATATTCTTATCCTGATTATCAAGCTTGGATTTTATCTTTTCGATAGCTAACCAAACTTCGGTTTGTTCAGCATAGACCTCTCTTAGCCTAACAAAAACGTCTATAATCCTTATGCTTACCTGTACTGCGCTTTCACTTTTGAGTACATTAGACAACATTAAGATGCCATGTTCAGTAAAAACAAATGGTAGGTATTTGGAATGTTCTCCTTTCTTTAAGGTCGCATTTTGCGACCTTAGAAGTTCATTTTCCTGCCTGCTTAACTCGAACATAAAACGTTCGGGAAACCTATTAATGTTCCTTTTTACTTGTTCTTTTAATCGCTTAGTTTCTACTCCATACAGTTCTGCCAAATCGTTATCGAGCATTACTTTTTGCCCTCTGATATAAAATATTTTACTCATGATGATTTCATCAGGTATTATTTGATTTTCCATTTTTAAATTTTGTTGAGTAGTTATAAAATTCTCTAAGGTCGCAAAATGCGACCTTA
>DHIR01000224.1:801-1081 GCA_002403905.1 Mucilaginibacter sp. UBA4741
AACTTTTAAATCCAATATTTTAGCGTAGTGTTGCGTGGTTTTTATGCTATTATGCCCCAGCATTTTGCTTACAGTTTCCATAGGAACACCATTTGATAGTGTTACAGTAGTGGCAAAGGTATGCCGAGCCATATGAAATGTCAGCGTTTTAGTAATGCCACATATATCAGCTATTTCCTTTAAATAGCTGTTCATTCGTTGATTACTCAATACAGGTAAAACAAGGTTTTTATTGACACATTGCGGATGATCAGCGTACTTGTTTACAATATCAGCGGCT
>DHIR01000224.1:1244-5788 GCA_002403905.1 Mucilaginibacter sp. UBA4741
TACTTGTTTACAATATCAGCGGCTATTGCTAATAAAGGTATTCTTGAACTGTTATCTGTTTTTTGCCTTGTTGTAAATATCCATTGTTCTCCGTCGATACCTTTAGCTATTTGATGACGTTGGAGTTTTTGCACATCCGCATAGCATAAGCCAGTATAACAACAGAAAATAAATATATCCCTTACCTGTGTTAATCTTTCAATAGTAATGCTCTTAATGGCAATTGCTTCCAATTCTTGGGGCATTAAAAACTCCTTTTCCTTTGCTTTAGCCTTTGACCGGTAATTGATAAAAGGGTTATCGGATAACCATTTGTTAGCTAAACAATTATTAACAATTTTTTTTAGGTGCTTTACATATTTAGCAGCTGACACTCCGCTACATTTGCATACTGTTTTTAAATAAAATTCATAGTTGACAATAAAGGCGTGGTTTAAACTTTTAACATCCATATCAACTACGCCATATTGATGCTGCACAAACGCCGATAAATGCTTAAAGGAGCTGCGATAGCTTTTGAGGGTATTGGCTTCAAAGCCATTTCCAATTAAAGCTTTCACCTGGTCATTATGCTCATTAAATAGTGCTACCACATAATAGG
The DNA here is from genome assembly GCA_002403905.1 of Mucilaginibacter sp. UBA4741. Lineage (GTDB taxonomy): Bacteria > Bacteroidota > Bacteroidia > Sphingobacteriales > Sphingobacteriaceae > Mucilaginibacter. Next base: position 1,846 of record DHIR01000224.1, read on the forward strand.
TTTTTTCTGCACGGCCAATAAATTGATTACGAAGCTTGTCGGCGGTAATACCCTCACCTGCGCCAATTAGTTGTTGGTGGGCATTCATTACTTTAGCTTGCAGGGTGTCTAAGTAACTGTTTAGAGCCCTTATCTCTGATTTGGTACCAATCCCCCGTCCGGCATGACTATTCCATCCTGACGGCTCACAATCTCGTCCGGCAGACACTTCCGCGCGTTTTCCATTAACTGTGATACGCATATAAACTGGCATTGGGCCTGATGCGTAAACTTTTTGCTTTTTTAAATAAAAGAGCAGACTAAAATTTGTTTTCATGATTACAAGCATTAAAAAGTTAAACAAATGTATGCTTGCAATTAATAGGTATCAAGATGTTCAATGATTAAACTGGTTGATAATCAATAGATTACACAGTATTCGGTGAGTAGTAGTTTCGCTTCGTGGTACTCACCGAATTACGCACATTTTTAATGAGATTTAGTGCATATTATGGTGTTTTGACCAAAAAACAAAAGCCTGCAATCATTTGATTTGCAGGCTTTTATCATGTTTTAATACTGATTTTAGTGGTCCCGACGAGAATCGAACTCATATCTAGAGTTTAGGAAACTCCTATTCTATCCGTTGAACTACGGGACCATTTTGATGTGCAAATATGCAGATGTGCAAATGTGCAAATTATAAGCGATTATGTAAAGCCAAAACTAAATCCATTTGCACATCTGCATATCCTCGCATCTGCACATTAGTTTATCTCACAACCGATCCGTTATGCAAATCATCAACCGGGGCTACAAAGCTTAGTTTACCTTCGCTGTTCTCGGCCATTAGTATCATACCTTGCGATACAATACCTTTTATTTCGCGCGGCTCCAGGTTAACCAGTATACTTACCTTTTGGCCAATAATAGCTTCGGGCTCATAATATTCGGCAATGCCCGATACTACGGTGCGTTGGTCTATGCCGGTATCAATGGTCAGCTTTAATAGCTTTTTGGTTTTGGCAACTTTTTCGGCAGTTAAGATGGTGCCGGTACGGATGTCCATGGCAGCAAAGGTTTCGTAATTGATGTTATCCTTTGCGGGGATCATTGGTGTCTGTTCCACTATTGCGTTTTCTTGCTTTTTGTTATGTAGTTTTTCTATTTGCTTTTCAATTACTTCGTCCTCTACCTTTTCAAACAGCAAGGCTGCCGGGTTAAGCTGATGGCCGTTTGCGAACATCAGCTCCTGGTCGAAAGTAAACTGTTCAGGCAAGTTCAACATGCCGAATATCTTTTTAGCCGTAGCCGGTAAAAATGGCTGCAAGCAAGTAGCCAAATGGCCTATAATGAACAAGCAATTATGCAAGGCATCCTTAGCGCTGGCGGGGTCTGTTTTGATGGTTTTCCACGGCTCTTTATCCGTTAGATATTTATTACCCAGGCGTGCAATATCCATAACGCTTTGCAGACCCTGCCTAAAGCGGTAAGCTTCTAAACTACTTTCCAGCGAATCATAAAATATGCCTATCTCATCCTTTAAATAACCATCGGTCAGTTCAATCGTGCCCGATTCACACTCAACCCTACCCTCATAAAACTTATGCATCAGTATCATTACCCGGTTAACAAAGTTACCCAGTATGGCTACCAGCTCGTTATTTATTCGGGCCTGGTAATCTTTCCAGGTAAACTCGCTATCGCTGGTTTCGGGCAGGATTGATGTCAGCACATAACGCAACTCATCCTGCTTACCGGGAAATTCCTCCAGGTACTCATGCAGCCAAACCGCATGGTTGCGCGATGTGGAAAGCTTATCGCCCTCCAGATTTAAAAACTCATTAGCCGGTACGTTTTGCGGCAGCACATATTCGCCGTGGGCGTGTAGTATAGACGGGAATATAATACAGTGGAACACAATATTATCCTTGCCAATAAAATGGATCAGACAGGCGTCATCAGCCTCGTTCTCTTGCTTTTTCCAGTATAGTTTCCAGTCTTTGCCTTTATCAATGGCCCATTGTTTGGTGGCCGATATATAGCCTATCGGCGCATCCATCCACACATATAGTTTTTTGCCCTTGGCTTCCTCAAGCGGAACGTCAATGCCCCAATCCAGGTCGCGGGTCATGGAGCGGGGTTGCAGGCCAGATTTTAGCCACGATTTACATTGCCCAAACACATTAACCTTCCACTCGCCTTCTTTGGTATCAATCCATTTCTCCAGCCAGGGTTGGTATTTGTCCAGCGGTAAAAACCAGTGTTTGGTCTCCTTCAATACTGGCGATTTACCGCTTAGTGTCGATATTGGGTTGATCAAGTCTGTCGGGTTTAATGAAGTGCCGCAGCGCTCGCATTGGTCGCCGTAGGCATTTTCGTTATGGCAGTTGGGGCAGGTGCCTATTATGTAGCGGTCTGCCAAAAACTGGTTATAATCCTCGTCATAATATTGCTCCGAGAATTTCTCTATAAACTCATCCTTCTCGTACAAATTCAGGAAAAACTCCTGCGACAAATCATGATGTATTTGTGATGAGGTGCGATGATAAATATCAAACGCGATACCAAACTCCTCAAAACTGGCCTTGATTTGGTTATGGTATTTATCAATAATAGCCTGCGGAGTAGTACCTTCTTTTTTAGCCTTTATGGTGATGGCTGCGCCATGCTCGTCTGATCCACAGATGTAAACCACATCGCGTTTTTTAAGGCGTAAAAAGCGCACGAAGATATCGGCAGGTAAATAGGCCCCGGCTAAATGGCCAATATGCAGGGGGCCGTTAGCATACGGCAATGCCGATGTGATGGTATATCTTTTAAATTTATCGAGTTGTGACATAATGGATTTGGCAAAGATAAGCTATTTGCCCAACAAGCTCAAAGCCAAAATAGAACCGGGTTGTAGGTATATATACACCAGCCCGGATGATAGCCTATAACCAGAGAGCGGTAGATAAAGTCAGAAAGTTTTTTTAATATTGGATATGCATACAGCAAACCTATCAGCAGCAATACAACCACCGTACCTTAAAAAAGGCGATAAGATTGCCATTACTTGCCCGGCTAAAAAATTGCCTAAACCCATGACGGATGCAATCACACTTCTACAATCATGGGGGCTTGAAGTTGTTTTGGGCGAAACCGTTGAGGCCAGCTATCATCAGTTTGCCGGTAATGATGATCTGCGGGCACATGATATGCAGCGTTTTGTTGATGATGATAGCATTAAAGCAATTATTGCCGCGCGTGGTGGTTACGGCACTATACGTATGATAGACAAGGTAGATTTTAGCCGTCTCGCGCAAAATCCTAAATGGTTGGTGGGCTTTAGTGATATCACGTTATTACATGCCCATCTGTATAGTAATTATAACCTACAAACCATCCACGGGCAAATGCCGGTAAATATACCCGACGCCTCGACAAAGTCGCTACAAACGCTTAAAAACGCGCTGTTTGGCCATGAAATAACTTACAGATATAAAAACCATGGCTTAAATCGGTCGGGCCAAAGCAATGGTATTTTAATTGGTGGCAATTTAAGCCTGCTGATTGCATCCTTAGGGTCAGTATCAGATTTTAATTATGATGGCAAAATATTATTTATTGAGGATGTAGGCGAATACCTGTATGCTATTGACCGCATGATACGCACGCTTGACCGAGCCGGCAAGCTAAAAAACCTGGCCGGGCTAATAGTAGGCGGTTTTACCGAAGTAAAGGATAATGATATACCCTTTGGCCAAACGGTTGAAGAAATAGTGATGGATGTGGTAAAGAATTATAATTACCCGGTATGCTTTGATTTCCCCGCAGGGCATGTGCCCGATAACCAGGCGCTGGTATTGGGTAAGAATTTAGAGCTACATGTAAATACCGAACATGTGATTACCAAATATATAGTTTAAAAATACTGCTGATATTAGGCTCTTGAATTAAAAAAGAGGCCGTATCATAAACC
>DHIR01000282.1:0-195 GCA_002403905.1 Mucilaginibacter sp. UBA4741
ATCATCATTGAGCAAAGGCAAGCTGATATAGTAAACCGTGGCATTGAACATAAAAAACGTGTTTGTGCGGTTGGTACTACTAGTATGCGCGCAATTGAGTCGGCTGTTTCTGCCAGCAAAACTTTAAAACCGGTTAATGACTGGACCAGTAAATTTATATTCCCGCCGTACGAGTTTAGCATTGCAAACTCAATG
>DHIR01000282.1:370-9233 GCA_002403905.1 Mucilaginibacter sp. UBA4741
GAGTTTAGCATTGCAAACTCAATGATCACTAATTTCCATACACCGGAATCAACCCTGTTGATGATGGTATCGGCATTTGGCGGTTATGATCATGTAATGAATGCTTACGAAGTGGCCATAAAAGAAAAATATCGTTTCTACAGCTATGGCGATGCCATGCTGATCATCTAGTTAGATGTGAGACGTGAGATTTGAGATGTGAGACCTTTAACAGTCTCACATTTTTTTTGTCACTATTATTCTGATATTTATTGAACTTTATTATGTCTCAAATCTCAAATCACATATCTCATACCTCCAGATACGCCATAATAGTTGCAGGTGGTTCGGGCAGCCGGATGCAGTCTGTTGTGCCTAAACAGTTTCTTTCTATTAACGGGTTGCCTGTTTTAATGCACACCCTGCTAGCTTTTTATAACAGCGACTCAAAACCACAACTTATTTTAGTTCTTCCTACTGATTATCATGATCACTGGGCGCAATTATGTACTACCTATAATTTTAACATCCCCCATCAATTATTGAGCGGCGGCGAAACGCGTTTTCATTCTGTTAAAAATGGATTGGGGCTGATACCAGATAACGAGGATAGCATTATTGCAGTACATGACGCTGTAAGACCCTTAACCAGCCGCGAGATAATTGATGAATCATATCAATATGCCGCTGCAAATGGCAATGCCATAGCAGCCGTTAAAAGCCGTGATTCTATAAGACAGTTAAAAGACGGTAGCTCCATAGCATTAACCCGCGATGAGATCTACCTGGTGCAAACGCCGCAAACCTTCCAATCGGCACAGTTAAAAAAAGCTTATTATCAGCCTTATAACTCACATTTTACTGATGATGCCAGCGTAGTAGAAGCTACAGGGATTAAAATAAACTTAATAGAAGGCAACTATCAAAACATTAAAATAACTTTTGCAGAGGATATTGCTATTGCCGAGTTGTTGTTAAAAAACAAATAAACTGTCCGCTAATTATTCGGCGTATCATAATACACCAACTTACCGTTTTTAGCGCCTATGGCAGCCCAGGTATCAATATTAAATTCTATCAATGCTACTGCGCCTGGTGGCACATCATGTAGCTTACCGGTTAAATAATAAAGCACCTGCCCTATCCCGGGGTTATGGCCAACCAACCCAACAAAATCATCAGTATCACTTAACTGGCTAATAATATCAACTAATTGATTTTGGTCAGCCTCATAAATACCAGGGATCTCTTCGGCTGTTGCTATGCCCAGATGCTGCGAAAGCACATTGGCTGTGCTTATTGTACGCAATGCCGGGCTGGCTACTAATAGTTTCGGAACAAATGAATGCTCTTTAAGCCTACCGGCCATTATTGCTGCATCCTGTAAAGCTGAAGGTTTTAATGGCCTTTCAAAATCAGCAAAGCCTGTTTCATGGGTTGCCTTAGCGTGCCTTACCAATAGTAGCTTTTTCATATTATTATTTATTTAAACAGGTAGCCTAAACCAACAGAAAACTCCCTGTTCTTTATAACAGCAGTACCGGTATCTTGTTGTGTTGTTGACGCAATATTGTTTAAACCCAGCCAAAAAGCCATGTTAAAAGTTACTTTATTGCGAAACTCAAAACCTGTTGAAAAATTTAACCCGGTATCAAACTTGGTAGCATCAGCGTCTTTCCCAAATTCTATTTTATCAGATGTACTACTGCCGGGGGTTTCATAACCAAGCGATCCGCCTATACCCATAGCTAAATATCCCCCTGTCCCAACATAAAAAACACCCAGATCTGTAAACGTAAATTTACGCAGCACATTTACCGGCAGTTCGGCATAAGTTAAGTGCGTGGTTGTTGTTAAAGCTTCATCAAATATTACCGATCCTTTGCCTGATATACCAAGCCCTGCCTCCAGCCAATAATTGTTTTTTACAGGCATTTGAGCAATCCCCTTGATATTAAAAGTTTTGATAGAACCGGCAGACAATATCTGCTTATTATCAATGTATTGATATCCAAATCCACCCGAAATTTTAGCACCTAAAGTTATTTTTTGCGCAGATGCACATAAGCAGGTAATACTAATAAGCACGATAATAATTATTACTTTCTTCATAACTATCTATTTACAAATTCTGTTATCTCAGTTTCGGGTATATCATTCATGCATTTAAAATGCCCCAGCGGGCAGGTTGCCAATCCAAATTTTGAGCATGGTCTGCATGGCAACTCAATTTCTGCCACTAATACGTTTTTTACTTTGTATGGTTGCACACCTAACAGTTCGGGCGCCGTACCGCCCCAAACGGAAACTATTGGTCTATCAAATGCTTCTGCTATATGAGTCAAACCGGTATCGAAACCTATTACCTTGCTTGCTTTTGATACCAGGTAAACCGATTCATCCAACGATGTTATTCCGCAGGCATTATAAATTTTATCGCCCAGTGTGAGTTTGATTATATCGCCATTATCCTTTACATCGTTACCGCCCAATAATACAACCGGCGCGTTAATTTCGCTGCATAAGTTAATTATTTTTTCATTAGGCATACGCTTGGTAAAATGCGTAGCGCCAATAATAAAAGCCACATAGTTTTGCTGATGCGATAACGGCAATAATTTATCAAGCTGATGATCTGCCTTGATATAATAATCAATAGGCTGATCATCATTTTTAACGTCTAAAAACTGCACCGCTTTCATATATCTATCAACTAAATGAACCTGTGGCACTAATTTTAAATTAAACTTTAGGCTAAGCCATTTGCGTATGGTTTGTTTTTTATACGTTGATGATTTGATGCCCGTACGCAGTTTGATTAACGCGGTACGCAGGTTATTATGCAGGTCGATAATATAATCGTACTGTTCTGCTTTTATATCTTTTATGGTTGCTGATAGTTCGGGCTTTAGTAAAAGCAGTTTATCAATGTAGGGATTGTTGTCGTAAATGTATTTAAATGCTGGTTTGGTAATAAAATGAACTTCGGCGCCGGGTAGTTGTTTTTTCAGACATCGTACAACCGGGGTGGTATATATGATATCGCCCATCGAGCTAAAACGAATAACCAGTATCTTCATTTGTTTGCCTTATGTACCCTGGTTCTGTATTCTTTGTATAATGGATGTTGAGGAATATCCTTCAACCAGGTCAATTGTTTTTACCTCGCCCCCATTTGCTATAACCTCTTTGCCACCTACAATATTCTCGATAGCATAATCTGCGCCTTTTACTAAAATATCAGGGAGTAGTGTTGTAATTATGTTAAGTGGAGTATCTTCTTCAAACACTACAATACCATCAACAAAAAATAAGGCGGCTAGTAATGCAGCACGGTTACTTTGATCGTTTACAGGGCGTGTTGGGCCTTTTATTCGTCTTACAGAGCTATCGGCATTTAAGCCGATAATCAATTTATCGCCCAAATTAGCGGCTTTCGCCATATAAGTGATATGGCCAATATGCAGCAGATCAAACACGCCATTTGTAAAAACCACTTTATCCCCTTCGCTCTGCCAAAAATCAACCTTGCTTTTTAGGGTCTCTAAGTCACATATCTTACCTAATAGTGCTCTTTCTAAATCTATTTTCATCGGCATAATATTAAAATAGATCGTCAACAGCCTTACACAGTATATGGCCTATCAGTATGTGCATTTCTTGTATACGTGCGGTAATATTGCCCGGTACTACGATATTCAGATCGCAAAGATCATTCATTTTACCGCCATGACGACCCGATAGCCCCAATGTTTTACAATTGATCTCTTTTGCCGATCGGAACGCTTTTAAAACAACCTCGCTATTACCACTGGTTGATATACCTATAAACAGATCGCCGGGCCGCGCCAATGCTTCCAACTGGCGCGAAAACACATACTCATACCCATAATCATTAGCTATAGCTGTTAGTGCTGATGTATCAACAGTTAAAGCTATACCAGGCAATGCTTTGCGTTCTTTTACAAAACGACCGCTTAGTTCGGCAGCTATATGCTGGGCGTCTGCCGCGCTGCCGCCGTTACCTGCAATTAATACCTTATTGCCACTTTTTATGGTGGCTGTAATAATTTCGCAAGCCTTTTCAATATCGGGCACCAGCGTATCAATTACGTTTTGAATTGTATTTTGATGTTCCTTAAGTTCTTGAATAACCATTGTTATTTTTTCTTTGCTTTAAAAACTTCTGTTATTTCATGCAATGATAACGCATTCAAACATCTTTCCTTATATAATCCACCTTTTCGGGCAACAATTACACCATAATGCATATCTAAAAAACCCTCATTACGGTGCGCGTCAGGGTTGATAGATAACCAAACACCTTTATCCAAGGCGTATTGGTGCCAACGCCAATCCAGATCAAGCCGCAAGGGGTTGGCATTGATCTCGATAATTACATTATTTGCCGCGCATGCATCAATTACTTTTTTATAATCAAAAGTATAACCATTACGGCTTAATAGTAAACGGCCGGTTGGGTGGCCCAATATAGTGGTGTACGGGTTTTCAACAGCTTTAATCAACCGCTCTGTAGCTTTATCCTCACTCATTTTTAGGTTGGTATGTACCGATGCTACTACAAAATCAAATTTCTTTAAGATCTCGTCAGGGTAATCCAGCGAACCATCATTCAAAATATCAGACTCGATACCTTTAAATATATGAAAGCCATCCAGTTTTTTGTTGAGATGATCTATTTCTTCCTGCTGTTGTAAAACTCTTTCAATACTTAACCCTTTTGCATAGAATGCGCTCTTACTGTGATCGCACATGCCCAGGTACTCCAATTTAAGTTCGTCACGACAATAAATAGCCATTTCTTCAACGGTATTTACGCCATCGCTCCAGGTACTGTGATTATGCAGGGTACCTTTTAGATCGTTATAAGATATAAGGTGTGGTAATTGATTTTTTGCGGCGCGATCTATAAAAGTATCACCTTCGCGCAACTCGGGCTTTATAAACTCCAGGCCGGCTTTTTGGTAGATAAGCTCTTCACTTTCCGGCTGATCTGCATCATCACCCCCACGCTCCAAAACAGCTTGAACATGCTCATCATTCCCGGTTTTAATAAACAGCGTTCTAAAGAAAAATCTCTTCTCTACCACATGAATAATAACATGCAAGCCATTGTCTGTTACGCCGGTTATGTGTCCCTCATTTGCAGTGATATTATTTAATATTTCTGATTGCAAAATGCTCTGAAAAGCCATATCACAATCACGACTACCTACAATTACTACCAGCTCATTAATAATTTCACATAGGCGCCGATACTCGCCTGCAAATTCCATTAAAGCATTAGTGAAAGTGTCTTTTAGTTTATCCATCAGCCTGTCGGCTTCAGCTTCAACCTGGGCGTATAAAAACTTACCGCTGCTGGCCATTTTAAACTCAATTACCTTGCGGATATCGTCCTGGGTTTTTAAGCCGAAACCTTTAGCTTCAATAAGGCGGTTCTCATTACAGGCATAGTACAGTTCGCCTACGGTTTCGATACCCATTTCGTGCCAAATAGTGGCCACTTTTTTAGCGCCAATACCTTTAATGCCCATCATTTCGACAACGCCGGCTGGTGTTGCTGCTAAAACTTCTTCCAGCTCCAACATGGTACCGGTTTGCACCAGTTCAATAATTTTAGCGGCAACGCTTTTACCAATACCGCTTATCTTTTCCAGTTCCTCAAAAGATTTACCTGCAACCAGGTAAGGCAGCTTATCTACATTAAAAGCAGCGTTAGCTATTGATTTTATTTTAAAGGGATTAACCTCATGCAGTTCCATGAGTTGCGATAGCAAACGAAGTTTACGAGCTATGGGTTTATTTTCCATTTGTTAGATATCTATAAACAAAACATTTAAGCAGAATGTTTATAATGATAGGGCTTTAAATTAAGTTCTTTCGTTCTCTCGGCTGCTAAATGCAAGTTAAATTTAGTTTGCATATTAGCCCAAATATCAGCTGTACCACCAAATACTTTTGCAATTCGAAAAGACATCTCAGGAGTAATATCTGATTGCTCATGAATTATCTTATTTAAGCTTTGGCGAGAAATGCCCAACATTTTAGCAGCAGCAGTTACAGTTAACTCATTAGCAGCAATTACTTCCTCACGTAAAATTTCACCGGGGTGAATATGTCTCATTTGTCTTTTCATAGCTTTTATTTAATGATAATCAATGTAATCTACATCATAAACATACTGTCCATCAAACCGAAATACAATACGATAGTTTTTGTTTACCTTAATACTCCAAAAGTCTTTTAGATCACCCGAAAGCTTATGAATGTTCCAATTTTGATAAGCTCCAAAATCCTCGGGGACTTGTTGCGTACTATCTAGAATATCCAACATTCTTTCTATTCTACTTATCTGATCAGCTGGTAATTTACTACTATTACCCTGCTCCCATAAAAGCCGAAGTCCTTTGTGCTTAAAACTTTGGATCATGTTTAATTGTAAACTGTAAATTTACACTTGTCAAATACAAAAAGCAAATTTATCGAAAAAAGAGAAGTACAGATTATTTCACTATCACATCATACTCCATCCTCATCAACGGGGTACGCATCATGGAGGTTACGTTTTTTATTTGCTCGTAAACGCCATAGTTTTCGCCCAGTTCTGATTTTAGGATATGAGTTTTCATTTGGACACTAAAACTTTGGCCCAGTTTATCTAGTACGCTTTTTTGCTCGGGATAAGCAACCAGCCGGTAGTCTTTTAAATTGGCTTTTTTAGCCGCCGATTTTACCGCATCATCAATATTACCTAAACGATCAACCAAACCAATTTTAAGGGCTTGCGCGCCAGTCCATACACGGCCCTGGCCAATGCTGTTAATATATGCCTGCGTTTTATGGCGTCCGGCGGCTACTGCTTTGGTAAAATCATCATAGCCACGATTGATCTGGTTTTGCAGTATAGCTTTTTCGGCTGGTGTTAATGGGCGACTGGTATTACCCAGATCGGCATACTGACCGGTTTTAACGCCGTCAAAGGTTACACCCAGCTTATCGTTAAATAGCTTTTGCATGTTTGGCAAAATAGCAAATATGCCTATTGAACCGGTTATGGTATTAGGCTCTGCAAAAATCGAATCGGCAGCGCACGATATATAATAACCGCCTGATGCCGCAACATCGCCCATTGATACGATAATAGGTTTCACTTTTTTGGTCAGCATTACCTCGCGCCATATTACATCACTAGCCAACGAGCTACCGCCCGGCGAGTTTACACGCAATACAACCGCTTTAATTTTATCATCCAGCCTTACTTTGCGCAATGCTTTTGAAGTAGTTTCTGATTCAATGCTGTTATCATCGCCATCGCCACTGGCAATATCGCCACTGGCATAGATCACCGCTATACGGTTGGTCGAAACTTGTTTGGTGTCATCTGGCCCGCTTTTGGTGTACTCGCTTAATTCAACACTCTTTATATCGTCCTTTGCTTTTACATTTAAGCGGCCTTTAAGCTCGGCTATCAGCTCATCTTTATATTTTAAACCATCTACTAGTTTATATTTCAAAGCATCTTCTGGCTGCTTAATACGCATTTCGTTGGCATAGTTAAATAACGAGTCTTTGTTTATACCACGGCTTTTACCAATGCCTGTTAAAAAATGATCATATAACGAGCCCAGGTATGAGGTTACCTGTAAACGGTTAGCATCGCTCATTTTAGTAAGCACCAACGGCTCAACCGCGCTTTTAAACGTACCTACTTTAATAACCTGCGCCTCAATGCCCAATTTATCCAAAGCGCCTTTTAAAAACGTTACTTGCGAACTAAAACCATCAAACTCAAAAATACCTTTGGGGTTAATGTACACCTTATCGGCAACTGATGCCAGGTAATAGAAACCTTTTGTATAAACTTCGGCGTATGCTACAATAAATTTTCCTGATTTTTTAAAATCGATCAAAGCATTGCGGATCTCTTCGGTAGTGCCCTGGCCAGACAGCATATAGCTTTCGTCTAAAAATATGCCTTTAATATTATCATCGGTTTTGGCTTTTTTAATGTTGGCCAATATGTCTTTTAATCCTATTGATTTATCGCCATCCAACCCTAAAAAGCTTAAATTAGCTAAAGGATTATTGGCCGTACGTTCTGGTATCGGATATTTAATATTGATATGTAAAACTGAGTTTGCATCAACCTGTACATTACTATCACTACCTGCCGCGGCTATAATGCCGGCAATAACTAATACTAGAACTATGGTGGATAAAGTAATGCCGACAAAGGTTGCCAACACAAATTTGAAAAATTGCTTCATTTACTATTATAAATATTTATATCTATGCAAACTTAATAAAACCATACGGTATAATATTAAGAGCCGTATCTATAATATTTGTTACAACAATGAATAACGTTTTTTTACTATTAGGCAGCAACCTGGGCGACAGGAAACAATATCTGCAACAGGCTATTATGCACATTGCCTATGATATTGCACCGACCATTAAAATATCATCGGTTTACGAAACAGAATCATGGGGAAAAACAGATGAACCTGATTATTTAAATATGGTTATTGAGCTGGAAACCGAACTATCAGCGCAAACGATATTGCAAAAGATATTGTCTATAGAGGAAGCTATGGGCAGAAAACGGGAAGAAAAATGGGGATCGCGTATTATTGATATCGATATTTTATATTATAATACCGCTATTATTAATGAGCCGGGATTGCATATACCACACCCCGAATTACATAACCGCCGTTTTACTTTAGAGCCGCTTGCAGAGATAGCGCCTGATTTTATTCACCCCATTTTAAACAAAAACAGCCTGCAATTGAAAAATGATTTGAAAGATAGCTTAATTGTAAAAAAATTATAAATTTCCTCTATAAATCTTTTAGGG
>DHIR01000259.1 GCA_002403905.1 Mucilaginibacter sp. UBA4741
TTACTTATGAGACGGCCTCTTTTTTTATGCATTGGATTTACTATATGTTGTAAAATATATATATTTAACCAATGCTAAAAGCACGCCTGATTTATTTAGCCCTTATTATAGTTACCGTTATCATCGGTTTGGTATCGCGTGAATTATCGCCTGCCGTTGTCCCGTTATTTGTGGGTGATATTTTATGGGGATTGGCGGTCTTCCTGTTAATGCGGTTCCTCTTCATACAAAAAGCGTTAACATTTACCATAATTGTAAGCCTAATTTATGCTTACGCTACCGAGTTTAGCCAACTTTACCAAGCGCCCTGGATAGATAATTTACGTACCACCTTTTTTGGCAAAGTATTATTAGGCGAAACCTTTTACATTGGCGATTTAGCAAGTTATACCATTGGTATTGGCCTTGGTGTGCTGGTTGAGCTATCACTGTGCGCGCTAATCACAAGCATGTATCCGGAGAAGGATTAATAAGTCTAAAACATACTCGTCTGCTTCCCGCCCTTGGGTGTAAACAAAGTAAAATCATGCGGCGGCATTTCGCGACCTGATAAAAACCGCGTACAAGCCATTCGATATAGTTGATGGATAGATTGCGCCACCGGCCCTTCGCCACGCATGCGGCGGCCAAACTCGCTATCGTTTAAATTCCCATCATGGCAGGCCCGTATCATATTTAAAACTTTTTCTGCACGATCAGGGTAAGCTTTATGTACCCAATCGGTAAAGATCTCGCTTATACTGCCATTCAACCGCACAATGGTAAACCCGGCACCCAACGCGCCCCTATCTGCCGATGCTTTGATAATATCAGGGATCTCATTACTATTCAATCCGGGGATTATAGGCGCAACCATTACCCTCACCGGTATCCCTTTTTCTGATAGTTTCTGAATAACCGCCAGCCGCCCATTAGCCGTAACCGTGCGCGGCTCCAGCTTTTGTCGCAGCGACTCGTTTAACGAAGTGATAGATATATTAACGTGTACCAAATTCAGTTTTGCCAGGTCGGTAATTATATCCAGGTCACGGATGATGACATTGTTTTTGGTGATAATACTCACCGGGTTTTTGTATTGCAGAAAAACCTGCAACAGGCCACGGGTTATTTTCAACCGTCGTTCAATAGGCTGGTAACAATCTGTATTGCCCGACAGCAGGATAGATACCGGCTGATAGTTTCGTTTATTAAAATATTTCTCCAGCAATTCGGGCGCGTTACGTTTTACAATTATTTTGCGCTCAAAATCCAACCCAGCGCTAAAGCCATAATATTCGTGCGTATTACGGGCGTAGCAATAAATGCAGCCATGCTCACATCCCTGGTAAGGGTTAATGGAGTACATGTGGCTCAAATCTGGGCTGTTTGATTCGCTTACTATTTTCTTTGGCGTTTCCTCAAACAATTGCGTGGCGCTGTTTTCAAGCAACGGCTCATCCAAACCCTCAATATGATCTAATACATACTTGCGTTTTAGAAATTTGTTGTCGGTATTAACCTGTGCTCCACGCCCCTTAAAAAACTCCGGATTATCCTGATGTGCCATTAAACAAATATTGCTAATATTTTTAGCAAATTGCAATGGTGTGGAAAATGATTTTTAGATTTTAAATAACCCTCTTTCCGCGGAACACGAAGAGAGGGTGGTCCAGCGCAGCGCAGACCGGGTGAGTCAACGGCACGCATTCATTACCTGGCAGCAGTGACTCACCCCGACACCACTTCGTTTGTCGGCCCTCTCTTCGCCGTTGGCGGAAAGAGGGCTCTACTTCTTATACATAGCAACACAAATCCCTATATTGGCTGTTAACACATCATGCGCAAATTTCTGCAAGGCTTATTAACAACACCGGTAATCAGGCTGGCCAATAAATGGTCGTCAAGGCCTGATAAAAAGCGGGTTGATAAAGCGCTGAGTCATCTTTACCAAAATATTACCACTAATCCCGATAAACGGGGGCAGGTAATAACGTTTGATGCTACCCGGGACCGCTTTATTATTTTATCAGATCAGCATAAAGGCGCGCGCGATGGCTCTGATATTTTTGCCAAATCAGCCAAAAACTATTTGGCCGCTTTGGACCATTACGATCATGAAAAGTTTCTCTACATCAACCTGGGCGATAGCGAAGAGCTTTGGGAGAATATCTTTCTAACCATCAAGAGGCATAACAAAAACACTTTTGAGGCCGAGAAGAAATTTTTAGCGCGCGATGCTTTTATAAAGATATTTGGCAACCATGATCTGTATTGGGATAATGACCCATTAGCAGCCGTAAGCCTGATGCAAATATACGGGCAGTCGGTAAAAATATATGAGGGCGCTATCTTGCAAACCACTATCGATGATAAAAAGCTAAACATCTATATGACCCACGGCCACCAGGGCGATTTGCAAAGCGACGGCAACTGGTTTAGCAAATGGTTTGTGTCTGATGTTTGGGCGCCGTTTCAATCTTACCTCCGCATTAACCCAAACACCCCGGCCAATAATGACCAGTTAAAGACAGATCATAACCGTTTGATGTATGAGTGGAGCTCGAAACGAAAAAACACCTTATTGATCACCGGGCATACGCACCAGCCGGTGTTTCGTTCCTTAACCGAGCTGGAAGCGCTTTATGAAAAACTGTCGACAGCAACCGGCGAAGAAGCCACGCAATTACAGGCGAAAATTGAGAAGCTGCATTTAAAACAATCCCGGCCACCCGATTTTAAGGGTTATTTAGATACCTACTTTAACAGCGGCTGTTGTTGCTTTGATGATGGCGATATAACCGGTATTGAAATTGCCGATAGTTATATCCGACTTATTAAATGGGAATATAGTGGCAATAAAAGCGAACGGATAGTGTTGGAAGAGTGCCTGTTAAAAGATTTAAAGCTACAGCCTTAGATTTAGCCTTTTCATTGTTTAATTTCGAGGCTAGTTTTATAGCCAACGCATGAAGAAATATATATCTAAATTTCATTACCTAACACAAGATCTGCCAAACCGCACCCATATTGAGCAGGCACAAATAGCCTGCGAGGCCGGGGCAAACTGGCTGCAATATCGCTGCCTTACCAAAAATGATGACGAGCTGATTAACGAGATCAATCAAATTGCCGGCATTTGCGATGATTGGGGCGCAACGCTTATCCTCACCAACCATTATCATTTACTGGATAAAGTTGATGCGCAAGGGGTACATATAGAAGATTTTGAAGCTGATTTTGTTGCTATCCGCAATCACATAGGCGAGGATAAAACGCTGGGCGCATCAGCAACGAACGTCCAACGCCTACTGACAACCCAAGCTACACTTGTGGTTGATTATTGCGGGTACGGCCCATTTGCACATACTAACACCAAACCCAATGATAAGCCATTACTAGGCTTTGAAGGATACCGGCAATTACAATGGCATGAAATAAACATCCCGGTTATCGCCGTAGGCGGTATACAATTGGCAGATGTTGAAGCACTGTTGGAAACGGGGATTTACGGTATCGCTGTATCGGCAGCAGTTAATTTAGCAGCAGACCCGAGCCAGACCTTTAAACAGATTTACAGAAAAATATATTGACCGCTGATTCTTTTTGATTGACGGATTACGTTGATTAATATTGCCATACATCAACGCAATCAAAAAATCACTTAAATCAGCGGTTCAGACCATGTCCTCTCACCACATTGTTCGCGAAAAACAGGAGCCGGCCTTATTGGTACTAGGCCTGGATGGTTTTGACGATGAACAATTGGGCCAATTATTAGAGTGGAGCCCAACCTTAATAGCCACACCTTTTATTGCCGAGCAATTAAATGCCTACGGCATTAAAATAGACTGGATAATAACTGATGATGCAGGCGAGGATCTGCAATCAGACATTAAACATTTACCCGTTGGGGATAACACCATAATTACCGCCGCCTTAAACTATTTAATTGCACAAGGCTACCCGGCAGTTAATATAGTGACCGATGAATTTGAACTAAAAGATTACCAGCCATTTGCCGACAAAATAAACCTCGTGATATTTTATCATCAGCAAAAAACATATGCGATCACCTCCGGGTTTAATAAGTGGAAACCTGGGGGCGAACGCATTGAAATACTATCCCCAACAAAGAACCTTAAAACACTTGGGCTGGATAAAACAGGTCACAATATCTTTAAAACTTCTGCCGATGGCTTTTTTAGCCTTGAATTTAATGCGCCGCTAATATTTATTGCAGAAACACTGTAACCTTTTGACTCTAAATACATCTATGTATTATACTTGAATTTAAGTATAACCGTTATATATTGTGCTAATTAAACCGTTTGCAATTTTATAAGTCTAAAAAGGAATAATCGGCACTATTAATGCTGATCAAATATTAACCAAAAACATGAAAAAGATATATAACAACGTAATTGGAATTGCCTTAGGTGCATTCATATGCTTAGGCCTGGCACTTCCGGCTCATGCACAAAGAGGCGGCGAGCATACCGATACCAAAACTTCTGGTGGAGGGTTAACCCCGCCTCCGGCAGCCCCTGCTCCACAGCGCCCTGCTCCGCAACCAGCGCAGCAACAGCCGCAAGTTCAGCGCAGTAATCCGCCACAACAACAGCAGCAGCAACAGGTACAGCGCAGCAATCCGCCGCAGCAACAACCACAAGTGCAGCGCAGCAATCCGCCACAACAGCAGCAACAAAGCAATAGCTTTGGCAGCCAAAGGGGTACAAACGCTGTAGGGTCTACTACAACTGCGCCCCGCGGCCAGGAACACCAGGCTAGCCCGGTTTTTAGACCGGCTAACCCTAACGGAACACGCCGCTACCCTGGTATCGGGCAAAGAAATAATACCTATACGCCAAGAGGGTATGGAAATTCATATCGTGGTGGCGGTTACCGAAGCTATCCCGGTTTAGAATATGGCAGAAACCGTATAACTGTAAGGCCACGTGGATTTTATTATAATAACCGCGGTTATTACGGCACCTATTACAGACCGCAACTGGGCTTTAGTTTGAGTGTTTTGCCATTCGGATACTATCCGTTCTATTTTGGATCAGACCAATACTATTATAGTGATGGGTTGTATTACAGGCAGCAACAAGATAATAGCTACAGCGTGGTTGAGCCACCTGTTGGCGCAACTATTGATAAATTACCCGCAAAAGCACAGGCAATTGCTATTAATGGTATGCAATATTATGAGTTAAATGGTGTTTATTACCAGCCAATTACTAAGGATGACGGTACATTAACCTACCAGATAGCCGGTAAAGACGGCGAGTTAAATACTGCCGATGTTGGCAGCTCACAAGATGACCTGCCACAAGTTGGTGATTTGGTAGATAACCTGCCAGAAGGCTGCAAAGTAATAAGATTGAATAACCAAAAATACTATGTATCGCAGGAAGGTTATTATTTCCAGGACGCGGTTGATACCAATGGCGACAAAGTATTTAAAATTGTAGGTACCCCAACAGACGCGCCGGGCAACTAATAATTAATCGACATAAAATATAAAGGGTGAGGGCTTAGGCTTTCGCCCTTTTATGTTTTATAACCATTAAGACGGGTTATCAAAACGAAAGTATTGGTATTATAATAACCAATGCGCTTAACGTGGCATAGCGTATCTTAAAGATGTGTCCACACTGTAGCTCTCAAGAAGGGAATCACAATCTTTGAAATTGATTATCTTTACATTATGAAAGCCTCAATTAGAAGAACAAGCCTGCTTGTAGTAGCCGTCATTTTATTAACCCTGCCTACTTTTGCCCAAACCATAAAAGTAGCGGCGGCTGCAAACCTGCAATCCATCATAACCATACTGCAAAAAGACTTTAAGCAAAAAACCAATATTGATATTGATCCCATTGTCGGTTCATCGGGCAAGTTGGTAGCCCAGATCAAGAACGGCGCGCCGTTTGATGTTTTTTTATCGGCTGATATGAGCTTTCCCGAAGTCTTATATAAAGACGGCTTTGCAACCCTGGCCCCGGTGGTGTATGCTAATGGCAACTTAATAATTTGCAGCGTTAAAAATATCGGTTTTGAAAACTGGGAGCGCACCCTGTTAACCCCGCGCATTAAAAAAATTGCCATAGCAAATCCGACTATAGCGCCATACGGTTTAGCCGCCCAAAAACTGTTAAAGAAAAAAGGTATTCTTGACAATGTAAAAAGCAAAATGGTTTATGGCGAAAGCATATCGCAGGTAAATACTTATATCACTACAGGTGTGGTTGATGTGGGCTTTACCACCCAGGCATTGGTTAAAGACCCGGTTAATAAAACGCTGCTTTTTTGGAAACTAATAGACCCTAAAACCTACGCCCCCATACAGCAGGGCATAGTTGTTTTAAAACACGGCGGAACCAACCCCGATGCCGAGAAGTTTTACCGCTATATTTTAAGTGCCGATGCTAAACGTATATTTGAAGAGTACGGCTATAGCGTGCAATAACTAACCTTCACTAATGGACCTGTCCCCAATATGGCTTACGTTAAAACTGGCAGCAATTACAACCTTATTGTTGTTGATTGTAGGCCTGCCGTTGGCTTGGTGGCTATCAAAAGGACGGTCTTTTTTTAAAACTATTATTGAGGCTATTATTACTATGCCTTTGGTTTTACCGCCATCGGTGCTGGGGTTTTATTTATTGCTGGCATTTAGTCCGCAGCATGGGTTAGGTAAATGGCTGCAGGATAGTTTTGACGTTCAGTTTGTTTTTTCTTTTAAGGGATTGGTGCTGGCATCATTTATATATAGCATGCCTTTTATGATAGGGCCGATCAAGTCGGCACTACAGCAATTACCGGCATCACTAGCGCAAGCATCATACACACTCGGCAAAACCAAATGGCAAACTTTTAAAAGTCTGCTCATACCCAATATCAAACCGTCATTATTAACCGCCATTATACTAACCTTCGCGCACACACTGGGCGAGTTTGGTGTTGTGCTGATGATTGGCGGTAACATACCAAACGTTACCCGCGTAGCATCCATAGCTGTTTATGATTCGGTTGAGCGGATGGATTATGCCGCTGCTAATACTTACTCGTTAATATTATTCGCCATCACTTTTATTATGGTGATAAGCGTGTTTGTTTTTAATAAATACCAGGCTAAATCTCCGTTAGAATGATAGATATAACGATAGAGAAAAACCTAAAGGTTTACCAAGGGAAGCAGATATTAAAAATAAACCGTCAATTCCTATCCGGCAGCATCACCAAAATTTATGGACCATCAGGCGCGGGTAAAACCACGTTTTTAAAGATCATTGCCGGCTTGATATCACCCGAAAAAGGAAAAATAGTAATTGATGACATTACCTGGTTAAATACCGATGCCGGCATCAACCTGTCACCACAAAAAAGAATGCCCGGCTTTGTTTTCCAGGATTACGCGTTGTTCCCCAATATGACGGTTTTGCAGCATTTGGAATATGCAACTGGCGATAAAGATTGGATAAACCGCTTATTGCTTTTAGGCAAGCTAGATACGTTAACAGATCATAAACCTACCCACTTATCCGGCGGACAACAACAGCGGCTGGCTATTTTACGAGCATTGGCCATTAAACCAAAGTTGATCCTGATGGACGAACCATTCTCGGCATTAGACCCGGAAATGAAAGCTGAATTAATTGGAGGTCTAAAGGTGGTGTTTAAAGGGCTTGGGGCCACGGTTTTAATTGTAAGCCATAACCCGATTGAGTTGGAGGGGTTGGTTGATGGGGAGTTGTATATCGCCGGTTAATAGGTAGACTTAGTTTTAAAAACTTTAAGTCTGTCGCCTACTGTACTGAGGATACAATCACCTTATCCAAATTATGCAAATAGCGTCTGCCGGTTTTAAAATCCATCATACTGGTCATTTGCAGGCTTTCTTTCATATCGGCGGCTTTTATGCCGTTCTTATCCATAATAATATATACATGGTTGCCCACTTCTGTATTAAATAGCTCATTCCACGAGTAAACCCCCTTGTAACCATCGATGCCAACAAACTGGAAGTAGATAGTGCTTAATAGCTTTGGGCTGCTTACATCAAATGTGGTGTGGCTTAAAATATCTTTTATCAGGATGCCTTTTAGCTTATCGTCCTCGTGCTTAAAAGCGCCGGTATGGTCGGTTACTTTAATATCTCCAATGGTTTGTATGGCGTATTGCTTTAAAGAGTCCATCGTAATAATAGATCCTTTTTTAACCTGCCCGCTAATGGTGAACTTTGCTGTTTGCTGCGCAAAGGCAATCGAGGTACAAAATATGAGTATTAATAAAAGTTTTTTCATACGGCAGGTAACGGTTAAAACGTTATAGGTATATACGTTTAAGTCG
>DHIR01000024.1:0-190 GCA_002403905.1 Mucilaginibacter sp. UBA4741
AGATGTGTATAAGAGACAGGTATTGCATCGTGCCGTACCTTTTGCTTTTTGCACGAGCTGGAAATGCTGTTAAAGCACGACCTGATTAAAGGCGGCGACTTAAATAACGCTATTGTAGTAGTTGATAAAGAGGTTGACCAGGAAGAGCTTGACCATTTAGCCAAACTGTTTAACCGTAAAGATATTAATG
>DHIR01000024.1:464-640 GCA_002403905.1 Mucilaginibacter sp. UBA4741
TGTTTAACCGTAAAGATATTAATGTTGCCCCACAGGGTATATTAAACAATATTGAGCTTCGCCACCAAAACGAGCCTGCAAGACATAAACTGCTGGACATGATTGGTGACCTTGCGTTGGTTGGTGTCCCGCTTCGCGGACATATTATGGCGGCAAGGCCGGGCCACGCGGCAAAC
>DHIR01000024.1:894-10472 GCA_002403905.1 Mucilaginibacter sp. UBA4741
GCAAGGCCGGGCCACGCGGCAAACATAGCCTTTGCCAAAAAAATAAAAACACTGATTAAAAAAGAACGCAGCCGCAAGCATTTTAAGGTGTATGATCCAAACATGAAACCGGTTTATGATACCGTGCAGATAATGGAGATACTGCCGCACCGTTACCCTATGTTAATGATAGATAAGATACTTGAGTTAACAAAAAACCATGTAGTAGGGTTAAAAAATGTAACCATGAACGAGGGTATATTTATGGGGCATTTCCCCGGCGCGCCTTTGTTCCCGGGGGTATTGCAGATAGAGGCTATGGCACAAACCGGTGGTATACTGGTTTTAAATACCGTGCCTGATCCGCAGAATTATATTACCTTATTTTTGAAGATAGAGAACGCCCGTTTTAAAGACAAAGTTGTACCGGGCGATACCTTAATATTCCATTGTAATTTAATTGCCCCTATACGCCGCGGCATAGCCCAAATGAAAGGTGTAGGGATGGTTGGCGAACGTGTTGTAGTAGAAGCCGAGTTAATGGCACAAATTGTTAGAAAGACAAAAACTGAAGAAGCATGATCCAGCCTTTAGCATATATACATCCACAGGCAAAAATAGCCGATAACGTAGTAATTGAACCATTTGTTACCATACATAAAGATGTTGAGATAGGCGAGGGCACCTGGATAGGGTCAAACTCCGTTATTATGGATGGTGCCCGTATAGGTAAAAACTGCCGCATTTTTCCGGGCGCTGTAGTATCTGCACCGCCGCAGGATTTGAAATATAAAGGCGAACCAAGCACGGTAACCATTGGCGATAACACCGTTATCCGCGAATGTGTAACCCTTAACCGTGGTACCGCATTAGATAAAAATACCACCACCATAGGCAGTAATTGCCTGCTGATGGCGTATGTACACGTAGCGCACGATTGTGTTATCGGCGATAATGTTATCATAGCCAATGCGGTGCAGCTTGCAGGCCACATTAACGTATATGATTATGCCTTTATCGGCGGCACATCTGCCGTGCACCAGTTTGTTGAAATTGGCGCGCATTGCATGATATCCGGCGGATCATTAGTGCGTAAGGACGTGCCGCCGTTTACCAAAGCCGGCCGTGAGCCTTTGTCTTATGTTGGTATTAACTCGGTTGGTTTGCGCCGCCGTGGTTTCTCTGCCGAGACGATCAATGAGATCCAGGAGATCTACCGGATCATTTTCCTGAAAAAATATAACATGACCAAAGCTTTGGATATCATTGAGGCCGAATTTAACCCAACTGTAGAGCGCGATGAGATCATCAATTTCGTACAAAACTCGCAGCGTGGTATCATGAAGGGGTTTGGTAGCAGTTAGTCATTGGTCACTAGTCATTGGTCATTAGTGTATTATTTGTTAGCTCAATGAGTAATAGAATAGAAGATTTAGAAGTATACACATTGTCAGAAGCATTTGGTGATGAGGTGTGGTTTTTAGTGGCTACTTGGGACTATTTTACAAAAGATACAGTAGGTAAGCAATTTACAAGGTCGTCCGACTCGATAAGTGCGAATATTGCTGAAGGATTTGGACGGTATCACTATAAAGAAAATAAGAATTTTTGTTATTTCAGCAGAGGCTCAGTTATTGAAACTAAAAGCTGGTTAAAAAAATCTTACACAAGAAAACTCATCACAGAAGATCAATGACCAATGACCAATTCTCCATCAAGCTAAGTCAAATTGGCCGCCGCTTTAATCGCGACTGGATTTTCCGGGGGGTAGATCATACATTTAACGGCGGCGAAACCTACGCCATTCTTGGGCCAAATGGCTCGGGGAAATCAACCTTGTTACAGGTTTTAAATGGCAGCCTATCGCCATCAGCAGGCAGTATTAATTATTTTTATGGGGATAATGAAGTTGAGGTTGAACAGATATTTCAGCACCTTAGCCTGGCCGCTCCATATTTAGAACTGATAGAAGAATTTACGCTGGATGAAATGATAGATTTTCATTTCAAATTCAAAAAGTACAAACCGGGGATTGATAAGGCCGTGATAATTGAGCTGCTTAATTTACCGGGAAGCCGGAATAAACTGATCCGTTATTTTTCATCGGGCATGAAACAGCGGCTTAAACTGGCGCTGGCTTTTTGTGCAGATACGGCTATTTTGATGTTAGACGAACCTACATCGAATTTGGACGCGCAGGGTGTTGATTGGTATTTAAGTTTAGTGCAGCAATTTGCTAAAGACAGACTAACTATTATTTGTTCTAACCAGGAACACGAGTATAGTTTTTGCACGCATAGGCTAAGCATAGCCGACTATAAGCAATGATATTTTTTGTTTACAGCATTATAGTAAGCACACTAGGAATAATTCTGACAAGTTATCTGCTGTTAAACCTCAGGCAGATAAAAAAGCTAAAAGCACAACCAATTATTGCAGGACAACCACCGTTAGCCATAATTATAGCTGTGCGTAACGAGGAAGACGATCTTGAAAAGGCTTTACAAAGCCTCTGTAATATCAACTATAACAATCACCGGCTTATTGTAGTAAATGATCGGTCTACCGACCGTACTGCCGAGATACTAGAAGGCTTTAATCACCCCAAACTCGAAATAATTACTATTGATACTTTGCCTGATGGCTGGCTGGGTAAAAACAACGCGCTATACCAAGGCTATAAAAACAGCACCGAAGAGTGGATGCTGTTTACAGATGCCGATGTAGAGTTTCATCCGGACGCTATCAGCAAAGCGTTTGGCTATGTAGAAATGCATGATCTTGACCACTTGAGCGTATTGCCCGATGTAAAATCAAGATCAACCTTATTAAATAGTGTGCTGGCAACATTCAGCATTATGTTAATGATGGTTATCCGTCCCTGGGATGCCAGGAAACCTAAACGCAGCGGCTTTATAGGCGTTGGCGCCTTTAACCTGGTTAAACGTACCGCTTATGAAAAAGCGGGCACCCACGTAAAAATAAGGCTAAGGCCAGATGATGATCTGAAACTGGGCCAGAATATTAAACGCGCCGGCTTGCGCCAGGACGTATTAAGTGGTGAGGGCCTAATTTGTTTAGAATGGTATAAAAACGTAAACCAGTTTATAAACGGGTTAATGAAAAACACCTTCGCTGTTGAGGGCTATAACCTATTCAGATCAATTGCTGATGTACTGGCCACATTGTTGTTAGTTGCGCTGCCCGTACCTATTATGTTAATATTTGGCGATCTGGATATCCGTTTAATGGCCTGTTTGCTTTTGGCGATACAGTTCTTTTATATGACAGTGGTATCGCCCAATAAATGGTGGTATGCCCTGATGATACCTTATGCCGGGTTCTTGATGGCCTATATATGCGCACGATCGGCCTTTATTACCCTAAAGCAGGGCGGCATCTATTGGCGGGAAAGCTTTTACCCGTTAGCGATGCTGAAAGGGAAGGAATAAGAGTGTGGGCGGGTGTGGCGAGGTGTTTCGAAACACTACACCACAAATGATCAGTAAAAATTATTGCATAACAAGGACAATCTGATTGAGGCAAAATAAAACCCAATCGCTTACCTTTAATTATTCTATAAACACAACAAAAAACTACTTATGATACCAGTAAAAGGATTCGCGGCGCAATCGCCCACAACTGATCTTGCCCCATGGGATTTTGAAAGACGCGAGGTTGGCCCGCACGATGTACAATTTGATATTTTATTTTGTGGCGTTTGCCACTCAGACCTTCACCAGATAAAAAATGATTGGTTCCCGGGGATCTTCCCGATGGTGCCGGGCCATGAAATTGTTGGCCGCATAGTTAAGGTTGGCGACCATGTTAAAAACTTTAAAGTTGGCCAGCTAGCCAGTACGGGCTGTATGGTTGACTCGTGCCGAGTTTGCGAGAATTGCAAGCAGGGCCTGGAGCAATATTGCCTTCCCGGCAGCTCACAAACCTATAACGGTTTAGAGCAGGACAAAAAAACACCTACTTACGGGGGCTACTCAAACAGCATTGTTGTTAACGAGGATTTTGTACTGCATATATCCGAAGATGTTGACTTGGCCGCTACCGCGCCTTTATTGTGCGCCGGTATAACTACCTATTCGCCTTTAAGGCACTGGAAAGTTGGCAAGGGCCATAAACTAGCTGTACTAGGTTTAGGCGGATTAGGCCACATGGCTGTTAAGTTTGGTGTTGCTTTTGGTGCCGAGGTTACTGTTTTAAGTACATCGCCTAAAAAAGAAGAAGACGCTAAAAAATTAGGCGCTCACCATTTTGTGGTAACTACCGACCCGAAACAATTAGAAGCAGCAAAAAATTCTTTTGATTTTATACTGGATACCGTATCTGCCCCGCACGATTTTAACATGTACCTGGGTTTGTTAAGAACCAATGGTGTACATATATGCGTAGGCGTTCCGCCTGAGCCGGCAAGCATTGCGGCATTTAGTTTATTAGGTGGCCGTAAAAGTCTTGCCGGATCAGGCATTGGCGGTATAGCCGAAACTCAGGAAATGCTGAATTTTTGCGCAGAGCATAACATTGTGTCTGATATAGAAATGATCGATATCAAAGATATCCACGCCGCTTATGACCGAATGGTTAAAGGCGATGTGCGCTATAGATTTGTGATCGATATGGCGACTTTGTAAGCTTAGATATGAGAAGTGAGATATGAGATTTGAGACAGGTGCAAAGCGCCTGTCTTTCTTTTTTGATAGGAGAAAATCTCATATCTCACTTCTCAAATCTCATATCTATTTTCTAAGTTTGCGCCTCAATATTATTACTATGTCTAAAGCATCCGAAGTAAAAAATGGTAACATATTGCGCTTTAATGGCGAGCTGTTACAGGTTGAAGATTTTTTACACCGTACACCCGGTAACTTGCGTGCGTTTTACCAGGCCCGCATGCGTAACGTAAAAAGCGGCAAACTGGTCGAGTATCGTTTCCGTACAGACGAGGATGTAACCATTGCCCGTGTTGAAACCAACAACTACCAATATTTATATGATGATGGCACTGGACTGGTGATCATGGATAATGATACCTACGATCAGCATACCGTGCCTAAAGCCTTATTTGGCCCTGCTGTAAAGTTTTTAAAAGAAGGAATGAATGTTATAGTAGCCTTTGAAAGCGAAGAACCTATAATGGGCAATATCCCCACATCGGCCGAGTTAGAAATAACCTACACCGAGCCAGCCGTAAAAGGCGATACATCAACAGGTGCAATGAAAAAAGCAACCGTTGAAACCGGTGCCGAGATCAATGTTCCGCTGTTCATCAATATTGGTGATAAGGTAAAGGTTGATACGGTTAATGGTACTTATGTGGAGCGGGTAAAAGCATAAGCCCCCCAACCCCCTAAAGGGGGAGTTTTTTGAAAAGCTAAATAGCAAAAGCCTCCAAAATTGGAGGCTTTTGCTATTTTATATCCATTGCTGATATAGGGGCTATTCTAACACAATCTTCTGATGCTGAAAGGGGATCTCCACATTAGCAAAGCCATGTTCGTTTAGTGTTTTGGCAAAGTGTTGTTGTACCTCGTATTCGCCATGAACTAAAAATATCTTCTTTACTTTTTTGGGATCCTGACAGTTTAAAAAATGCAGTAAGTCCTCATAATCGCCATGGGCACTCATAGATTTGATAGACTGCACATCAGCTTTAACCTCGTATTTTTCACCAAAAATATATACCTCTTTGTCGCCTCGTATTAAATGCCCGCCCAACGAGTTTGGCTCGCAATAGCCTACTATTAAAATGGTAGTTTTTGGGTTATTGATATTGTTTTTAATATGATGCTTAACCCGGCCAGCCTCGGCCATGCCTGATGAGGAAATAATAACGCATGGTTGCTGGTTATTGTTTAGCGCAATTGATTCTTCGGTTGATGGTATAAAACGCAAACCTTTAAAATCAAACGGATCATCATCAACTTCTAAAACCGCTTTAACATCACGGTTATAAACCTCCGGGTGTTCTTTTAATATTTGCGTGGCTTTGTCTGATAGCGGGCTGTCAACATAATAAGGTACGTCAGGCAAAGTACCTTTAAGCTCCAACGAGTTTAAGGCATACAATAATTCCTGTGTACGCCCCACACTAAATGCGGGAATAATTACTTTTCCTTTTTTTACCAGGCAGGTTTGTTTAATAACGGCTAATAACGCATCCTCAATGGGTTCTAACGATTTATGTAGCGAGTCGCCATAGGTCGACTCCAGCAAAATATAATCGGCCTGCGGGAAGCGTTGCGGGTTTTTTAAGAGCAGGTCGCCGTAGCGTCCAACATCGCCGCTAAAAGTTATATGGGTTTCTTTACCGTTTTCGGTTACAACTAAATGTATGGCACAACTGCCTAGTATGTGTCCCGCATCGCTAAAGTGGAATTTTGCGTGGGGCGTAATAGCATATTCTTCATGATACTCCACAACCTTAAATAACGCTAGTGCGGTGTTAGCTTGTTCTTCATTATACAAAGGCTCTAACAAAGGCAATCCTTTTCTTGCGCGATGCTTGTTGCTGTACTCCGCATCGTTCATTTGTATTTTGGCCGAGTCTAGTAGTAAGATACGTGCCAGGTCAAGCGTTGCCGATGTGCAAAATATGGGTCCGTTAAAACCCTCGGCCACCAGGCGGGGGATGAGTCCGCAATGATCAATATGCGCGTGTGATAGGATCATATAATCCACCTTTTTGGGGTTAAAGCCAAAATGTTCGTTCATGTTCTCGGTGTTTTCGCCCAGGCCCTGAAACATGCCGCAGTCTAGCAAAATGCTGGAGCCATCTTGTAAATGTAGTAAGTGTTTGCTGCCGGTTACGTTACGGGCGGCGCCATGAAAAGTAATATCCATTTTATATAATCCAGGTTGAAAGAAGAAGAACGAAGTTGGTGAAAAAATGTTTAATAAAATAAAAACTAAAAAATTAGTTGTAAATATCATTTATAACTAATACATTCGTTTAAGATTATTTAACCCCGCTAATTTTAATACGTAACGAAATGGAAATTAAGGAACTGACCCGTGCCGAAGAACAATTAATGCAGATACTTTGGCAGATAGAAAAAGGCTTTGTAAAAGATGTAATGGAACACTTGCCCGAGCCTAAGCCGGCTTACAATACAGTATCAACCATTATCAGGATACTGGAAGCAAAAGGTTTTGTAGCTTATAACGCTTTTGGTAAGAGCCATCAATATTACCCCGTCATTAGTAAAGAAGAATACCAAAATTTTGCAACAGATAAACTAATGAACGGTTATTTTGATAATTCGGTAAAACACATGTTCTCCTACTTTGTGAAGAAAGAAAAAATTGATTTGAAAGAAGCGGATGAGATCATGAAACTGATTGAGAAACTTAAAAACAAATAGTTATGAACTGGTGGCACTATTTATTACTGGTAAACTTTTACCTGGTATTATTTTTCGGCTTCTATGCTTTGCTATTGCGAAAAGAAACTTTTTTCCAGCTTAACCGCATTTATTTGGTGGCGGCATCATTGCTGTCATTTGCAATACCGCTTATACAGGTAGATTGGGTAAAGAACCTGTTTATTACCCAATCAGTACAGCAAACTATTTACAGTGGCCCGATAGCTATGGTATATAATTTTACCCCCACAGCCCAAAGCGCTTTAACACTGGGCGAAGTACTTAATGCCGTGTATATTATTGTTACCTTATTTTTGATAATAAGGCTAGCCTGGCAATTAGTGGTCTTGAAAAAGGCTATAGAAACGCCATCGCCATCAGCAGCCTATTCGTTTTTTAAGAAGATAAGTTTGGGCGAAAACGCTTCGCAATCACAAATTATAGCCGACCACGAGCAAGTACACGCCGGCCAATGGCACTCGGTTGATGTTATGATCATAGAAACGGTAATGATCATCAACTGGTTTAACCCGGTGGTTTACCTGTATCGCTTTGCTATAAAATACATCCACGAGTTTATAGCCGATAGGGAAGTAATACAAGCCGGTACCGATAAGGTTGATTATGCCATGTTATTGCTGAGCCAAACCTTCGAGGTAGAGAGCCATAGCCTGGTTACACCCTTTTATAATCACAGCCTATTAAAACAACGTATCATGATGTTACAAAAAAACAGATCACAGCGTATAGCGCTAGCTAAATACGGGCTATCGGCACCGCTATTTATTTTAATGTTGATATTTTCATCCGCCACCGTAAACAATAGTAAGGCCGTTGCCGCTATCAACAAAAAAACAGAACATTTATTACTGAAACCTGCAGCAGATGTAGTTGACGTGATGACAGATAATGCCAAAATACCGGCAGAGAATAAACCGATCGAGCCTAAATACATTAAGATTGCAGAAGATATTTCGCCTGAGATTAATGTGGATACAGTACCTAAAAAAGGTCCTGTGTTTTCGCAGGTCGAAGAACAGCCAGGTTTTCCGGGCGGATACCAGGCATTTGGCCAGTACCTTGCTAACAATATTAAATACCCCACCATTGACAAGGAAAACAAAATTGAAGGCAGGGTGATAGTGACATTTGTAGTTGAAACGGATGGAACTTTATCTGACGTTAAAGCCGTGCGCGGCCCCAGCGAAACTTTAAAAGCCGAAGCCATAAGAGTGTTGTTAAGATCGCCAAAATGGAAGCCTGGGATACAAAATAACCATGTAGTACGGGTAGCTTATACTGTACCTATAGCGTTTACTTTGCCTAAAACAATTGACGGCGGCGATGCCAACAAAATATATGCG
The DNA here is from genome assembly GCA_002403905.1 of Mucilaginibacter sp. UBA4741. Lineage (GTDB taxonomy): Bacteria > Bacteroidota > Bacteroidia > Sphingobacteriales > Sphingobacteriaceae > Mucilaginibacter. The sequence goes on from DHIR01000024.1 coordinate 9,614, forward strand.
CAGGTTGATAGACAACCTTCGTTCCCGGGCGGGCTGGAGGCTTTTGGAAAATATTTAAGCAATACTATTCGTTTTCCTAAAGAAGATCGCGAAGCAGGCAGATCAGGCAGGGTAATTTGTACATTTGTTGTAGAGACTGATGGGACTTTGACAGACATCAAATCGGTACGTGCCCCAAGCGAAACAATGGCTAAGGAAGCCGTAAGGGTACTATCGATATCACCTAAATGGCAACCGGGCTATAAAGACGACAGAGTGGTAAGGGTATCATATACCGTACCTATCAATTATGCTTTAGGTGAAGAAAATGATGAACCGGCTAAGAAGGAAACGAGGATAGGAGACCATAGTAACAACCCGCCACCGCTTTACATTTTAGATGGTGTAGAAGTTAAAGCCACCGGAAGTCCATTATCATTGATCCCGCAAGATAAAATTGAAAGGATGGAAATACTGAAAGACGAAACAGCAACAAAACTTTATGGCGATAGGGGTAAATATGGTGTTATATTGATCACCAGTAAAAAAGAGAAACAGGTAAATGTGCTAGACTTGCAAAGTATTGGGCTACAGGGCACCCCGCTTGTATTTGTAGATGGTAAGGCTAGTAACGACCTTAAAAGTATTGATATGAAAACTATTGAACGGATGGAAGTGCTGAAAGATCAAACCGCCACAAACCTATACGGCCAAAAAGCTAAAGACGGTGTTATATTACTTTACACCAAGGCAAATAAAAAAACAACTAAACCTTAATACCAAATTAATGATATAAATGGCCCCACAAGTACAAAATTTGTGGGGCCATTTATATGTTGAACGTTTTTGTTTTTACTAAGAGCCTGTTTAAAAATAGATG
>DHIR01000193.1 GCA_002403905.1 Mucilaginibacter sp. UBA4741
TATTATAATCAAGCGAGTTTACCAGGCCAACATCATAGCGTTGTTTGGTTACATTCAACGCGTCTTTGTTAGCCTCGAAAGTTTGCGTTGCCGATTGATATTGTTTTTCGGCTGATTGCAGATCAAGCACTGCTTGGATAATGGTTTTACTTAAATTATTTTTAGCGATCTGTGTACTTAGTTGTGCGTTCTTAAAGTTCAACTCTGCTTTATGCACTGCTGTACGGGTATTAAACCGGTTGAAGATAGGTATCTGCACGCTTAACCCTATTGATTGGTTAAAGTTATCATTGATCTGGCTAAACGCCGAATATGGACCATATATCGGCTGATTGTAAGCGGTTACTACTGCCTGGCTGGTAGCCTGCACTATACCTATTTGTTGGGTAATGGCTGTTTGGCCAATAACTCTTTGATTTAATCGATCCGAATAACTGGATGCTAAACCTCCATATAAACTAACTGTTGGGTAAAAATATCCCTTAGCTATCCTGATGGCATGCTCATAAGTTTTTTGCTGCGTTTCGGCTAAACGAATATCAGGGTTAACACCTAATGCGGTTTTAACTACCTCGTTAGCATCGTATACTGTTTTAATATCAGTAAGCTTACTGATATCCGGGCGTTCAACTATAATGTCGGTATATGGATTCATTTCCATATACTGTTTCAGTATCAATACAGATAGATCAAGCTGGTTCTGCGCAGTAGTTAAATTTAAATTAGCGGTTGATACCTGCGCTTTAGCCTGCGAAAGATCGGCCAATGTTTGGTTGCCTACTTTAAAGCTGATATTTGATTTATCTAAGTTCTGGCTAGCAATATCAATTTGTTGTTTAGCAGCAGTAACCAAATCCTGGTTAGTTAATATTTGCAGGTAATCAGTTACCACACTTAATACTAAGTCGTTTTTAACTTTAGCTGTTTGGCTTTTATTAACATCAAGCAATAACCTGTTTTGTATAATTTGGTTACGCAATATACCGCCTTGATAAACAGTAAGCTGTAATTGGGCATTGCCATTTATATTTAATGATGTTGACGAAGTATAGGTAAACGAACCCGCAACCTGGCTACGACCAAAGTTATACCCGCCAGATGTACTGGCATTTAAACTAGGCAACATGTTATTTTTAGATTGTTGTAAGTCGGCAGTGCCAATTGCTTCGTTAACCTGGGCTTGTTTAATGGTAAGGTTGTTTGCCAATGCCCTGTCTACCGCCATTTGCAGGGTTATTTTTTCCTGCGCCTTTGCGGTGAAGCCTACTAATGTAGTAAGCAGCAGGCTTAGCATAGTTAACGGTTTAAATATAAATTGTGTCATAAACTTATTCATCAAATATTTGAGATGTTAGATTTGAGATGTTAGATTTGAGTGTTTACAGGATAAAATCATAATTAATAACTCTTTTCTCATATCTCACGTCTAAAAGCTCCTATCCAAAATGTACCTGGTTAAAACTCCCTGGCTGCTTAAAAAGCTGTATCCCCAACTAACGTGGGATGTAAACAAGGCCAACCGTTGCATTTATCTCACTTTTGACGATGGACCTATACCTATTGTTACACCGTTTGTATTAAATATTTTAAAACAGTACCATGCCAAAGCCACCTTTTTTTGTATTGGCGACAATATACGCAAGCATCCGGATATATTTGAACAGGTAAAGGCTGATGGCCATGCCATAGGCAATCATACCTATAACCACCTTAAAGGCTGGAAAACTGACGATAAAATCTATCTGGATAATTTTTTACTGGCGGATGAATTAATTGGCACAAACCTGTTTCGCCCACCTTATGGACGGATAAAAAGATCGCAAACAAAACTGTTAAAACAAGCCAAACCCGATCTGCAACTCATTATGTGGAACATTTTAAGCGGCGATTTTGACATCAACCTAAAACCCGGGCAATGCCTGGATAATGTTATAAAAAACACTATCAATGGCGATATTGTCCTTTTTCACGATAGCCTGAAAGCGTTTGACCGATTGGAGTATGCTTTGCCGAAAGCATTGGAGTATTGGAGCAAGGAAGGTTATGAATTTAGCCCCCTAACCTCCTGAAGGGGAAACAAGTAGCAAGCCCTTGAGCTTGTTGGAATCAGGGGTTTAACTATAATATTTTGCTATCGGTATAAATAATTTGTAAATTTATTTTAAGCGAAGGATATGAGAACTGTAACATTAGATATATTGGACGATAAGGCAGTGAATTTGTTGAGAGATTTGGAAGCGTTGAAGATAATTCGCATTCAGGACGACAAAGAAGTAACAGGGCGACCAATTAAGGACTTTGCCAAAAAGTACAGTGGTTCGATGACCAAACAATCCATAGAAGAAGTAGATAAGCAACTTAGAGATTTACGTAACGAATAGGATTAAAATATCTGTGGGATACCAATACCGTTATTTACTATCTCCAAAAGAATTTTCCTGATGATGTACAAGCATCATTAAGTAACATTATCAACACTGATAAACCAACAATTTCTGTTATTACCGAGATTGAACTCCAATGCTGGAAAGCTGCGACAAGTAATGATTTAGACATCCTGAAAAGCTTTGTAGCAGACTGCGTAGTTTTTGAGTTAGATACTGCTGTAAAGTCAAAAACGATTGATATACGTAAAACATACAATATAAAACTGCCTGATTCGATAATTGCAGCAACAGCCATTATAAGTGGCCTCATATTAATTACTAATGACAATGGGTTTAACAGGGCATCAGAATTGAGTGTTGTAAATCCCTTCGAACTCAACTAAACATCCGCCCCTACTTCACCGGCTGCTGCGTTTGCGTAGTTGGGGAATCTTGCTTCCCATCATTTTTTATGACCGTATAAACAATAGCCCCAATAACAGTAATAGCCAATACGACCAATCCTATCCACCCCTTGCGTTTATCCTGGCGCATCAGCCAAATTAAAAATGCCACCATCGGCAGTACAAAGATTGTCCAGAATATAATTGAAGGAGCAGACATAATTATTGAGTTATTGAATTGATGAATTATTGAGTTGTTTTAATTGCTGAATTATTAAATCAATAATTCTATAATTCAGTAATTCATACTTACTACATCGGCATCCTTGCCAACGGTGCTATGTTTTGTTCGGCAAACTCGCCTTTTAAATATTTATGGTGGCCGGCAATGGCTATCATGGCGGCGTTATCTGTACAGTATTGCATTTCGGGTATAAAACAGTTCCAGCCGTTTTTATCGCCCATTTGTTGTAGTCCCTGGCGCAAGCCGGTATTGGCCGACACCCCTCCTGCCAAAGCGATGTCCTTTATACCATAAAAATCTGCCGCTTTTTTTAGCTTATTGAGCAATATGGTAACTATCCGTTTTTCAACCGATGCGCAAATATCATTTAAATTTTCGGCAATAAAGTTGGGGTTAAGTGCAACTTTATCTCTTATAAAATAAAGGATAGAGGTTTTTAACCCGCTAAAGCTAAAATTAAAACCGGTTATCTGCGGCTCTGGAAATTTATAAGCATCCTGGCTACCTAAACGCGCGTGTTTATCAATTAATGGCCCGCCCGGATAGGGTAAACCCAATATTTTGCTGGTTTTATCCATGGCCTCGCCTGCGGCGTCATCCAGTGTTTGGCCCACTACTTCCATATCAAAATAGTCTTTTACCAAAACTACCTGGGTATGCCCGCCCGATACCGTAAGGCATAAAAACGGGAACGAAGGTTTCCTGTCGCCAATAAAATGTGCCAGTACATGCGCCTGCATGTGGTTAATCTCAATAATTGGAATGTTTTTTGCCAATGCAAAGGCCTTAGCGAATGACACGCCAACCAGTAAGGAACCTAAAAGTCCGGGGCCGCGTGTAAAAGCTACCGCATCAACAGCATTTTTGCTTACTTTTGCGTTTATTAATGCTTGTTGTACAGCCGGAACAATATTTTGCTGATGAACTCTTGAGGCAAGCTCAGGAACAACACCTCCGTAAGCTTCGTGTATAGATTGGTTAGCAATAACATTGCTTAACATAACACCATCAACACACACCGCGGCAGAGGTATCATCACATGAAGATTCGATGGCTAATATTACGAGCGGCATATTGAATTATTGAGTTATTGAATTATTGAGTTATTGAATTATATGGGTAAACCCAACAAAATTTAACAATTAATAAATCAATATTAAACTAAATGAGTTATTGAGTTACTGGTTTATTATTAATACATAAAGCATTCAATAATTCTGTAATTCAATAAATCCATAATTAAACTTCAAAGTTATTAAAAAAGTACTAAAAATAGCCCTAAGTATAGTATTGTTCCTGCTACTGGCAGCGAGCATATTGTTGCTGTTGTTTCAGTACAAGCCGGTACAAACCTGGGCGGCAAAAAAGGTTACGGCTTATCTATCTAAAAAACTGGGTACAGAGGTTAACGTAAAGAGCTTATATATTAAGCCTTTTACATCAGTTGTGTTAGAGGATTTTTATGTGCTGGATAAGCAACGTGATACGTTAGTACGCGCCCCCAAACTTACAGTTGAACTTAACGGATTCTCACTTTTTAGCAGTATCAGCGATCGCAAGATCGATTTTGCTTTAATCCAATTAGATAATGGTTCTATCTATCTTAAAAATTATGTAAATAGAGTTACTAACTTACAGTTTGTATTAGATAGTTTAAAATCAAAAGACACCGCCAAAACCACACCCGGCAAACCTTGGACCTTAACGTTTGAGAAATCGGTTATCAATAATTTCCATTTCCGCTTTAAGGATCTAAAAAAACACGACAAGGTTAACGGGATAAATTTTGACGATCTTGACGTACACAACTTTAGTGTAGTAGTTAATAATATGGATTTGTTCCATCACTTATTTATGGGCGATGTACAGCATTTAACCCTGAAAGAGAAAGGCGGCTTTTATTTAAAAGACTACACAGCTGTTACTACTATAGACTCGAATCGAATACTGGCACAGCACTTATTTATTGAAACCCCACGGTCTATAATTAAAAACCGTTTAGACATGCAGTTTAAGTCGTTTAAAGATTTTAGCGACTTTACCAGTAAGATATATATGGATGGCAATTTCAGGTCATCACATATTTCATCAACAGATATTGCCTTTTTTACCAGTGGACTTGAAAAAGTAAATTTTGAGTTGGGTGTTGACGGCCATATACAGGGCGCGGTAAATAACTTAAAGGCCACAAGCCTTACTATTACTGCAGGGCAGGCCACCTTTGTTAAAGGCAATTTTAATTTAAAAGGATTGCCACATTGGGATAAGACATTCCTCGATCTGAAATTTAACCAGATAGCTACCAACAAAAAAGACCTTGATTATTTATATAGCCATTTTACCGGCGACCCGAAAGCCGTTGCCCCCGTTATTATTGGCAAGTTTGGCAACGTAAACTTCACCGGGAAATTTAAGGGATTGCAAAACGATTTTGCAGCATCGGGCACATTTAAAACACAGTTGGGCAGGTTTGACCCTGACATTAAACTTAAAACAAGCAAAGCAGGTACGCCAAGCTATAGCGGTACTGTTGATGCTTATGATTTTAACCTGGGTAGTTTAATAGGCGATACCACAATAGGCCGCACAACATTTAAAGCCAATATTAAAGGCAGCGGCGACGCGATGAAAAACCTCAATGAAAATGTAAGTGCCAATATTGCCTATTTCAATTTTAAAAATTACGACTATAAAAACATAGCCGTAAACGGTACTTACGCCGGCAAAAAGATAGATGCCAAACTAACTATAAACGATAAAAGCATAAAGTTTGATGGTAAAGGCAGTCTTGATTTTAACCCAACCCTGCCGGTATATAATTTTGCTGCTAACGTGCAGGATGCCAACCTGCATACCTTAAAATTAATTAAAGACACTATTATTATAAGCGCGCAGATCAAAACAAAATTCTCTGGCGATAATCTTAAAAACTTCGAAGGCAATATTCTTTTGTCCCCTATCAGGATAATTGACCCGCGTAATAATTATTTGCTTGATTCCGTATATCTTTCGGCAACTGGTAAAGGCGATTCAAGGCTGATAGCCATACAGTCTGATGCTATTGATGGCAGTATTAAGGGCAGTTATGACCTGGCCACTTTGCCATCCTACTTTAAAACCATTGCTAAAAAATACATACCATCATTACAAACAGATATTACACCACCAAAACCGCAGAATTTTGAGTTAAACCTGAAGATAAAGAATCTTGACCCGCTTACGGCCATCTTCCTGCCCGATCTTAAAATACCTGAGCAGGGCACGTTTATAGGCAAATTTAACTCGGTCGATAAAACCGCGAGCATTAATGGTTATATCAAAACTATCACCTATAAAAAGATAGTTTTTCATGATTTTATTTTGGATGAAAGCACAAGCGGCGATTACCTGGGCATAAACTTATCCTTAAAACAGATCGACCTTAGTAAAGATTTGTTCATTAAAAATATAGACATTACAAATTTCATTAATAAGGATAGTTTAAAATTCAATATCAAGTTAGCTGATAAAGACGCGGCCAATCAGCTGGATCTTTATGGTTTGGTTCAGTTTGGCAAGGATACTACCGCCAAGCTAATGTTACTGCCATCAGATATTATTCTGGAACATCAAAAATGGCGCTTGCAGGAACAAGTGAGGATACGTTTGCTCGACGGCAAAACACAGGTAGAGGGCTTTGAGCTTTCTAACGGTGCACAAAGAGCCCGGATAGACGGATTTATTTCAGATAATCCTGCTGATAAATTAAAATTATCATTCAGTAAGTTTAGCATGGGTACACTTGACGAGCTTACCAAAGCTTCGGATATTAAACTGAGTGGTACCATGAACGGCGATGTGTTGTTTAGCTCCATCCTGAAATCGCCAGGGATTGACGCGCACCTTAATATTGATTCATTTAAAATGAATAAAACCATGGTGGGTAATATAAAGGTGGTATCAAATTTAGATAATGAGCGTAGCCGGGCCAATGTAAATATCAATATACTTAACCGCGGGCTTGAAACGCTTAATATTGGCGGAGCCTATTACCTTGGTAAAGGCACTGATGACAAGCTCGACTTTGATGTTAAAATGACCCAAACCGAGGCCATAATTTTTGAGCCTTTTGTAAAAAGCCTGGTAACTAACCTACAAGGCACCGTATCAACCAACCTTAAATTAACAGGGTCGCTGGCAAAACCAGAGTTAAACGGCGATGTTACATTAGCTAACACGGGCGTTACTATAAATTATTTAAAAACATCCTATACGGTAAATGATAAGTTAAGCGTAAACAATAGTGTTATCAATATCAATAATATGGTATTAAAAGACGCGCATGGTGGCCAAGGAACAGCTATTGGGAAAATTGACCTGAATAATCTATCAAACCCAACGCTTGATGTTGACTTGAAAGCTACCAACCTAATGGCGTTAAATACGGCTTTCAAGGATAATCACCAGTATTTTGGTACAGCCTATGCCACCGGCGATTTTAAATTTGCCGGCCCTGTTGATAACATGAATATCAATATTAAAGCCACCACCCAAGCCGGCACCATATTTAATATCCCGCTTAATACTTCAACAACCGTTAGCGATTATGATTTTATAAAATTTGTAAGCCATAAAGATACAACCGGGCTCAAGATAGATAAGACTAAAGCATTTAACGGTGTAACTTTAAATTTAGAATTATCGGTTGATGAAAAATCTATTGTTAAGATTACTACTGATTATGGGGTATTAACCGGCTCTGGCCAGGCAAAAAATTTAACCCTGCGCATAAACAGCCTGGGCGATTTTGATATGTTTGGCGATTTCTTAATCACATCTGGTAAGTTTGAATTTACCGCTAAAAACTTTATCAGTAAAAACTTCTCGGTAAACCAGGGTGGCACCATCCGCTGGACGGGTAACCCCAGCAATGCCGAAATTAACCTGCATGCCATTTACGAGGTACGTGCGACAACTAAACCGCTTTACGCGGCCGCCGGCTTTGCTGATGGCAAAAGTGGCAACACCGGTAATGTTACGGAGTTAGTACAAGCCGAGTTGATCATTACCAAATCCCTGATACATCCAGACATCAACTTTAATTTAAACTTCCCTACCAACCCATCCATAAAAGATGATTTGGCAACCTACCTTGCTGATGCCAACAATCGCAATCAGCAGGCGTTAAGCGTTATTGTGACCCGTAATTTTGCATCGGGCGGTAATAATAATATAACTAACCAGGTATTGGGCACAGCCAGTAGCGCGGTGAGCGAGTTTGCTTTTAATAAATTAAATAGCATTATAGCGCAATCAAATATTAATCACTTTGATTTTAACATACGCTCATTCAATGATGCCAGCGCATCATTGAAATTCTTAAATAACAGGCTGTTAATTAACGGAAGTTTATTTAATAATACCGGTAGCAATACATTATTTAATAACAGCACTACCTTATTAAATTCAAACTTTAATAACCTGACCAAGGATTTTGAAACATCATACCTTATACGGCCGGATGGTACGCTTACAGCACGCTACTCTTACCGGGTATTAAATACTACTTTAAATGTTATTGACCAGTTAGCGCCGCAATATGTAAACGGAGTCGGCCTTGTTTACCAACGCGATTTTGATACTTTTGGCGAGTTTATACGGAACATGTTTATCAGCAAACGCAAACGTGCCCTGGTTACCCCACTGGCAACACCAACAGGCACACCGTTATCGCCGGGCAACACTACAACTACTACCCCGCTTACACCTACGCAACCGGCAAAAAAAGACGAAGACGATAATTAATGATCGCGCATGATGGTATGATCCATCTTGTCGCGTTTAGTTTTTAGGTATGCCTCGTTATGTGGGTTTGAAGCAATTTCGATAGGGATATTTTCAACCACCTCTAATCCGTACCCGATCAAACCGGCCCGCTTTTTAGGATTGTTGCTCATTAAACGCATTTTTGATATGCCCAGGCTGCGCAGTATTTGCGCGCCAATACCATAGTCGCGCTCGTCCATACCAAAACCAAGTTTAATATTAGCCTCGACGGTATCAAAGCCATTATCCTGTAGATTATAAGCTTTTAATTTATTTACAAGGCCAATACCCCGGCCCTCCTGGTTCATATATATAATGGCGCCTTTACCCTCTTTAGCTATCATCTCCATTGATTTGTGCAGCTGTGGGCCGCAATCACAACGGCATGATCCAAATATATCACCTGTAACACATGAGCTGTGTACACGCACTAAAATTGGTTCGTTGGGTTCCCAGGTACCTTTCACCAAAGCAATATGGTTTTCGCTGGTATTGAGTTGTGTATAAGCTATCATTTCAAAATCACCCCATTCGGTAGGCAGCCTTACAGCTACTTCCTTCTTGATCATGGTCTCAACATCCAGCCTATAAGCGATAAGGTCTTTTATTGATACTATTTTAAGGTCGTATGTCTTGGCTATTTCTAATAGTTCAGGCAGGCGGGCCATATCGCCGTTTTCGGTCATTATTTCGCATATAACCCCCGCAGGTTCTAATCCTGCCAATACAGCAAAATCAATAGTTGCCTCGGTATGCCCGGCCCTGCGCAATACACCGCCATTTTTTGCAATCAGCGGGAATATGTGTCCCGGCCTTCCTAAATCCTCTGGCTTGGTAGCCGGGTCAATTAAAGCCATTACCGTTTTTGATCGATCAGTAGCCGATATGCCGGTAGTACAACCTTCAAGCAGATCAACAGAAACTGTAAAATTGGTTTCGTATGATGTTGTGTTATGGCTCACCATGGGCTCCAGTTCAAGCTCTGTAGCACGTTGTTGTGTAATTGGCGCGCAAACCAGTCCACGACCATGATGTACCATAAAGTTTATAGCTTCTGGCGTGGCATAGTGTGCAGCCGTTAAAAAGTCACCCTCGTTCTCTCTATCCTCGTCATCAACAACAATTATAATTTTACCCGCTTTTATAGCTTCTATGGCTTCTGGTATGGTGTTTAGCATTTTATCATATTTGGCAGCTTCATATTTAACAATACGCAGCTTATAACAACAAAGTTATAAGATAATAAAAATATTCGGGTCTGTGCTTTGTAAATAATAATGGCATTAGATTTTTTAACGGGCCTTTATAGTGCAGTTATAGATGTTACTGTTAAAATGCACGGTTTTTTGGCCCATTGTTACAAATGAAAGTACATATCTGTATTCGCCGGCCTGGGCAGGGGTCATAAATTTAAAATTAAATGGTGTTTCATCAGCTATATCCAGGGCATTATTATATTGATAATAGGTAGGTATGTTGGTTTTATTATTGATAAGTACCAACACTAAATAAGCGCCTTTTATTTTAAATAATTTTCTTTCAAGAAGGTTTAATTTACTTTTGATGGATACCTGCAGAACAGCGGTTGCCGATGCAACTAAAGCTGTAGCATCTAATACCTTTACTTTTATATTATTAAAAGATGCAAACTCGGGGATGATGGTAATGAAATACTTGTTTCCGTGGGGTACGTTTACATCTTCGCTTGATTTGTCAATTGGCCCGTCAGAAACATAGCTAACAGCCTTTCCCTCAAATTTTTCTTCCAGTTGGGGCAGATAATTGTATTGTGTTTTTTTAAACCAGATATCATTTACGGCAAAACATTCATCATGGGTATAAAACCTAAAATATGAAGGCTCATTGTACATATTACTAAAAACCAAAGGATAACCTTTTGACTTAGCTTTTAGCATAGATACCATCAATTTTGGATTTTTATCGTTAAAGTTTGATATCGGCCTAAAATCAAAGATCAAATTCAGCCTGAAAAGTATAACCACTATCAGGTTGAAGATCAAAGCCCCATAGATAAATTTCTTATTGATCTTAATAGATTCGGTATACAAATATGCCAGGCAAAGCATAGCGGGAAATGCTATGGCGGTCCAATGCACATTTACCATTTCGTTTAACGATGAAAGCAAAAAGAAAAGGAAAACCCCTATCACATTGTACTTTAGCGCTTTTTGAAACTGATTTTTGGGTTTATATAAAATACTGAACAGCAACAAAATTACCGGCCCGGTAACCGCAGCCTGTTCGCCCAGGTAACTTAACACATGTTGTATATCAAATGCGTTGGCCCGCTCAAAAAACTGGAAAATTATAGTGGGGTAACCATTTTGCGCTTCCCAATAAACATGGGGTATATATAAAAGTACAGCTATTGCAAAAACAATATAAAACGACCTTTTAAAAACCAGTCGCCTGTTAGATAATATGGTAAAGCCAACTAATAATATACCGTGATATTTAGAGTATAATAGTAACGCGGTTACTATGCCTAATATAGCTGCATTTAAAAAGCTATCTGCATTTAAATACCTGCGATAAGTGTAAAGGAACAATACTGCAAAAAACAGCATTGGCGTATCCGGGATAGCCAAAAACGAGTATAGATTCAAGAATATTGACGAAAGCAGTAACAGCGATATCAGCCTAAAATTAATGGACTTTTCGGCCTCGCCCTCTATAATTTTATAAATGAGGTAAAAAGTTAAACTGCCAATTATCGAGCTTAATAACCTAACCCCTATTTCATTATTAAATATGGAGCTGCCTATTTTTATTAAAAAAGCTATCATAGGCGGATGATCAAAGTACCCCCAGCTGGGGTATTGAGCATATAGCCAGTAATAAGGTTCGTCATTTAATAAAGGCGAGAATAGTGACTGTGCAAAATTTACAATTAACATAAATCCAAAAAGCCACCAAGCCTTATCAGCAAAAAAATATTTTGTTACTCTATTTGATTGCATTTATTTACCATTAAGATTTAATTAGTTGACATAATAGAACTATAAAAACTCTATTAACTATTTTTCAACGCCGTCTTCCTTTTTATTTAGTTTGAAAAGGTTATTGAAAAAACGTTTGTATAATTCCATATCAAATAATGCAGAATCGGTAGCTGCTTTATAGGACAAGAATATACCTATCGGGGTTATAACTATGATGGATATCCACGCCCCGACAATGCCCGATAAACTACCCTCATGCGCGGATTTCTCTCCGATAGTTTTAATGATATAAAACAGCAGGAAGAAGATCACCGAAATAACTACCGGCAAACCCAACCCGCCTTTACGGATAATTGCCCCCATTGGTGCCCCAATTAAAAACAGCGCTATACATGATACCGAAAGCGTAAACTTTACCTGGTATTGCGCATAAGCACTTCGCCGGTTTTTTACCAGTTCGTCCATACGATCGGCACGTGCTTTCATCAAGTCCTGGATGGACCTGGCTTCGCTTATGGCGTTGGTAATATAGCTTGATTTTGCAGAGTTATCACCATAATCCATAGCGCCATGTTTATAGGCAACATAAGTTTTTAAAGCGTCTGACTTTGCGGGTATAGAAAAGTATTTAATAAAGGCCGTGGTTACCTGGTAATTGGCCTTGCCTGTGCTATCGATAAGTCGGCTCATAAGCCTCATGGTATCTTTTAACAGCCTTCTGTCCATCATCTGGAAAGCTTTGCTAAAACCATTTTCGTCGGTACGCTTAAATGCAAGCCCGGTTAGGTCAAGCTTATCACGGCGCGATTTAAACCTGGAACGGGTAAATACCTGGCGCGGATTTGGATTAAAATTATTGCCACCAGGCTGTTCTGAATAACTTATACCATCTTCAAGCTCGATGACCAAATAACGGTTATCGTTCGAGCGGTACATCCTGCCTGTTTTTGCTTTCATTACGTATGCCGGTCCACTATCTGTAGCTTTTTTATAGATAGTAAGGCCGTGCAATGTTTGCCCGTCCTCATCTTTTTTATCTACACGGATAGTAAAGTTGGGGAAACTGTTGCTAAATACACCCTCGGGCAAAAAATTGGCCGACTTTTGGTTACGGGCATCGTACAATAAAGAGAAATATTTAAGATTGGCCTTTGGCAGCATATAATCAGAAAAGAAGAACGCGCTGACACTTAGTAACACCACTACCACAAACATGGGGTATACCGCCCGGTTTAATGATATACCTGCAGATTTAATAGCAACCAGCTCATAGTTTTCGCCCAGGCTGCCATAGGTCATAATGGATGACAGTAATACAGATAACGGCAGCGCCATAGCCACATTTGTAGCCGAGGCATATAGCATTAACTCTAAAATAACAGGTATTTCAAAGCCTTTACCTATTAGGTCATCAATGTATTTCCACAGAAATAGCATTAGCAACACAAACATCACTATCATAAAGGTCACTAAAAATGGCCTGATGAAAGATTTGAGTAATAAAAGGTGCAGCTTCTTCACGTTACAAAAATAACGAAATAATTAAAGCTTTATGCGCCCAGTACGCTAATAAGGTATTGTATCTGGTTATCCCAGATCAGTTTGCGCTCGCCAATAGTTTCTTCGGTGGCAAAATCAGTAACACTTAAAGCAACATCGTTGGTAAGCTCGTCCTGTATTATTTCCATTTCGAAATAGCACTGCGGCTCGTCATCATCCCATTTAAATTTTACCAGTTTGTTTTCTTTTATAGCCATTAGCTTGGCCTTTTGCTGTTCACCATCCCAGGTAAAGGTATAAATCTGGTCGCGTACGCTTACATCATCAGCAAACCATTGGGTAAGCCCGTTGGGCTCATTTAGGAAAGTATATAATATTCGTGGCGACGATTTTATTTCATACTCAATATTAAATTTTTTCTTCTCAGACATAAGGGGTCTATAATTCAGGGCTTAAGCCACAATATTAACATTTTTTCTAAAGGAAACGAATTTTCCCTATATTTGCAAACCTTTTTAAAAAGGCAACCATATTATGGCGGGGTAGCTCAGATGGTTAGAGCGTAGGATTCATAACCCTAAGGTCGGCAGTTCGATCCTGCTCCCCGCTACCTGACTGGGCAAGTCGACTTTTACAGTTGATTTGCCCTTATTTTTTGCCTCAAAAAGTGCCCTCACGCTATCAAAAACGCGGATTGCTTCATTAACCCTCGTAGTTCGATGTTGCTCGCCATCAAAAGTGAGATTTTCGGGGTACATCGAACTAATGATATGCCTTTTACCCTGAGGATCAGCATTTTGATATATTTCAGGCAATCTTGCCATATTATTCAAAGCCTTATCTAAAAGCGGCCCGATGCCGCTTGATTTACTGGACAATTCAACCAGCTTTCCTTCAATTATTGATACCTGCCGCTCGCAATCATGCTTAATATCCCGGTAGTCAGAAGCATCTAGCTACTTATCTATAATATTTAAAGCA
>DHIR01000155.1 GCA_002403905.1 Mucilaginibacter sp. UBA4741
ATGTTTTGACCCTTGATTCGCATAAGTTATTCAGATCGGACCCGGAAAGATAGGTAGGCTTATCATCTATCATCACCAAAACCCCTGTTTTACCCTGCATGGCAATACCGCCGTTCCTGTCAACAGTAATACCCGGCGATTTCTCTAGCACCTCTAACACCGTTGTGCCCGCGTTGCTTGCCGCAACTTCAACATTTATTATGGTTTTGCCTTGTTTGTGTTCTACAGGTGGCGTTTTGCCAACAATAGTTACCTGCTTTAATTTAGTAGTGTCACTACTGTTTTTTATTGTAGGGGATTGGCTATAAGCACCTACGGATAATAAGATTAGCACGATTGAGTAAACCGCTTTTTTAATATAAATCATAACTAACTGTAAGACTTATTAATAGTTATAATGTTACAGGCTTTATAGCTGATAACCCAAAAGTTGATTTTCGCACATTTGGAATTTACCGACATAATCCCCGCTTTTACCGAAAACTTTTAGTAACCGGCAGACATTGCCTTTCCTGCAGGCGTTAATCAATTAAGTTTTGAAATAACAAAATCAACAACTCATGAATATACTATCAGGGACTATAACCACCAACAGAGGGGACTACTTAAATACCACCACGATATTTGGCGGTGTTAAAAGAACCATCCTTTCAAAAAATTTTAAAGGCGGGCGCATACAAAACATATTCGGCAGTACCGAATTGGATTTTACTTATGCGGATATAACAGGCATTGTTACACTGGATATATCGCAGGCATTTGGCGAGGTAACTATAGCCGTGCCGGCAGATTGGCGGGTAGAAGCAGACCTTGTTCATTTTTGCTCGGTGGTAGATGAAGACCGTACCTACAATAACCGTGGCTATAATTCAAACAAAGTGCTGTTGCTTAAAGGCGTATCTGTAATGGCAGTAATTGATGTGGTGAGCTTTGTATAATCAGGCCTACCACATCAATTAGTTTTATTTTATCGCCCCCGCATCGCGCAGCACCTCTTTATTCATTCGGATATATTCTGAATTACCATCTTTCTCGGCAATTGCCAGTCCCATTTTTGCTGAAGCAATAGCACCTTTTTTATCGCCAAGCTTTAATAAGATCCTGCCTTTCCAGTATTTTACGTTATAGGCATCAGGTTGTACTTTTTCCATTTCGTTCATCCAAACCAATGCTTTTTTCATATCCAGGTTATGGTTGTAATACCATACCGCAGCAACATAATAAGGCTTGTCTTTGCCCTTCATCATTTTATTGATATTTGCTATTACTCTTGCGTTTACATCAGCTTTTAGGTGGATGGATAAACCGGTGTTTTCCCATAGTATTTGAAGGATTCCTCTGTCTACGTTTACATCAGCAAATTGTATAGTTAAAGTTTCTAACGGCGCGACCAGTTTATAAGGTTTTACTTTAAAACGTAATACGTCTTGTTTTTGGTCATACGAGTAGGCTCCCCATTGTTTGGCGGTTTTGTTGATAATTACCGTCCACTCTGTAGCACCGGGGATGGTGAATAAAGCATATTCGCCCGGTAATACCTTGTGGCCTTCCATGATAACTGTATCTGTAAGTTTAAGGATAGTAGCCGAGTTTGCACCCGTACGCCAAACCTGTCCAAAAGGCTCAATATTGTTAAATATCTTCCGGCCCTTTAAGTTCGGGCGGCCATAAGTGATACTGATGGTGCCGAGGCCAAATTCCTGGTCGATGTGCTGAGTTGAACTAAAATTAGGGATCTGTGCTTTAACAGTAAATGTTGCCAGGCAAATAGCAATGAAGGTTAGCGTTTTTTTCATCGGTTAATGTTTTAAATAGTAGTAATCAAAAATGAGGAAAAAAAGGGAAACGAACAAAATAACTCCTTCACCTGAAAATAAATTAGCATACCTCACCTCAAATTTTTAATTTGGGTTCATGAAAACTGAACTCACTCACCGCTTTACCAACCGGCTTAAAATCGCTATGTCTTTTGCCGGCTTAATGCTTAGCAGCAGCCTAATCTTCGCCCAAACGCCTAATCGATCTATCATAGATGGGATAATGAACGAAGAGGCAACTAACTCCCAATTACAACCATTGGCTCACGAGCTTTTTGATGGCGTAGGCCCCCGTTTAGTAGGCACACCACAAATGGTAAAAGCTGCCGATTGGGCCATAGAGAAATACAAAAGCTGGGATATACCCGCCCATAAAGAAAACTGGGGTGTATGGCGCGGATGGGAAAGAGGGATATCGCATATTGATATGATATCGCCACGCGTAAAATCATTAGAAGGCACACAATTGGCATGGAGCCCCGGCATGGGCAAAAAGACAGTTACCGCCGAAACCATAATTATACCAGATCTGGCCGACTCAATTGAATTTCAAAAATGGTTGCCGAATGTTAAAGGTAAAATAGTGCTGATATCTATGTGCCAGCCAACGGGCCGCCCGGATGAGAACTGGACAGAATTTGGTTTAAAAGAATCCATAGAAAAAATGAAAGCCGATCGCATAGCTGAAACAGCAGCCTGGGCCAAGCGGATCAAAAAGACCGGGTATACAGGCCGCACATTGCCAATAGCTTTAGAGAATGCGGGGGCTGTAGGTATTATCAGTAATTATTGGTCGGCGGGTTTTGGGGTCGATAAAATATTTAGCGCTTATACTAAAAAAGCACCAACTGTTGATGTTGCGCTGGAAGATTATGGTGTGTTGTACCGTTTAACAGAGACTGGCACTCCCCCAACTATAAGTTTGCATACCGAATCTAAAGAACTAGGCGAAGTGCCAACCTTTAACACCATCGCCGAAATTAAAGGCACCGAAAAGCCGGATGAATATGTAATGCTATCAGCTCACTTTGATTCGTGGGATGGCGGCACAGGCGCTACTGATAACGGTACAGGCACATTAACCATGATGGAAGCTATGCGTTTATTAAAAAAATTCTACCCTCATCCAAAGCGCACCATATTGGTTGGGCATTGGGCTAGTGAAGAAGAAGGCTTGAATGGCTCACGCGCTTTTGTAGAAGATCATCCCGAAATAGTAAAGAACTTGCAAGCATTATTTAACCAGGACAACGGTACCGGCCGTGTGGTTAACTTGTCGGGGTCAGGTTATACTGATGCCGGCGAATTCCTGTCACGCTGGTTATCAGCAGTGCCTGATACGATTAAGAATCGCATTAAAACTAATTTCCCGGGTTCACCAGGTGGTGGCGGATCAGACTTTGCATCGTTTGACGCTGTTGGCGCCCCGGGCTTCTCATTAGGATCACTTAACTGGGCGTATGGTAGCTATACCTGGCATACCAACCGCGATACCTATGATAAGATAGTGTTTGACGATCTGCGCAATAACGCGGTATTAGCCGCTATAATGGCCTATATGGCAAGCGAAGATCCCGCAAAAACAAAAAACATGAAAGTTCAGGGTGTTAAATGGCCTGAACCCGTTAAGGCTATCCGCCATGGTGGATTGGATAAGTAATAAAGATATCTCCATAAAAGAACCGCCTGATATTTTGGCGGCTTTATTTATGGGGTGTTGTGAATGGCAACATAGTATTATAATTAGCTATTTATTAAAAGTTTTTAATTCGGCATTGTTCTTACTTTGTAATAATATAATAAACCAACGTGTTGTGCGATTAAAAAACA
>DHIR01000012.1 GCA_002403905.1 Mucilaginibacter sp. UBA4741
TTTTAATCGCACAACACGTTAATGATAAGTATTATAAAGATACCATTCGGCTTTGGAACGAAATGATAGATCACCCGGATTACGACCAGCATTGGAAAGACCGCAACGTACTAACCCATCTGCACGATATTAAAACAGCGGTACTGGTTACGGGTGGCTGGTATGATGCTGAAGATCTGTATGGCGCTATAAATACTTACAAAACGCTGGTAAAAAAGAACCCTAATAACGGACATATATACTTCGTAATGGGCCCGTGGGTGCATGGCGGCTGGGCGCGTGGTTTAGGTGACCATTTGGGTGATGTGGACTTTGGCGGTCCGCAGGGTCCGCATTACCGGGATGATATTGAGTATCGTTTTTTTAGTCATTATTTAAAGGGTACGCCTATGGCCATACCTAATGTATCGACCTTTGAAACCGGCACTAACAAATGGAAAAGCTATGATGTATGGCCGCCAAGAAATACCGAGGATAAACAGCTATACTTTTTACCGGGCGGCAAGCTATCATTTAAAGCGCCTACAGCAATGAAAGATAGTTATGATGAATATGTATCAGACCCAGCTAATCCGGTACCGTTTGTAGCCGATAGAAACAAAACAATGGACATGCAGCGTGAATACATGACCGCCGACCAACGCTTTTTAGCCGACCGTAAAGATGTATTAAGCTACCAAACCGATGTGCTGGATAAAGACGTTACCATAGCAGGCAACATCTGGGCAAACCTCAAAGTAACTACAACCGGCACCGATGCCGATTTTGTAGTGAAAGTGCTGGATGTTTATCCTGATACCGCGTCAAACAATAAATTTACCGGCGCGGGCGTAAAAATGGCGGGCTATGAGCAAATGGTGCGCAGCGAGCCTATCCGGGGTAAATACCGCAATAGCTTTGAGCACCCCGAGCCATTTGTGCCCGGCCAGGTAACGCCGGTTAACTTTGAGCTACAGGATGTACTACACACATTTAAAAAAGGCCATAAAATTATGGTACAAGTACAAAGCACCTGGTTCCCGCTGATAGACCGTAACCCACAAACTTTTGTAAATATTATGAAAGCCAATGAGGGCGATTTTAAAAAGGCAACACATAAAATATATACGTCTAAAGAGCATCCGAGTTTTTTGAAAGTTAGGGTAGTGGAGTAGAATTACTGCAAACAAAGGAATGCTCCATAGGAGCTACCTATTTGTAGCAACAAAATGCAAAAGAAAAATTGCTCCGTAGGTGCAACCCTAAATTGATAGGTGAATTGCTAAAGATGGGTAGCCTCTACGAGGCAAGAAATGCCTATTAATGATTTCTACAAAGAGGTAGCCCCTATGGGGCAATTGCTGATCTTTAATCAAACAACTCCTGACATTTCTCACAAAAACAGGAGTGCCATTTAGTTTTACCCGTGTTTTGTACAGTGCAATTTTAAAAAAATGCGCAAAGATTAAACCAGTATATTATTAACTAAATTATTATTTTAGCAACCTGTAACCTTATCCATAGCATGAAACTAAAATTTCTTATCGCCGCTGTTTGCTGCCTTTTTTATATTACTCAAAGCGTTGCCCAAAAAAAACAAAACGTTTATTTCTTAAAGAACTCCGGTTCTAAAGTAGATAAAGTTGATGATGCCGATTTTATCCGTGTTGTTAGCGAGCCAGATTCAGGCTCGATATTATATAACGTTGCCGAGTATTATAAAAATAAAACACTAAAGCTAAGTGAAAAAAGTTCGCAGGTTGATCCGCAGGTATTTGAAGGGTTATGTGTAACTTATTATCCGACAGGAAAAAAACAAGAAGTAGTTAACTATAAAGGCGGCAACAGGGATGGCGATGCTTATCAATACTATAGAAACGGGAAAATATATCTCCATAAAAAGTGCATACCCGGTAAAGAAGCATTGATAATAGATTGTGTTGATAGTACCGGTAAAGCCCTGGTTACCGATAGCAATGGCTATTACCTGGGTTTTGACCAGGATTTTAAACACGTAACCGAAGAAGGCATTATAAAAAATGGCCTAAAAAATGGGAAATGGAAAGGCGGGTTTGAGGAAACTAAATTAACTTTTACCGAGGATTACGTTGATGGGAACCTAATAGCCGGCATATCTGTTGACGAGAATAACGTAACTAACAATTATACTAAACGCGAGATACAACCCCAATTTCCCGGTGGTTTAGCGGCCTTTGGAAAATTTTTAGGTGATAACATAAGATACCCTAACACTGCCAGACAGAATGGTATTCAAGGTAGAGTTGTGGTGAAATTTGTGGTGGAAAGAAATGGTAAAACAACAGATTTTGTGATATCCAGCAGCCCGAGGGAAGATCTGTCTGAAGAGGCCATAAGAGTACTAAAAATGTCGCCTACCTGGGTACCGGGTGTGCAATATGGCAGAGAGGTTAGGGTATCTTACACTGTCCCCGTTAATTTTGCATTGCAAGGACCGCGAATAATTGTTCGATAAGCAGGCTAGTCAAACTAAAACATTATAGCTTTCACAACTATTTCCTGATCAATAGTATACGCTATGCAGCTTTTATAATCAACAGCAATATCAATGGGCGATAAGTGATAATTATCGCCCATATAAATAAAACTATTGGCAGATACATCAATATCCAATAATGGTGTAAAAACGCCGGTACCTACTGCTTTTAGCAGGGCTTCTTTGCGTGTCCAGTAGTTAAAAAATTCGGTGTCTGGGTTTTTTGCAGTGCGGATATTTTGCTGTTCGGTAGGGGTAAAGTAATCGTTGTAGTTGAGGTTTATGGGTTTCATTAGCTCAATATCAATACCCACTTTTCCGTTTAATGTAGCGCAGCCAACTACACGATTGCCCGAGTGTGATATGTTAAAATCAAATCCATCATTAAAATAGGGCCTTTGATAATCGTTGTAAACAATTTCGGCCAGGGTAAGATCAACTTCAAAATGCTTTATTAGTGCTAATATCAACAGGTTACCGCATACAGATAGCTGCATATCCAGGTGATTTCTTTTTAATAATATTTGCCGCTTAATCCCATCAGGAATAAGCTCCATTTTTTGTTGCAGCTCATCATTGGTCCATGGACTTAGTATTTCTGTATGATAG
Source organism: Mucilaginibacter sp. UBA4741 (assembly GCA_002403905.1). Classification (GTDB taxonomy): domain Bacteria; phylum Bacteroidota; class Bacteroidia; order Sphingobacteriales; family Sphingobacteriaceae; genus Mucilaginibacter. The sequence continues at coordinate 3,104 of DHIR01000012.1, forward strand.
CAAATTATCATTTATAACGTGTTGTGCGATTAAAA
>DHIR01000032.1 GCA_002403905.1 Mucilaginibacter sp. UBA4741
CTTATCCCGAACTCACGTTATTTATGATATTCCCGGGTATCCAGAAATAAAGGCGCAGGAATTAATAGAGAAACTAATGCAGCAGATACAACCATTTCGTCCGGGGTCTACTTTAGGCGAAAGGGTAGAAAAAATTGCCCGGGATGATGAAGGTTCATTAATTATTATGACCAACGATTGCACAATCATTAAATGTAAAGTTCTGGTGATAGCCGGGGGCTTGGGCAGTTTTGAGCCGCGCAAACCTGAAACTGACCGTCTGACGGAGTTTGAAGGCAAAGGGGTAATATATGCTGTTAAGGACCCCGAAACATTCCGTAATAAAAAAGTAGTGCTGGCCGGTGGTGGTGATTCGGCGCTGGACTGGACGCTGTTTCTGGCAGATATTGCTCAGAAAGTTACCCTGGTCCACCGGGGCGACACTTTCCGAGGTGTTCCTGATACGGCTGAAAAAGTTTTTGAGCTAGCCAAAAAAGGAGTAATAGACCTGTTATTACAGTCGCATGTAATTAGTTTAGACGGCGATAAGCGGCTAAATTCTGTGACCGCCCTGGCGCGAGACCAGTCAACCTCGGTGTTACCGGCGGACTATTTCATTCCCTTATTTGGGTTAAGCCCCAAACTCGGCCCGATAGCGGACTGGGGGCTTGCAATTGATAAGTCGGCTATCGAAGTAAATCCGATCGACTTTTCAACCAATGCCGAACGCATTTATGCTATTGGGGATATTAACACTTATCCGGGTAAGCTTAAATTGATCTTATGTGGTTTTCATGAGGCGGCCCTCATGGTGCAAAGCGGGTTTAAATATGTTTATCCGGATCAGAAATTAAGTTTTAAATATACGACCGTTTACGGCGTACCAACTTTATAAATATGATCACAATATTCATAGCCGACAGCGATGGTGACCCAAAGGAGTTAGCAGCGCCCTGCAATTTAAACCTGAGTCTGATGGAAATGCTCAGGGCAGCTGGGTATACTATCCCGGCTACCTGCGGAGGCATCGCGCTTTGTGCTACCTGCCGGGTACAGGTGTTGAAAGGAGCAGAACGTCTTCCTGCGGCAGGTGATCAGGAATTGGATATGCTGGATACGTTGCCTGATACAGATTCATCTTCAAGGCTGGCATGCCAGCTCAGGATCTCCCCGGAAATGGACGGCATGATCTTTCGGTTAGTCCCTACGGCAAATTGACGAGTGTTTTTAACCGCCATTATCCACCTTCATCATTAATGTGTTTTTGCAGCACCAGCGCATGGTTATGCTGTTCATCACGAGCAGCATACAATAAAGTAACGTTAGTACGCTGTTTTACAAACGTCAGTAATTCGGGAACGGCTGGGTTGTTTTTAAGTTCGAACCTATATTTCAAAGAAAATTCCTGCCATTTCTCCGGATCGTGATCAAACCATTTTCGCAAGGTAACAGATGGGGCAACCGCTTTCATCCATAGATCTAAATGCGCGGCATCTTTTTTTAGGCCGCGCGGCCATAGCCGGTCTACCAGGATGCGCATGCCATCTGATTTTTCCACCGGTTCATACACGCGTTTAATACTTATACGTCCCATATTAAAACTCTTATCGGGGTTGATTAATCTAAACGCTTACTATCGTCTTTAGATTATATCAACCAACCGGAATAAATATAGCTACCAAAGTGCCTTTACCCGGCGATGAAGAAACATCAATCGATAACTCTATCCGGCTTATCATGTATTTGGATTCTTAATCCTGAACGCACCTAAAGCCTAAGTGTTCCATACCGCTATCTTCGGTGCTTTTCATCCGGCGGGCAACACGGTAGCCCGAGCAGTAACTATCATTACACAAGAATGAACCGCCACGGATAACCCGCTTTTTTGCATAAGGCTCATCCGGATCATAACTTGTAGCAGGCCCTTGCGGATTGGTTATTCCCTGCGGTTTGTTGATGGTTTCGTAGTATTTGTTATTATAATAATCGGCACACCATTCCCATACGTTTCCGGCCATGTCATATAGGCCATATCCGTTAGGTTTAAATGAGGCCACGGGTGCTGCATAAAAGAATTTATCCTTCAGTGTATTTTTATTAGGGAAATCGCCCTGCCAGGTATTGGCTTTTGGCGTTCCGGCATCAACCGCCTCATCGCCCCATGGATATATTTTATTGTTTAAACCTCCGCGAGCGGCCCATTCCCATTCAGCTTCTGTAGGTAAACGCTTACCGGCCCATTTGCAATAAGCCACGGCATCAAACCAGGATATATGTACTACCGGGTAATTTTCTTTGCCTTTAATATTGCTATCGGGCCCATGCGGGTGTTTCCAGCTGGCGCCATTTTTCCAGGTCCACCATTGGCTGTAATCGTTTAAGTTTACCGGGTGCGATGGTTGGTTAAACACCAGCGATGCTGCTACCAATAATTTATCATCAGGCTTTGGCGTTCCGGGAGGTACTTGCTTTTTAAGTTCTTCCCAGTCGGGTTTCTTTTCGGCGGTGGTAACGTACCCGGTAGCTTTTACAAATTTGTCAAACTGTGCGTTGGTTACTTCGGTAGCATCTATCCAGAAACCGTTTACGGTTACTTTATGTTTAGGATACTCATCAGGGCCGGCTTGTTTATTATCGCCACCCATACCAAATGTGCCGCCTTTTACCCAAACCATTCCTTTATGCGATTTATCAATATCGATTTTACTACCTGCCGTACCTGATAACCCCGGAAACCTGGCCGGGATATTAGACTCGCAGCAAACCGCGGACTTACTTGCGGCTACCGGTTTTTTAACAACAGCAACTGTGTTGGTTTTTTGTTTACAGGCGGTAAATCCAATTGCCAATACAACTGCTGTAAATATTAAATAGGTATGTTGTTTAAAAACCATATTGCACTGCTTATTTTTTTCTCTGCCCCGGTTTAGGCAATACCATGTGGCTATGTGCCCATTGCTGCCAAAGGCTGTCTAAATGTTTTACTTTGTCAGGATATTGATCTTTCAGATCATTTGTTTCACTTCTATCTTCGGCCAAATTAAACAAATGCCAGTTATGATCGTTGGTTGAAACCAACTTCCAATCGCCCACCCGTGCGTAACGTGCCTGGAAATGCTCATTAAATAATTCCTCATGCCCTGCAATAGCCTTTCCTTCAAACGAAGATACTAAACTAATACCCGGTGTTGGCGGTATAGGATGGCCTTTATATGTTGTTGGATAAGTGGCCCCTGTCAACTCAGTAAACGTAGTCATAAAATCCATTACGTGACCCACCTGCTTATTAAAACTGCCTTTTGGTGCGGTTATGCCCTTTGGCCAGAACGCTATCATAGGCGTATGCAAACCACCCTCGTACGACTCTGCTTTCCATAATCGATAAGGTGTATTAGCCACATTGGCCCAACGTTGCCCAATAGATGAATAAACTAATTCTGTACCCGGAATATTATCTTTCTTTAACGAATAGCTGATCTTCCGTCCGTCACGGGTTTCGTTAGGACGATCAAAGCCGGGACCATAACCTGCCGCGCTTTCCGCGCTGGCACCGTTGTCAGACAAGAAAACAATAAGTGTATTGTCCAGCTGCCCGGTTTGTTTTAAAGCCTTAATGATACGGCCAATTCCCTGGTCCATGCAATCGATCATAGCGGCATGTATAGTCATCAATTGCGCATCATAATCCTTATCGGGGTTATTCTCCCATTTCAGATCACCGTTCCAGCGTGGCGAAAGTTTGGTAGTTTTAGGATCGATCAACCCCAGCTTTATCATTTTTTGATAGCGCGCTTCGCGGATAGCATCCCAGCCGCCTTTGTACACGTCTTTATATTTAGCAATGTCCTGCGGTTTAGCCATTAACGGCCAGTGCGGGGCATTTTCGGCTACATATAAAAAGAACGGTTGTTTTGTTTTGGAAAACCCCTTAATATAAGCTACCGCGGTATCGTTTATGGCATCGGTATGGTAATAGTTTTTGGGCACCGAGGTAATAGGTTTAGTGCCGCTAACCAAACTAAACGGATCAAAAAAATCAACTACGCCCCAAATAGTACCGAAGTACTGCTCGAACCCACGGCTTGTTGGATACTGGCTGATAGGCGAAAACTCCGGGTATACTTTATGATGATCCAGCCAGGCCAACTGCTCTTTAGCATCAGGCTGACCGTTGGTGTTTGACACATGCCATTTGCCCGACATGGCAGTATGATAACCTGCCGTTTTCAACACCTCGGCTAATGTAACCGCGTTCTCGGTGATATGACCCAGGTAACCCGGTTCATCCTCGGCATCGGTCATTTTACCAATACCGGCCTGGTGGTTATATAACCCCGTAAGTAACGACGCGCGGGTTGGGCAGCAGCGCGATGTATTATAAAAATTGGTATAACGAATGCCGTTTTGTGCCAGGTAATTGATATTAGGCGTATTGATCTCGCCGCCATAACAACCCACATCCGAAAAACCCAGGTCATCAGCCAGGATCACAATAATGTTGGGACGCTTGGGTTTTTGTTGAACGGGCTTTGGTTTATTAGTCCAGGCCACTAAGCCGGCTACAGCAATACCAACCATCGGCAGTAATAAATAGCGTTTGTTATTCATAGTATTTAACGTGTTGTGCGATTAAA
>DHIR01000296.1 GCA_002403905.1 Mucilaginibacter sp. UBA4741
CTTAACCCGAACTCACGTTAAATATTAATAAAGAGTACAAAAACGGGTCGGTACAATTTGGTCTGCGTACAGAGTACACCCAATCAAACGGCAAACTGATTGGCAGTGCACCAGTCGACCGTAGGTACTTTGATTTTTTTCCAAGTGTTTTTATTAATCAAACCCTGGATAAAAAGTGTATAAGAGACAGGTCTTACAGTCGCCGTATTGATCGCCCTCAATATGACAACTTAAATCCGTTTGTTTATTATCTTGATCCATATACCTTTAATAAAGGCAACTCTTTTTTAAAGCCACAATACACCAACAACTTCGAGCTTAATTATACCTATAATAAAACCATTACTGTAACCGTGGGCTATGCCAAGACGACTGATGCGATAACCGAGATCATTTTAACGCAGGGCAACAAATCATTCCAAACTAATGATAACCTGCAGGTGCAAAACAATTACAGCATAAACATCTACTCGCCATACACCATTACAAGCTGGTGGAACGGTAATTTTAACTTTAACGGATTTTACCTGGGCTTTAAATCGAACAATATAAATGGTGGCAATATTGATAACGGCCAAAAGGCATTCGTTTTCAGGACCACCCAGTATTTATTATTCAGCGGCTTCAAGGGCGAAATTACCGGCGATTACCATTCGGCATTAACTTATGGTATATATGAGATATTTCCACGTTATGGCATAAGCGTCGCGGTTGGCCGCTCATTCGCTAGCAAAAAATTCAATGTTAAATTAGGGGTTGATGATATTTTTAACATGCGCCGTAATGATATTGACAGCCATTTACTAGGTAACGATTTTTCTATCCGCCAAAAAAGTGATACCCGCCTGGTAAAACTAAACTTTACCTACAACTTTGGTAACTCGAAAATTAAAAAACGCGACCACCGCACCGGCGCCGAAGACGAAGCAGGCAGGGTAAGCGGGAATGGAAATTAACCCCCCAGCCCCCTAAAGGGGGAGTTTTTGACGTAACAATTAAAAGGCCCATGTTTAATAAACGTGGGCCTCTTATATAAATAAATGCGCTATTGTTCCCCCTTCAGGGGGTTAGGGGGTCATAAACACCGCGTTGCCAAACATCAGTTTGCCGTTTTCCCAGAAACTGCGGAACAACGGGTCATCAACCATATAAACTACAGAGCCGCGACCCATCGATTGTACACCCAATATCAGGCCGTCCTTAATTTTGTTTTTACTTTTCGCGCCTACAAAACCGGCAACATAGCCGTCTTTTTTAACGGTGCCAACATTCCAGCCGCCATCGCCTAAAAGCGCGTAAACATCTTCGCTTAATTTAAGGGTGTAGTAATAATCGGGATAGCCGAATCCTAGTGGATGGGTATTATCCAGTGTCATTTTATAAATAGCACCCGGTACGGTGGTTTTAATAAAATCACGGATACGGTCACCATATAATTTTACCGATGGTTTATCTTTCAGGGTATCTGCATCTTTCCTTTTAATATCGAACCCTTTTTTACCTGCCAGTTGCGCAACCGCGTCCTGCAAAACAATTAGCTTACCGCCATCTTTTACCCAGCCTTGCAATCTGTCTGACGGGAAATCATCATAATTACCATCCGGAAAAATGATCTCATCAAAGTCGCCCAGCTTTGCGCGGTTAAGGTTCTTATAATTAACTAGCGTAACCGGGTAGCCAATCTGCTGCTCAAAAAAGTGCCATACCTCGCCCATAGCTTCAGAGTTTACACCTTCGCCGCTAACCAGCATTACTTTTGGAGGATGGATAAAATGGATAGAGCCCGATCCCAGATCAACGCCCTTATCTACAAAACCGGTTGTTAGTGGAGTAATTTCTACACCTACTTCATTAGCAGCGCTGCGCACGTTATCATCAAATTTAGCATCGTTATTACCGGCCCGCGTTATAATTAATGACCCGGCACCAAAGTCTTTTCCCGCAGCTTCAAAAGGAGCTTCAGCATACCTAACTTTTAAATTCTTTTTTAATAATTCACTTAAAAACTTAACATCATTTACTGATTGCCAGGCCGCTACATAAGCATAAGCATAAGCATGCGGCGTGGTTTGAGCTGGCGGTGGCGCTAATAAAGTTACATCAGTAATCTGGGAGGCTGCCGCAGGCTTTATAGCGTCTTTAAGGCCATAAGCCCGCAAGCCATAAGCATAAGGCAATGACCACGCCGTAATATCATAAGTATTAGAGTCGGCAACAAAAGTTTTAGGCTCCAGCAGCACATTTAGCAATACCGATTTTGGCTGATAAGCGCTTATCGTAATATCGCGGCTGTCAATATCAAATTGCTCTGTTTTGCCTTTAAAATAACTGTAGCCGGTTGCGGTGCTTTTTACACCAAATCTATATTGGATACCGTTTTTGCGTAATAGTTCGGTAAGGGCCCGCATCTTATAATCGTTATCGTTTTTAATAACATAGCCCCGGTATTCGCCGGTTGGATTGGTACGGCTGTTATCAAAATACTTTTTAAACTCCTCTACCGCTTTTGCTGCGTTGGCCGATGCTGTTTCGATAGTGCTTAAACTATTAGAGTGATGGTGCGCTATCCTATCCTTCAACGTCAGCACATCGCCCATGCGGGTAGTAATTGCCAAGCCCGCGCCAATGCCACCCTGCTCATAGGTCATGCCGATGGAGCCATTATAAATAGGATAAGTATCGCCGTATGATGGGTAAAGCAGATCAAACTCCTCCTTGGTAAAATACAGCCAGCCGTTTTGGTCAAAATATTTGGCGTTGTTTTTACCTATAGTGGTCTGGAACTCTTTTTGCCACTTGGTAATGTCTTTATGAAAAGGCTCGGCAGCAGGCGCGAAATAATATGGGTCATTATAGCCCTGTTCGTGGAAATCAACATGCACCTGTGGCAGCCACGAATTATATAAACCTACCCGCGCCTGCGTTTCTTTTTGTGTTTGCCACGCCCAATCGCGGTTCAGGTCAAAATAATAATGGTTAACTCGGCCGCCCGGCCACGGCTCAATATGTTCGCGTGCTGATGGGTTAGGGTCTGGCGCGGCACCCTTCATCGAATTATAAAAATTTACATAACGCTCATGTCCGTCAGGGTTTAAGCAGGGGTCAATAACCACAACGGTATTTGCCAGCCAGGGCTTAGTCCGCGTGTTAGCCGGATCGACCATATCAAACAAGGTTTTCATAGCCGCCTCAATTGACGATGGCTCATTACCATGGACGTTATAGCTTAGCCAAACTATTACCGGGCCGTTTAAAGTAGCAGTTGCGGTAGCGTTATCGCCTAAACCCGCAAGGTTTAAATTATTTTTACGGATTTCTTCCAGCCTACCAACGTTTGCATCGGATGCGATAAACATAGCCATTAACGGGCGCCCCTCATTAGTGGTGCCATATTGCACCAGCTTTACATTTTTTGATGACGCGGCTACATATTTAAAATATTCGGCAACGCGGTGTTGGTAGGTAAATTGGGTACCCAACTCATAACCCAGGAACTCTGACGGGGATTGGATTTTTTGTGCTAAAGATGCCATAGCAAAACACAACCCAACAAACAGTAATGGTAACTTTTTCGACATATAGAGTGAAGGTAATAATTTTTACGATTATCCTCACTCCCTGCCTTTTTCATTATTACCGGCATTGAGCGTTTAACCGGTAGTGATTTTTGCTGTTTATCGGGCATTAGGCCTTTTGCCGGTAGTAAAAAACAACGTTTATCGGGCATTGGGCATAATGCCAGTAGTAATTTTTGCTATTTATCGGGCATTAGGGGTAATACCGGTAGTAAGATTTTTAGTTAATCAATTGTAAAAGAACGATTTATAGAAAGCAAAGTTAAAACACAAGCCATTTAGCGCGATAATCATTGCAAAATTTTATCTCGAAAAAACTTGCGCCGTAGGTGCAAAAGGTCGGTAGAAACAATGATGAAAAAAACATTTGGCATGCCGTAGGTATGCTACTAAGTATCGTACCTGACGGCACGAAATTGTTCTGTAATTTATAGGCTACCCACGTTTAACCTCTACAGGGTATAGATGATATACAAAGATACGAAAATGAAGATTGCTATCCTATCGCGTAATCCTTTGCTCTTTCAACAACTGTTAAACTCTACATTATAGCTCATCTATTAATTGATCCGCCGATCTGAGTTTTATTTTTCCCCCTTTAGCTAAGTTTACTTCATCTATGGATTGTTTAAACTCCTTTAAAAAACTGGCCTTAGATGAGCTTATTTGCTCTGCTTTTACGAAAGATAAGCTTTGGAGTAATTCCAAGACAAAATCAGCCTTGTTATCTTTTATATCTAATAATACTTTCATGTGTTATCTATTTGCTCTATCAAATTTAACTTTAAAAAATAAAGAAAGCAAATTCAGGAAATTCTTAAACCTCACACTCAAAAAACTTAATTATCAAAGGTTAGCATAAAGGCATTTTCTTTAAGGTATTTATCAATGGGGGTTCCTTTATTGTAAAAATAAAAGGCGTAAACCTCGCCATGATCTTTTTTGTACATGCAAAAGCCCTTACATAAATAGTATTTATCCATATAAGGCCTACTCATTTGTACAGTGTAAGTACACGCAACATCGGCGTTGCATTTTTTTAAAGCTTCGCCTCTATAAAACGAAAATACATTGGTGTCTAATGTTTCTTTTCTAAAAGCCATGCTATCGGCCAAGTCATTAATAATTCTTTTAAAATTACCTTCGTTATAGGTGTAGCGAGGGATCGAATAATTAGGCCCAGTGGCGAAAGTATAAAAACCGACAGCTACACTCTCATCATTATTTATGATAGTATAAAACATGGAAAAATAAGCGGCAGGGGTAAAGATCGACCTTGATGTTTGAACAGAATCTTTTACAGCCGAAAAGTTTTTAGGCATAGTGAAATTTAAACCCATCCGTTTTTTTTCACCTTCCAGGTAGTGATTTTGATAATGCTTGCTTTGATAATCAACACTGTATTTACTAACGTGTTGTGCGATTAAAA
>DHIR01000196.1:0-284 GCA_002403905.1 Mucilaginibacter sp. UBA4741
AACCAACCAGGTGGTTCCAACCAAATTTTTCAGTTTTAAAGAAGATCACAGAGAATATCATAAAAACGGTCAATGTTATAGCTTCTTATATGGTTTTTAATTGTACCAGAGTATAAGGCCCACCATCGCCTTTAAAGCCGGCGCGGTTGGCGGGTACCTGGAAAACGTATTCGGAAAACGCCAGCCCCCAGCTTATTAGTATCACGGATATTAATCCCAGGTTTTTACCCCAGTCGTAATCTTTAAATTTTAGGTGCCCATACCAGGCAAAGGTCATAAAGGTG
>DHIR01000196.1:501-3790 GCA_002403905.1 Mucilaginibacter sp. UBA4741
CCAGGCAAAGGTCATAAAGGTGTTTGATATGATGAGGAAGATGATAGTTTTTAGTCCGCGCATTTATAAAGTGTTTATTTCAATACTTAGTATTGGCTTTTTGTTTGCTTAGTTATTGCATTCTTTTTTTAGCCAGCTCCTTTTTATAAACCACGTTTAGGTCGGGTTTAGTTACTATGTAGTAAATGGATGTGCCTTTCTCTACCGCTAATGGGTTTTCAATTTCGCTTGATTTTTGATAGCTAACTACATAAGGCGACAACCTTTTCATGTTTTCTCCATGACTGTGATCAACGTAAATAAGGTAATGTGCATCCAAATTATCAGGTGCCCATAAAGTAAAACTGCTGTTTAACGATACAACTTCGGGCAAATTGTATTGTTTACCAAAATGATGGAGTGCGCCCGCCTCGCCATAATTATCAGCAAATATTTGTGTCGACTTTCTTTGCTCGGGTGTAAGATCATAGTAGGCTTTAGCAACTTTTTGCGTTAACTCATCCCAGCCAAACATATCGCCATAGTCTTGAGTTGTGGCGTGGTGTTTATGGTCTTCCCAAAGAGTTATTGATTTTATAAAATGGGTATGCGTATTGATGTAGTCAAAGAAAACCAGTGTTTGTTTTAAAGGCAATATGGGTAACACGGTAGGAAATACAAGCAAGTTTGGTAATGTAAATAAAGCCAACGTAACACCGCGTAACACATTGCTTGATTTTATCCATCGTTCAAAACCATAGCCACCGGCAGCAAACAGCATAGGGTAGGCGCCAAAAAGGTAATAATTCTTGCCATTCATCTGGAGCAAAAAAATAAATATCAACACAAAAGCAAACGCCAGAGATTGATATTTACGTAGCTTAAAAGAGAATATTAAAAAGAAAAAACCAACAAGCCAAACAAACAGAGCAACGCCATTAGTCATTATTTGCTGGACGATGAAATCAACGGGTTTTACATAGTCCAATTGTTCTTTTTGCAAAGTGGCCATGTAGTTAAAAACGGGCCAGTGGTGTGTAAACTGCCAGATAATATTAGGCAGAATGATAACTAACGCGACAGCTATTGCACCCAATAGGCGTTTGTTCCACAAAAGCCGGCGTTGTTTACTTATAACCAGGCCTAAAATTAAAGCGCCTGCAAAAAATAGTATAGTATATTTGGTTAATACACCAAAGCCTATTGCCATGCCAATAAAGTACAAATACTTTACAGCATTAGTATTTATATAGCGTAACAGTAACCAAACGGTTAATACCCACCAAAGCTGGTCGAACACTACGGGCTGAAAAAGATAACCACTGGCAATAAATGCCGGCGAAAATATAATACAGAGACAAGCTAACGCGATGGCAAATTTCTTACCGCCTAATTCAACGGTTATTTTACCGGTAAGCCAAATGATCAAGCCACTGCAAAGGGTGGTAAATATGCGCGCTGCAAAAACCGAATTGCCAAAAAGCGTTGCGGTTAATTTGGCTACAATGGCTATAAAAGGCGGTACCTCTTTGTACCCCCAATCCAAGTGATCGCCCAGGGCCAAATGCAACAACTCATCCCGGTGAAAACCGAAATTTGAAATAGCCAACGCATTTAAGGCTATTTTAATAAATACGAAGATCAGTATAAAGTTGGTATAACTTGATTTTCGGTTTTTATACGGCATGCAGGTTGTAATGGGTTTATATAAAGGTATTATTTTTAAGATGAAAGGTAAAAGGCGAAAGGTAAAAGGTTTTTGATAAAAAAGGCGTATTTAAATTAAAAAGAATATTTGATAAATAAAAAAGGTTAAAAGTTTCGCGCTTTGCATCCACCTTTAACCTTTTGCCTTTTACCTTTCAGCCTAAAATTATATTCTTTTGATATCAGCTCCTAAAGCCTGTAAGCGTTTATCAATGTTTTGATAGCCACGCTCAATTTGCTCTATATTGTATATGGTTGATTTTCCTTTTGCTGATAAGGCCGCTATCAATAAAGAAACTCCTGCACGTATATCAGGCGAGGTCATGGATATGCCTCGCAACTGCACTTGTTTATCTAAACCAATAACGGTAGCCCGGTGCGGATCGCATAATATTATTTGCGCCCCCATATCCAGCAATTTATCCACAAAGAATAAACGGCTCTCGAACATTTTTTGGTGGATCAGTACAGAGCCTTTGGCCTGTATGGCCACAACCAATACAATGCTCAATAAGTCGGGCGTAAAGCCTGGCCATGGCGCATCGGCAATGGTCATGATAGAACCGTCAATAAACGTTTCTATCTCGTAATGATCTTGTGCAGGTATGTAAATATCATCGCCTCTGCGTTCTAATTTGATGCCCAGGCGCTTGAATACATCAGGTATCATACCCAGTTCATCGTAGTGAACATCTTTAATAGTGATCTCAGAACCGGTCATAGCTGCTAGGCCGATGAAAGAGCCAATCTCTATCATATCAGGCAGCATTCTATGTTCGGTACCGCCTAATTTGGTGACACCTTCAATAGTCAACAGGTTAGAGGCAATGCCACTAATTTTTGCACCCATGCGGTTAAGCATTTTGCAAAGCTGTTGTAAGTAAGGCTCGCAAGCCGCGTTATATATAGTGGTAATACCTTTAGCTAAAACAGCCGCCATTACAATGTTGGCTGTACCGGTTACCGATGCTTCGTCTAATAAAATATAGGTGCCTTGCAGGTTTGATGCATCAACATTAAAAAAGCCATCGGCGGGATTGTAGTTAAATTGCGCTCCTAGTTTTTCAAAACCTAAAAAGTGCGTATCTAAACGCCTGCGGCCAATTTTATCGCCACCTGGTTTTGGTATGGATGCCTTGCCAAAACGCGCCAGCAACGGGCCAACTATCATAATAGAGCCACGCAAACCGCCACCTTTAGCTTTAAAAGCCTCCGACTGGAAAAAATCCTGGTCTATCTCTTTGGCTTCAAAGCTATAGGTATCGGGACCAAGTTTTGCAACAATAACGCCCATATCGCCCAACAGCTCTATCAGTTTATTTACGTCTTTAATATCAGGGATATTACTGATGGTTATTTTCTCCTCCGTCAACAATACTGCCGACAGGATCTGTAAAGCCTCGTTTTTAGCACCCTGGGGGGTAATTTCGCCTTTTAAGGGTTTGCCTCCCTGTATTTCGAACGCGTTGGTCATTGGTTGATAGTTAATGGTTCTTAATAGCTGATAGTTAATGGTTTATAGTTCATAAATAAAACCGTCAAGAACTATGCAAAGATTGTATTATTTTTTTGATAAAAATGTTATAGAATAAGGCATTTATAA
>DHIR01000214.1 GCA_002403905.1 Mucilaginibacter sp. UBA4741
CTTCCGCAAGCGGTAAAGAGGGTTTAGGATGGGGCTAATTACTTAGCTGCTTCCGGCTTAGGCAATAAAACTTTACGAGAAAGTTTTAATTTACCTTGCTTGTCAACATCAAGCAATTTAACACGTACTTCATCTCCAACTTCAAAAATGCCGTCCATAGTTTCAATACGTTTGTGGTCAATTTCTGATATGTGCAATAAACCGTCTTTACCCGGCATAATTTCAACAAATGCACCAAAAGGCATAATTGATTTTACTTTACCTTCGTAAATCTCACCAACTTCTGGTTTAGAAGCTATGTTTTTAATACGGGTAACAGCTTTGTCAATTGCTTCTTTGTTATCAGCAAATATTTGAACTACACCTTGGTTGCCAACTTCCTCGATAGAGATAGTAGCACCGGTTTCACGCTGCATTTCTTGAATGATCTTGCCACCAGGTCCGATAACGGCACCGATAAACTCTTTGTCTATGCGGATGGTAACAATACGCGGAGCGTGTGGTTTGTAATCTTCGCGAGGCGCTTCCATGGTTTTAGCCATTTCGCCTAATATGTGTAAACGACCATCTTTAGCCTGGTTTAACGCGTTGGTTAAAACCTCGTATGAAAGACCATTTATTTTCAAGTCCATTTGTACAGCAACAATACCGTTTTTGGTACCTGTTACTTTAAAGTCCATATCACCTAAGTGATCTTCATCACCTAAGATATCAGAAAGGATAGCATATTTAGTACCCATTTCGTTAGTGATCAATCCCATAGCGATACCTGATACCGGGTTGGTGATTTTGATACCTGCATCCATCAAAGCTAATGTACCGGCACAAACCGTAGCCATTGATGATGAACCGTTAGATTCTAAGATATCAGATACAATACGGATAGTGTAAGGATTCGCATCCTCGGCAGGTAATACACGTTTTAATGAACGCATAGCTAAGTTACCATGACCAATCTCGCGACGACCTGCACCCCTGTTAGGACGAACCTCGCCGGTTGAGAAACCAGGGAAATTATAGTGCAACAAGAATTTTTGGTAACCATTAATGAACGCGCCGTCAATCATTTGCTCATCATCCTTAGCACCTAAGGTAACTGATGTTAATGATTGTGTTTCGCCACGTGTAAATACGGCCGAACCGTGAGCAGCAGGTAAGTAACCAACTTCGCTCCATATTGGGCGGATCTGTGTAGTTGTACGGCCGTCTAAACGTTTGCCTTCGTCTAATACAAGGTTACGGATAGCGTCATACTCAACATCATGATAATATTTTTTAGCCAATGATTTAGTGATATCATCAATCTCGCCTAAAGTAGCGATATAAGTATCTCTAACTTCTTTAAACTTAGCACTACGCTCGTCTTTACCAGACGCAGCGCCTGCAATAGCGTAAACCTGGTCATAAGTAGCAGCATAGATAGCTTTCTCAAGCTCGTCATTGCTGTGCTCATGGCTGTATGTACGTTTTTCGGTTTTGTTAAGCTCTATAGTTAATTCTTTTTGAGCTAAACACTGTATTTTAATAGCTGTGTGTGCAAACTTAATTGCTTCAACCAATTCTTCTTCTTGTATCTCGGCGCTTTCACCTTCCACCATGTTGATGTCATGCTCACTACCGGCTACAATAAACTCTAAAGTTGCAGTTTGCAATTGGCTTAAAGTTGGGTTTATAATTAATTTACCGTCAACTTTAGCAACGCGTACTTCTGATATAGGGCCGTTAAACGGAATATCAGAACAAGCTAATGCTGCTGATGCAGCTAAACCTGCTAAACAATCAGGCATGATATCTTTATCAGCTGATATTAATGATATCATTACTTGTGTGTCCGCATGGTAATCATTCGGGAACATTGGGCGCAATGCACGGTCAACCAAACGCGAGATCAAAACCTCATAGTCTGATAAACGAGCCTCGCGGCGTAAAAATCCACCGGGGATACGACCGGTAGCAGCGTATTTTTCTTGATAATCAACAGAAAGAGGTAAAAAATCAATACCTTCTTTTGCTTCTTGCGATGATACTACAGTAGCCAATAACATGGTGTCACCCATTTTTATTACTACAGAGCCATCAGCTTGTTTGGCCAGTTTTCCTGTTTCGATCTCGATGGTGCGGCCGTCACCTAAATCGATTACTTTCTTAATTATGTTCATCTTTTTTGCGTTATGATGTGCTTTTCATCTTTTAGAGCACATCGGTTTTTTTTATGGTGTGTAATATTTGTTTCAGAAAGTAAAAAAGCCATCTCCTAGTAGAGACGGCTTTTTGTAAAAAATAAGTTTAAGTTACTTAATGATATCCCTAAGCGCTAACGCTTTGATGATGGCACGGTATCTTGAAATATCTTTTTTGTAAAGGTAAGCCAACAATCCGCGGCGTTTACCTACTAATTTTTGCAGTGATAATTGGGTTGAAAAATCATGTTTGTTTTTTTTCAAATGCCCTGTTAAATGTGCGATACGGTAAGTGAACAATGCTACCTGACCTTCAGTTGAACCTGTGTCTGCTGCATCTTTACCATGTTTTGCGAAAATTTCTTGTTTTTCTTCTGTACTTAAATACATTACGTAAATAATATTAAAGCGTTAATAATTTTGTTATTTGTGGGTGCAAAGGTAATGTTTTAATTCAAAAGTAAAAAGTTAAAAATCAAAAGATTAAATGATGGGACTACTCAACCACTTAATTTCGGGTTGATATTAATAATACGAGATAAAGTACCAATTGTCTTAAAATGATTATTATTGCTTTAAATACAATGCAATGGGAGTTTTAAATATAAAAGAATTTGTTTTTGAGTTGCCATTATATACCAAGATAAAAATTGATGCAAGCAATATTGAAGAGTTTTTCAATTTAATGCAAACACAATCTACGTTTGATGCATATAACCCTATTCTAAAACAAGAAACAACTTATCGAACAATTCGGGTGCCTACTTATAGCGTATCTTCTCTACAATTCAGGAAAATACATGTTTATGAAGATATCAAAGATTTTCAAATTCAATGCGTACGAAATGGATTCTTAATAACTGTTTTTGCCAAAATTTTCAAAACTATGTCAAAAACAGCTGAAGATGAGTATGAATATTATTACATGAAAGTAGGCCAAAGCCCCTCCATTGCTGATCTGCATATTAGTAAATTAAAAGACTATGATAAAGTGTTACCTAAAGACAAATTAAAAGAAATAACCAAAGCCATAGGGTTAGCAGCCAATGGTGTAGGGATAGGCTCCTTCGTTTATTTAAGAAGAGTATTTGAATTTCTGATTGAAGAAGCGCATAAGGCAGCAAAAAGCGACAGTGACTGGAAGGAAGATGAATACATAAAAAATAGGATGACTGAAAAAATAGACCTACTAAAACATCATCTACCAAATTTTCTTGTTGAAAACAGAAGTATGTATTCAATTTTAAGCCTTGGAATTCATGAACTGGATGAAAACGAATGCCTAATGCACTTTGACGCCTTAAAAGTTGGGATAGAATTTATTTTAGATGAAAAGGTTGAAAATCAGCTAAAAAAAGAAAAGATTGAGGCAGCTAATAAAGCATATCAACAAGAAAAACATAAAAACAGAACGTTGCATTGGCTTTGAATTGGTATTTAAAGTTACGTATTAAAACAGTCGATTTCTTATTTTTAAAAGGACATCTATTCTAATTATTCCCTTTTGAATTTTTACTTTTGATTTTTGACTTACCATGAACTACGCCACCTTCGAAACCGAATACCGTGTACGCCCCGACGATATTGACATGTATCGCCACGTACATAACAGCAAATATTTTGATTATGTGCTGGCTGCCCGTTATGACCAAATGGAGCGTTGCTATGGCATGGCTATGGAAAAGTTTTTGGAGCAGGGTTATGGTTGGCTGGTACGTAGCGTTTTTGTAGATTATAAACGCCCTTTAATACTGGGTGATTACTTTATTGTTACCACGGGCATTGAAAGCATTGACGAGAAAATTTGCCGCGTACAATTCAACATCAAAAACAAAACTACCACTAAAATATGCTGCGATGGCTGGTTTGATTTTGTGATGATAGACATGAACACTGGCAAAGCCGCCAAAATCCCCACTGATGTAATAAGCCACTACACCTCTTTTAAAAAATAATTTAGCTGCCTTTATAGTAATAAGCTTTTTCGGATAACTACCTATGTCAAAGGGGCGTTTATATCACGCCAAATCTATCCCTATTATCTCATGATCCATTATCTGCGTTACTGTTAGCATAATCCTGCCATCTTTAATAATATACGCCGGTTCTCTTTGGCTTACGGGTAGGTGTACACCCGATACTTTTGCGTTGGTGGGTATTTTAATACTGACCTCGGCGTTAACAGGTATCAGCTCGCGCATTGGGCCTTTCATCATCATGGGGTTGGTTAGGTTAACCAAGTGCACGGCCATCGACTGCTCTTGCCGCCATACGGTGGTTTCTATTAGCCCCGGCGCGGTAACTGCAACTACCGGTTCTTCACTAAGCGCCCATTTAATGGTATTATTTAATAGCTTTCCATGATCAGGCGCCATGTATTGCCAAAAAGTTCTTTCAATATCCCAGGGGATGTAAGCTACCCTGCCCTTCCCTATTTCGCGTAAATAAAGCTCGCGGGTGTCAGGGTCCGGATTACGGGTGTATACATCCTCCATAGGCAGATCCGGGTATGTTGGCACCAAAGTTACCGGGCTGGGGAAATTGGCTGCCACAGGCTTTACCTTAACCGTATATATGCCGTTAATGATGCGGTTAGCATCTTCCAGCCCTTCTAATACCGGGTGAAATTTGTTGGTAACTGCATCACTATGTAACCGCAAATAGCTGTTTTGCATCGGCCCTTCAACAGCATTGTCAAAGCTTACCCCAAATAGGTTAGTCAGCCCAAAATCTGTACGCTTTTTACCATTCTCATCATATAATGATGATTCAAATGTAGCCACAACACTTCCGCCATCCTCAACAAATTTGCTTATGATAGCGCATTGACTGTCAGATAGTGAGGTACTATTAGGTAATACCAGCAGCTTATAAGGCTTCAATAGTTCGGCATTAAGCACACCCGAGTTGATCATTTCAAAAGGCACATGCCCCTCCACCAAACTATGGTACATCCCATTCATGTGCCCGGCACTATTTAATTGCCACGGCTTGCCACCCGCGCTTGCGCCGCCTTGTTCTAATACAGCTACCCTTGCCATTGATGCAGTATTGCGCAGGTATTTTTCGCTCCGGTAAAATCCCTGGTACACCTGTTCTATGGGGCTCATCCAACGTTTATCAATAGGTGTGGCACCAAACTTTACAAAGCATGGCAGCATGCCGTTAGCCACCCCATTAACTGCCCATACCCTTAACTCGGCATCTGTATTTACCGAGTCTTTCCAGCGCGGGGCCTCTTCTAATCCTACGCTAAAAATATGTATCAACGGTTTCATACCCATACCGCCGGCGCGTAATTCTTTTGCGCCACGGCCACTGTCCCAGGGCGGTATATTGCCCGACCGGCCCTGCCTGTCAACAAAAAATATATCTGCCAGTTGTCCGGTTATTTTTCTATCCGGGAACCCATTTGGGATAAAACGCGATACCGGTTTTATTTTGCGCATCTCTGCATCCCATAAAAACCATAATTCTTTTAAACGGGCCGTATTCCATTCGCGATATTTAGCCGTCGAGGCGCCATCGCGGGGCAGTTCCATACCACCTGAAAATATTTTGAAGTTTTGTACACAATGCTCGCAATAACACATCCCACTACCCGACCACCGGTTAGAGAATATGCCTTCGGGTTTAAACCGGGTCATGATCTCTTTGTGAACCGAGGTCATAAAATCAAAATTATAGGGGCCCAGCGCACAGGTAACCCATAGATCTGGATTGGCCCAGTGACGGCGTTTTTTACCATCGGCAGTTACCGCTATCCAATCCGGGTACGCGTCGTACACATTTTGTCGTGCGGCGTGTGGGTCGGTGCGCAGGCAAACGGTCATATTCATTTTGCGGCAACCCTCTACCATATAACCAACCAGGTCCTTATTACCTAAATAATCGCTGCGATGGTGTAAAGGCACATCGGTAGGATAAAATGCCACCACCCCACCGGCACTTAACAAAGCGCCCTGCGCATGGATGCGTTTAAAATAATCCAACCAAAAATCGGGGTCGCATTTGGCTGGGTCGTTTTCAACAAAGGCCAGCTGCGCCCAGCGCATAGATTTATTGAACCAGCTTTTATTGTCGGCTAAACTCTTATCAGTCGAAGGAAACAAACTACCGGCATTGGCTAACAGCGCCGGGCCGGTTATAGCATATCCACCTGCTATGGTAGACGTTTTGATAAAATCTCTTCTTCGCATAGTTGGTTAAGGATATGGTATTGGTGGCAATATATTGTCAAAGGTTGTACCAAAATGTGACTTTTAAGTCAGAAAAAGTGTGCCAAACTGTATCATGAAATTAAATTCAAAAATACAATTAACTCATTAACAAATAATTATAAAAACAGATGTATCAAAGTGTATCATCAAGACACACGCGCAGTGGTACACCTGTTACATATTCCCTTCTATCAACTCGCTATAAAAATCAGGCACGCTCATACCTGCCGCCCTTACCTGTTGTGGTATCAGGCTATTTGATGATTGGCCGGGTGTGGTGTTTATTTCGATGAAATAGAAATCTAACGTTCCTTCTAACAAAATAAAGTCTATCCTTACCATACCTTTGCAATTCAATCGCAAGTAAACCTCGGCAAGTATTTCGGCTATCTCCTCATTCTTTTCTGGGGACAGATCAGCAGGTGTTATCTCTTCGGATACGCCCGAGGTATATTTAGCCTCGTAATCAAAAAAGTCTTTCGAGCTTATGATCTCTGTAGTAGGCAATACTTTTATTTTACCATGCAGGCGGGCTATCCCCTGGCTAAACTCACGGCCTTTTATAAATTCTTCAACCAATATCTGGTCATCCTCATTAAAAGCTTTGTGGATGGCGTTTGGCAACTCGGCAGCATTATAAACCTTGCTCATACCTACGCTGCTGCCACCGTTATTAGGCTTAATAAACAACGGGAATTTTAGCGTTGAAGCTATGGTAGCAATATCATGTCCATCATTCTTAAACAAACGCATAGCCTTGGCCGTATGTAAACCATGTATGCCGTTTACAACAGTTTTGGTATAAGCCTTATTCATGCTTATGGCAGATGTAGTAACATCGCAGGTATTATATGGGATATTTATAAGGTCCAAATAACCTTGCATTTTTCCGTCCTCGCCCGGCGTACCGTGTATGGTAATGAACGCGAAATCAAACTTTATCTTGTCGCCCTTAACAGTTATGCTGAAATCATTTTTGTCAACATCTACCCTATTGCTGCCTTCCTCATAAAACCAACGGTCGCGGTTAACCAATATGGTATAAACGTTATACTTATTCTTGTCTAAATTGGCAGCTATATTTTGGGCGCTGTTTAAAGACACCTCGTATTCGCCGGTAAACCCACCAGCCAAAAGGGCTATATTTTTCATTGTCATACGGTCAAATATAATTATTTTTTGAAGCAGGATGTCTAATTAATACATTAGTTTTTCAAACGTATAAATCCGAAATTATCCTTATGTTTGATGCGTGATTAAGTATAATATCACATAACTACGCATGAATAAATTTGGGGCCTATTTAAAAACTAAATCTTTTAGAAACACTATACTGTTAGCTATTGGGTCTGTTATAGCAATAGTTCTGATAGCTTTTTTTAGTCTGAGCTTTTATACTAATCATGGCTCGGGCATACCTGTACCTAAACTAAAAGGTTTGCCTATAGACCAAGCCATAAGCATATTAAAAGAGCAGGGATTTGATTACCAGGTAGATTCTGTTTATGTAGGCGATGCCGCACCAGGGACGGTTCTTGAACAAGATCCCGATCCTGAAACCAATGTTAAGGAACATCGTAAGATCTATTTAACAATGGTTACCGTTAAGGCGCCGCCTGTAGCATTGCCTGATATTGAACAAATGCCATATATACAAGCGGCAGCTACCTTATCAAACAATGGGTTAAAGGTTGGTGATACAACTTACAGATCAGATATTGCGCTTAACGTAGTATTAGAAACAAGGATAGCTGGCCAAACTATTAAACCGGGAACAAAAATACCTAAAGGATCAAAAATTGACCTGATATTGGGCGATGGTGTAGGTGCCAGCGAGGTAGAAGTGCCTGACCTTACCAATCAGGACCTTGATGCGGTACGGTTTGTATTAAAAAATTCAAACTTATCCATAGGTACTATTACTTACCAGGGCGCCATAACCGATTCAAGCAATGTTGTTGTTGTTGGCCAGTTCCCAATGAAAACAGACTCGGCAACTAAGGTGAGCATCGGCACAAAAATAAACTTAACAGTTACACAGGCTAAAAAATAATGCAGCAGATTAGTGCAGGCAGTTTACAAAGCAGGTTGCAAAGCGGCGAAGAGCTAAATTTGCTTGATGTACGCGAGGAAATCGAATATCATACCTATAATATCGGGGGCAAAAACATCCCCTTATCTAAATTAACTGAAAAACCAGGTTTTGTTCATCCTAACAAAACCGACGAAATAATTGTTATATGTAAAGCCGGCTTGCGTAGCCAAACGGCTCAATCAATTTTGATAAACAATGGTTATCAAAATGTAAAAAACTTAACAGGCGGATTATTAGCATTGCAAAAGCTGCAGGCTTAACCATATTTTTAATATCATGGCTAAACAAACATCATCAGGCGGAACATTTAGGAAATTTATTATTGCCCTGGTAGTTTTGATCGTTTTAGGATTAGGGGGCACTTTAATATTTTATTATCTAAGATACTTTGGCCCTAACGTTACCGGCAACGAGGAGTACTTATACATACACACCGGCGAAGACTTTAATGACGTTTATAAAACCATTCGTGATAAAGGAATAGTAAAAGATACAGCCACATTTTCATGGGCTGCCTATAACATGAAATATGCAGGCCATGTAAAACCCGGTAAATACCGTTTGCATGAAGGTATGAGCAACCGCAAGTTTATACGCATGCTGCAACTGGGCGAGCAGGAACAAGTGGAGCTATCTTTCCATGTTTTTAGAACCAAAGAGCAATTTGCAGGCTTTGTAAGTAAAAAACTGGAAGCCGATTCATTAACCCTGCTCCACTACCTTGACTCGGCTGATTTTGTAAAACAGTACGGTTTTAATACTGACAACGCTTTTGTAATGGTAATGCCTGATACTTACCAACTATATTGGAACATATCGCCGGAGAAGTTTTATAAACGTATGTACATGCATTATGAAACCTTCTGGACGCCTGAGCGTAAGCAACAAGCAGCGTCCATAAATTTAAACGAACCCCAAGTATCTATATTAGCATCAATAGTTGATGCAGAGGCGGTTTATGATGATGAGATGCCAACCATTGCCGGCTTGTATTTAAACCGGTTACGTAAAGGCATGAAGCTTGAATCGGACCCTACGATTATCTTTGCCATGCATGATTTTACTATTCATAGGGTTTTGAATAAATATTTATCGGTAAATTCGCCTTACAATACCTACCTGCATACCGGTTTGCCTCCGGGTCCGGTTATGTTACCATCGGTAAACGCGGTTAAAGCTGTATTGAATTACCAGAAAAATGATTACATATACATGGTAGCTAAAGAAGATTTTTCAAACAGGCATAATTTTGCTACCAATGTGGCCCAGCATAATATTAACGCGCAGAAATTCCGCAAGGCGTTGGACGAACATAATATTAAAAAATAATGTTTGAGCACACCACCAAAATACGTGTACGCTATGGCGAAACCGACCAGATGGGCTATATGTATTACGGCAATTATGCCGAATTTTATGAAGTTGCCCGTGTTGAAATGCTGCGTAGCCTGGGGTTAACTTATAGCGGCATGGAAGCATCGGGAATAATGATGCCTGTGCTGGAGATGAAATGCAAGTATTTAAAACCGGCATTATATGATGAAGAAATAACCGTAAAGGTGATAATGGATAAAATGCCGGGCGTTAAAATTCATTTCAGGTATGAGCTTTTTAATGAAAAGGAAGAATTGATACATATAGCCGAAACCCTGCTGGTATTTGTTAATATGGCCAACAACCGCCCCTGCCTGCCTGCACCTGATTTTCTTGACAAGTTAAAGCCATTTTTTAAGTAAATTAGCTTCGAAATGAGATGGCAGCACCGTTTATTGCTACTTAGGGTAAAGTATTACCGTGCCTTTACCGAATGGACCAGATCAATTGTCCTTCCGGGGTTTGGCAACCTTTCACTTTATGCGGTTATCGTTTCATTGGTCAATGAGTTTTTAGAAGATTCCCTGTTAAATAAGGCGTCGTCGCTGGCTTATAATTTTATGCTGGCCCTGTTTCCTGCAACAATATTTTTGTTTACCCTTATCCCCTATGTTCCGGTAAAAAACTTTCAGGCCGAATTATTGAACGTACTATATTCTATCATGCCAACAAATGCCTACCTCGCTTTTCAGAGTACCATTGAGTATATTATAAAACATCAAAACGGCAAGCTGCTGTCGTTAGGATTTATTACCGCCTTGTATTTTGCCACTAATGGGGTAAGCAATTTAATGCGGGCCTTTAACAACTCATCACTGATCATTGAAAAAAGAAGCTGGCTAAAACGCCGGTTTATCGCTATGGTGCTTACGGTAGTTATCAGTATAGCGTTATTAATTGCTATTTCTATAATGATAGCGGGCCAAAGTGTAATAAGTTATATGCAAAGCCAGTTGGATAGCAAGGGGCATTTTTGGATATACCTCATCACCCTATCCAGGTGGGTGACCATTGTAGGGATATTTTTTGTTACCACTTCCCTACTTTATCGCTACGGCCCTGCCCATAAACTGAAATGGCGCTTTTTAAACCCGGGATCAATTTTGGCTACCGGGCTCGCGGTTTTAACTTCGCTGGGATTTACTTACTACATCATCAATTTTTCATCGTATAATATACTTTATGGCTCAATTGGTACCATTATAGTGGTAATGCTATGGCTGTATTTAAACTCGCTTATCCTGCTAATTGGTTTCGAATTAAACGCGAGTATTGACCTTTCCAAACGAAATATAAAAGTTGTAAAGCAGCGCTTTAACTCGTTCCGCATCGAAAATCAAACAGAATAAAATACAATTATCTGTTTTTCAATAGATTATACCCCAATTAAGCAATTATTCAAAAATACTGATTTTGAGTTTGGCAATTCGGCACGGTTTTGTACTTTTGACCCCGGAGAGCTGGCAGAGTGGTC
>DHIR01000248.1:0-4715 GCA_002403905.1 Mucilaginibacter sp. UBA4741
CATCTACCCGGCTGCCATAAAATGTAAGCTTAAGTTTACCATCTCCCGGCCTGCCTATAACCAGTCCGTTTTTATGTTCCCAGGTCTTGCCTTCAAATGTAATAGGGCCGGCCGGGTCATCTTCAAAAACAGATGCCACATTTAAAGTCCGCACGGTATTGTATTGTGCTACCGGGAACAATGGATTATATTTTATATGCCTGCCAATTAGTTGTGTTAACAGCCAATTGCCATTACGGTTAGGATGTGTACCATCGCGCAATAATTCAGGAAACGCCATTTTGTTGGCTTCGAGGTACTTAGGCCACTCAGCAGAAATATCGGCCAATTCACAATCATATTTGTTGGCGATATAGCGCATATACCAGGCAGAGAGTGAATTTGGGTCTTTTGAGCCGTTGTTTACGTGATGACTTAACAACAATATATCAGCGGTAGTATATCTACGTATGTTGCTGAATAATTGCTCCATTTCGCCCGTACGCTCGCCCCCGTAAACGTGAAAGATGATCAGGTCGGCACGCGAGTTATATAGGTCATGCGTAGCTGTGCGGATAATAGCTCCGGCGCCAAAACCGCCTATGCACCTGTTTTCCAGTGTGATATCAGCAAAAGGGAATTTGCCTTTTAAATAAGCCGCTACATCATCGGTGAAAACCTTACTCCCGGTTATGGATTGCCCATAAATAATGACCCTGACAGGTAAGTGCCGTTCCTTAGTGCTCATGGCCATCAGCATCACTGATCGTTGTAGGTGCGCACCAAATAAGGCCTCATTTTCGCCGGGAGCTGGTGGTGGAATAGAATCCAATGGAGGATGTACTGTTTCGTGCTTTTTAAGAGCTTCCAGCTCAAAATGCTCCTGTGGAATAGGGGTTTGTTCCCCATACGTTATATTCGTACTACAGCAAAATGCTGCTACTGTAAACATTGTAAATAAAAATTTCATTATTTTATTTTAGAGTTAGTGGTTTGTACTGTTTTGGTTGAGGTGGAGTCGGCATAAGTAAAAGAAGCTCCCTTTTTTGTTTGTGCGTTAGCAGCATCATCTAAAAAGATTTTCACATTTTCCTGTTGGCTGTTAACAATAATGGTATGATGCACGGCCGAGCTTATAGTATAGGCCACGTCTGTATTTATGGCTTTGTTATTTTCAAAAACGGTACCTAAAATTCCGGCCGTGTTATAGTCACGGGTTGAACCTTTGGCATCGCCATCATATACATAATTAAAGTATCCTTCACCATTGCCCACGCTTGCCTTTTTTAAATTAGGCAGGTAAGCCTGTATGGTATTACGGCGTACTTCAACGCCTATGGTGCCGGTGCCAAACAGCTTGTCACTTTTTACCTGAGCTAAAAAGACAGAGATATAGGCTGTGCGCTTACCATCGGTATCAATTACCTGGTTATCAAAAACCTGCGCGCCCCAGGTTAAATTAAAACGATTATTGAAAAGGCGCTGGTCGGCTCTTAAATAAATCCCTTCAGAGTTGATGAGTTTATTACCTGCAATAACATAATCATGGCAACCGGAGTAGGCGAAAATACCCCGTGGATTATCTTTTAACAAATTATCAAGTACCAGCATCTGGTTAGCCGACCATTGCATAATTACATACTTGCTGCCCGGTGTTGGTACAACATCCCACGGGCGATCAACCGTGAGTGTCGTATCGTTATTATGGGTAATGTAACGCCACTGGCCGGTACCTGTACCGTTCACTATAGCAATATAGTAGTTGGTAGGATGATAAGCATATTCCCAGTCTGTGCTTACACGGTCGGTGAAATCCTGGTATTCCTGCTTACGATCCATGATCATGGTAGGGGTGGCAAGGGTTACCGTGCCATAAGTTTCCTGGTTAGGATTGCTGCCCTGTGATAAAATAGTTTCTCCCTGGTTGCGGTTAAGTATACTATTGCCGGTTATTGTAAATGTATTACTCAATACTACCAGTTTAAGCACATAATCAAGGCTGAGGCCTCCGGTTTCACCTTTAGACTGCATATTGCCGTTGCGTATAAAATCATTATGCTCAAATATTGCATGATGGCAACCGTTGGCACCAAAACGCCCGGCATTATAGTATTGTTTATTGTTACGTACTATTACATTGCCAGAGTTTTTAAAATCCCATGGCCAGCTGCGCATAGGTGCATTTATACCGCGTACATCAATTGTAGTGCTCTTAAAAACACAACCTGATACCAGCAAATGGTCAACATTAACCATGGCTAATCCCCATCCTGAATTTAAATCAAAACTGCAGTTTTGTAATATTATTTTTGAACCGCCTTCGGGCATATCCTTGATATTGTGCACAAAAGCCCCGCTCTCATTAATATTTTGCAGGCTAAGGTTAAACAAGCCGCTTGTGGTAATATTGCCCGGCCAAACCATGCCTACACCTTCAGATCGACTATCGGGCCAACCCAGCGTCCACCCGTAAGGGGCTTTTACACGCTCGGTAGAAAAAGGCTTGCCATAGCCATACTTTATCGTTGTTTTATCTATGCCATCACCTTTTAGTACTACGTGCGATTGCATGGTAATACCACTACCATTATCAAATGCCAGTTTATAATTGCCTGCGGGTAAATATACCACGCCGCCGCCATCGTGAGCAGCGAAGTCTATGGCCTGCTGTATGGCTGCACGATCATTATTTATGCCATCGCCTTTTGCTTTTTGGATTAGGCGCGTATCTGTTTTAACATTATATATGTTGCTTGCAAAACTAAAATCTGATCCCCACGGAACGCCGGTATTTAATGGATCAGCAGCTTGTTTTTTTACTTTTATAGTTTCTTCGAACAGCGCCTCTCCGTTGGCCCCGCCGGCCCCATTGCTTACGTAAACTTTATAAGCTATTCCGGGTGTTAAGTTTGCCGGTGCCGTTAATTGCAGCTGATAAGCATCGGCCTTAATTGCCTTAGCACTAAATGAATGGCCGTCTGCCGCGTCAACAAACTTCACTTTACTTTCAAATGATTTCATACCCAAATTGCGCCCAAATAGCCTGAACGTGGTACCCGGCATAACTTCATCAAATTCTGACAGCATCACGCGGGCACGGTTAACAAATACAGGCTCACTAAGCTGTTTGTTATTTTGAATCCTGATAGCGTATAAGCCGGTTGCAATATTCGCCGGTATCTGTGTGCCAATATAGGTATCACCTTTTGTTAACAGCTTAAGCTCAATTGGTGATGCTTGTGTTTTGTCGGCACCGTTTAATATGGTTAAAAGAACTTTAGGCTCGGGCCCAAAAGCATGGCCTTGCAATGTTAAAATTTCGCCGGGGTTTACTGTTTCGCTGTAATTAAAAATAACAGGTTTGGTTTGGTTTAAATTATCCTGTGCACAGCAAGCCAGTGTATGTAAAAAGAAAATGATTCCAATAATTGATCGTCGAATTTTGTATTGTAATACCATAAATTTAGCTTATAATTTGGTTATACTGGGGCCGTTTTAGCTACTCTTTTATTAAAGGCATTAAATTACAGCTTTTATCAGCCCCCTGCTTTAATAATAAATAGCGCATATCAAAAGTATGCCTTTCCGTTTTTCAATCACTGTACTATAGTTACAATATATTGCACACTTGTAACTACAGTGCTTATAACGTGGATAAATTTAGATAAAGGCGGGTATATATTATATAGATATAAAAAGATGTAATTAAGGCATATAATTTATAGCCTGAAAGCTAAATATCGTGTATAACTTGCCTGTTAACAGCTAATGTTTTTTAAAAAGCGAGTATCCGCGTATTTATATATTGTAATAAGGTTTTTTGACTAAAAATGTCATTTTTTATTTAAAAAACGCCATTTTAAAGGGTTGAAATTATAGTACAGTAAAATGCAACCAATGTATAGTGCTATTGATTTGTGCCTGCATACTTTTGATTAAACCAAAATTATAACCATTATGAGCACTATTTATTATGAACGGAAGATCTTCCCGATCTGGCCGGTAGTTACAGCTTTAAATTTTGAAAGTAAAATTAAGTGACAGCTTTTAAAGCCATGAAAATATCCTCTTTTCATTTGATTCAATTTTACTCCTAACCAATTTAAATTCTGTATGAAAAAAAATTTACACTTTTTAACTTTGTTCGCAGCAGGGATCTGCTGCTATCACTCGGAGGTTTTTGCAAAACCAATTTTATCATCTAATACATTAAACGCATTTAATAAAACTAATGTTGCTTCTTTAACGCTTAAAGCAGTTCCCATAGTTATTAAAGGTCGTGTTGTTGGTGAAGATGGTTTGCCTCTGATCGGCGTTACCATTACCATTAAAGGTACAAGAGTACGCGCAGCCACCGATAAAAACGGTAATTATTCGATTAAGGTACCGGATAATACAGCAATACTTGTTTTTAGCTTTATAAGCTTTAAGACCCAAGAAATTCCGGTAGAATCACAGACAACCATTGATGTGAAAATGGTTTCTTCTGTATCTGCATTGGATGAGGTTGTTGTGGTTGGTTACGGTACGTCAAGAGTACGTAACCTTACCAGTTCCCAATCACAAGTAAAAGCGGCTGATATTGAAAAATATAACAGCCCAACTTTTCAAACTGCATTAGAGGGCCGTATGGCCGGTGTTGAAATGAACGAATCCAGCGGTGTACCGGGAGCAGCCGTAAATATCAGGATTCGTGGTATCAGTTCCATTAATGGTAGTTCAGGACCGTTATATAT
>DHIR01000248.1:4921-7628 GCA_002403905.1 Mucilaginibacter sp. UBA4741
ATGGTATTCCAATTATATCAGGCACCGGTGGCGATGGTGATAATCCAATGACCAATAATGACGTGGCCGGTGTTCAATCTAATCCTTTAACAGATATCAATCCTAATGATATTGAATCTGTAACAATTTTAAAGGACGCAGCGGCAACGGCAATTTATGGTGCCAGGGGCGGTGCCGGTGTAGTGTTAATTACTACTAAAAAGGCCCAAGCAGGTAAGTCATCATTTAACTTTAGATACCAAACAGGAATTTCACATGTTTCCGGCTTTCCATCACTGTTAAATGGGCCGCAGTTTTTAAGCATCATTGATGAAGCCTACGCTAATACTTTTCATAGCGTAGCCGGTCAAGCTGGGCTTCCGGTTCCTGCCACACCTATAACTACAAACCTGGTAGGGTTTGACAGGGGAATGGCAGATACCACCAATGTTAGCCATTTGGGCGATATATTGCGGAATGCTGTTTATCGCGAGGTGAGCCTAAGCGCGTCAAATGGTACTGATAGAACCAAATTTTATATCAGCGGCACCTATCGTACCACTAATGCTACGTTTAAAGGCAACGACCTGAGCCAATTTCAGGTACGCATAAATGTAGATCATCAGTTAAGTAAATATATAAAAGTTGGTGCAACTTTGGCACCTGCCTATAGCACTGAATGGAAGCTTGGCTCCGGCGTGGCAACTTTGGTGGGTGGTTATGGCGCGGCTTTAACAGCTAACCTGCCAATATATCCTACCTATAATCCTGACGGATCATATTTTAGCCCGTGGAACAATGCAGTAGCTTTTCTTAACAGAGATTTGTATCATAATAATCAAACAAGATTAGATATCGTAGGTAGCGCATTTGTGCAAGCAACGCTTTCACCTGGGTTAACATTCCAAACAACTGTACAACGACAAGATTTTAACCAGCTTGCTCATGGTTATATTGACGGTACGCTTAGGGTAACAACAAGCGGCAATACGGTTAGCCCTTTTCCTAATGATCCTATTCCATATTTAAGCCAGACAAATTCTTTTGGGTATAGTAATTCATTAGATTCATATTTTTCATATACAAAAAACTTCGATCCAAAAAATGTTATTGATGCTGCATTAGGCATGCGTTTTTCAAAATCTGATTTTGGTTACGAAGCTATGTATTCTGAAAATACGCCAAACAGTAATCAGCAATATCCAGCACAGGGCGCATCTATCCAGGCAGGATTTCAAACGGGAGCACAAGGTGATCCATCTGCTACCCTGGGCTATTTTTTCCGCTTAAATTATATATATGACCAAAAATACTTGTTAGGATTGGTTGTTAACCGGGACGGAAGCTCTCGTTTTGGAACTGACAAGCGGTATGGAACCTTTCCCGCTATATCAGGAGGCTGGATAGCAACTGACGAGAAATTTTTGGAAAACAATAAAGTATTAAGCTTTTTAAAATTCAGAGGAAGCGCCGGTTTAACCGGGAATGCGCAGGGTATAGCCAATACCGCGGCTAAATCAACCTGGGCGAGTGCAATAACTGGTGGTGGTGTTTATAAAAATGACGCGGGTAACGTGCCTAATCAGCCTGCCGACGTTGACCTGAGATGGGAAAAAGGAGTAAAATTTGATGCCGGTATAGACATGGGCTTTTTTCATGACCGCATTAACATTACTGCAGACTGGTACCACTATACCACTACAGACCTGTTACTTGCCATACCGGTACCGGTAACCTTTGGATACGGCGCGCCGGCCAGTAACCTTACCTATACAGAAAATCGTGGGTCATTACTTAACCATGGGTTGGAGTTTAGTTTTAACACT
This sequence comes from Mucilaginibacter sp. UBA4741, assembly GCA_002403905.1. Taxonomy (GTDB): domain Bacteria; phylum Bacteroidota; class Bacteroidia; order Sphingobacteriales; family Sphingobacteriaceae; genus Mucilaginibacter. The sequence continues at coordinate 6,727 of DHIR01000248.1, forward strand.
ATTAACCTTCAAGGTAAATTTCAGTGGAGTACAACCTTTAATATTTCGCATAATGAAACTTACATTATTAGCCTGGGCGGTTTAACTCCCGATCAATTAGCAGCAGGTGGTGGTAATACTGAACTATTTGAAGGTCATAACGGCCCGGTATATGACGTTATACAATGGGTTGGCGTTGATCCTGCTACCGGTGGGGAACTGATTAAAGATAAAAACGGTAATACTGTACTGGCAGAAACACAAAGCGTGCAACAATTGTCCGATGACCGCAAGCAGATGTATGATAAACCAACCACTCCAAAGTTTTTTGGTGGCTTTGGTAATAATTTTAGTTATAAAAACTTTAAACTGAGCATATTTTTTGCCTACAGGTATGGCTTTTATTTATTGGATGCCGGCGAAAGACAACGAGAATATGTTGGCGACTTTAACTTTGCAAGTAATGGTAATACTGGTCTTCCTATTGTTCTGGGAAATCTTTCTTCTGCAATATTAAATCGTTGGACAACCCCAGGCCAAATTACTAATATTCCAAAGCTTTATTATAATGATCCTACAAATGACGTATTACGCGGGCTAAACACCAGCAGATTTTTATCTGATGCCTCATTTATTCGTTTAAAGAACATAGATCTTTCATATACATTACCAAAAAGCTTGATTAAACGTTTAGGCCTGCGTACCGCGTCTGTCAATATAACCGGACAAAATTTATTGTTGTGGACCAAGTTTAAAGGGCCTGATCCGGAAGCTCAAACTATTATTGCTAACAATTACAGAGAAAGAAATGTGGCCTTTGGTATCATCAACAATCCCTTGCCGTTGCCTCTTATGTTAACTGCTGGTATAAACGTAGGTTTTTAACATACAACATAATATAATATCAATTATAAATAATATGA
>DHIR01000004.1 GCA_002403905.1 Mucilaginibacter sp. UBA4741
TCCCGTTTGTACTCAAAAAACAAGGGTGACTGCAATATATACCCGGCAGTTGTTACAGGCCCGGCTATTGCACACAAAGAAAAAAGGTGACTGCAATGTATAGCCTGCGGCTGTTTTACAGTTTGCAAAGTCAAGTAGGCAGCACCTTTTATAATAACCCATAATTAATGCTCGCGGCTCTTTTTAGGATGATCGCAAATAGGAGATTGAGAAACAAGGGTAATCTTAAGGAATGGCAGAAATTACTGCCGGTGATAACTATTGCCCTAACTGAAGGCCGACAAAAGAAAAAAAAGTTTTTTAATGTATAAAAAGAGAAAAAATAACCATTTTTATATAAACGCTTTACATAGGAGCATATAAATGCGGGCGATTGTATTTGTTTTTTATTGGGATGCCCGCACCCTTGACACATTTGCCCGCTAACAGGTGCGGTTGCTTCCATGGTAATAATGCGGTGGTTTGTTCTGTCCACAAGGCATAGGTGGCGAGGGGTTTTGCAAGGCAAGCCGGTCGATGCGGTTTTCACCGCTCCCGGCCAGTCGGATTTTGATGCTTTTCAATTCTCTTTTTTTGTATTTTATCAAAGGAAAAATAATGCCTATATTTGGGTATAACATTTACAGCCGGGGCTTATGAAACACTGGTGAGTTTTTGAAGTAAAACAAGGCAAAAACAGCCTTTAGAGCATATAGGACCGATACTGTTCGATTCTCGTCGGGACCACCTCACGGGAAAGGAGCGATAATTTCGCCCCTTTCCCGTTTATATTTTCCCGTCATCCTTTTAATGCCTGTCATATTCAAGGGTAGTGTGCCTGATAATTTTTTATAGCTTATTTGTAGATAACCCGCCAGGTGTTATCCCGGTATAAAAAATTCTACATCGTTGTGCTATTCAGCTAAATATATATAAATTAGGCAACCTAAATTTTGCCTGATTCGATCAGCAATATTCAGGTTATGCAAATGATCACCCTGCCAAACCCATAAATAATGAGCTTAAAAAGAACCGGTTTTTTGGCTACCCTGCTGCTTTTTTCAGTTGGGATGTGCCAAGCCCAAACGAAAGATTTTTTTAAAAAAAGCGACCTGATGCCCATCGGCTCGTACTATTATCCCGAGCAATGGCCGCATGAATACTGGGCGCGCGATTTGAAAAAGATGGCCGAAGTAGGATTTGATTTTACTCACTTTGGCGAGTTTGCCTGGGCTTTTATTGAACCCGAAGAGGGTAAGTTCGATTTTAAGTGGATAGACGAAGCAATAGATTTGGCCAGATCTAACGGCATCAAAGTCATCATGTGCACATCAAGTCCAACTCCACCCGCCTGGCTGGCCGAAAAACATCCCGAAATATTAATGGTGAACGATATGGGTATCACTATGCAGCACGGGTCAAGGCAGCAAATATCATGGTCCAGCCCGGTTTATCGCCAGTCTGTTAGCAAAATGGTAGAGGCTGTGGCCAAACATTTTGCTAACGACAAACGGATATGGGGTTGGCAGTTGGATAACGAACCATCGCACTATGGGCAGTATGATTATAGCCCGGCTGCACAGATCAGTTTTCGTAAATGGTTAAAAGCAAAATATAGCACTATAGATAACCTGAACAAAACATGGGGCACCGCTTTTTGGAGCCTTGTTTATAGTAATTTCGACCAGGTGCGCATCCCCAACGGTAAAGAATTAATAGCACAGCCAAACCCAAGCGCCGTGCTCGATTTTAAACGCTTCAGTAACGATGAAGTGAACGAGTTTTTGGCCATGCAGTACAAAATACTGCGCAAGTACATTGCTCCCGAGCAATGGATAACTACCAACCTTATGCCCGGCGAGCCACCAGTTGATCCCACAAAAATTACCAGTCTTGATTTTAATACCTATACCAAATACCTTGTTGCCGGGTACGATAAAGGTATTGGGCCGCAAGGTTTCCGTATGGGTTCATCAACCAGCATAGCATTTTCAAATGATCTGTTCAGATCTATCAACGGCACTACAGGGGTAATGGAATTGCAACCCGGCCAGGTTAACTGGGGCAAATTTAACCCGCAGCCTATGCCAGGCGTGGTGCGTATGTGGATATGGCATGCCTTTGCCGGCGGCAATAAATTTGTGTGCAACTATCGCTTTAAACAACCTTTAATTGGTGGCGAACAATATCATTACGGTATTATTGGCCCCGATGGTGTTACTCCAAGCACTAGCGGCCTCGAATATATTAAGGTGATAAAAGAACTGAAGAGCCTTAAAAATTTTTACAAACCCAATGCGCAAATACCTAAAGAGCATGCGGCACGCTTAACGGCATTGCTTTATAATTCCGATAATCGCTGGGAAGAGGATAACCAACCGCAAAGCAACCAATGGAGTTTTGAAAAACACATGATGCATTATTACAACGCGCTTAAACAATTAGGCGCGCCTGTAGATGTTATTACCGAGGATAAGGATTTTTCTAAATACCCGGTAATGGTAGCGCCATCGTACCAGTTGCTGGATGCAAACTTGGTAGCACGCTGGACTAAATATGTTGAAAATGGTGGTCATTTGGTAATTACTACACGTACCGGCCAAAAAAACAGGGACGCCAAATTATGGGAGATGAAGTTTGCAGAACCGATTTACAAATTGATAGGCGGCAAGATATCTTTTTATGACTTATTACCCGATACAGTATTCGGCACTATAAAAATGAATAGAAAAAACTACAAATGGAACAACTGGGCTGATATTATTACCCCAGATCCCGGTACAGAAGTTTGGGCACGCTACACTAATCAATATTATGCAGGCAGGGCGGCCGTAATGTCGCGCAAGTTGGGGAAAGGCACAGTGACCTATATAGGCCCTGATACTGATGACGGCAGTTTAGAAAAAGCGGTATTGCAAAAAGTATATCAGCGTGCAGGCATTGCGGTACGTAATTTACCCGATGGGGTGATGCTGGAATGGCGCGATGGCTTTTGGGTTGGTGTAAACTACTCGCCAAAGCCTTACACAGTGCCTCTATCCGCAAAAGATAAGATTTTAATTGGTACCCAAATACTAAAACCGGCAGATGTAATTGTTTGGCAGTAGTAGTAAGTAGGGGCAAACGGAATTCGATTTTCGTCGGGACCACTTTTAAAAAGCAAATACACTGGCTTTTATGTAGTTAGCGTGTTTGTTTTTTTTATTGGGTACAATTTTGGGTACAGTTTGTACCCACATATATTATATGCATAGTTTTATTGCTGTTTGATAATATTCGAGTTTTGACTATTGTTCGCACCTTTACGTTAAGGTGTCGCTTGGATTTTAATATCAAATTTCATCATTATCAATCCGGGGGCTTCGCCGTTAATTAGTTTAATCTTTTATCGCTATAAACATGATACTCGCCCGGGGCAAGTGTCATGCTATACGGCAGCGATGTTACACTTATGCTGGTAGCTGTCATATTATCATACCATATACCGGTTGACGGGAAAGTTATAGCTGCTGTTTGGGTTACAACATCATAATTACCAATTACCATAACATTAGCTGTATTATCCAGCATTTGTATGGTTTTTACCGCGCCAGTCAGGCTATATTTAAAATTGGTTGAGGTGAACACGGGGTTATTGATCTTCATCTTTATCAGCTTAGCAAAAACGCTGTACAAATGGCGACGGTTAACATCTGTATTATAATTCCATAAAATAGGTTTTTCGCCTACCCGACCGTTTTGGTCTATGCTGATATCATAGCCCAGTTCCTGGAACTGCCAGATCATTTTAGGGCCGGGCGATGCCATCAGAAACGTTGCCAGCATTTCTTCGCGCTTTAAGCCCGTGGCAATGTTTTTGGTACTGTATGATCCTGAAGCGTTACCATAAGTTTCGTTTTTATACATATTTCGCTCTTCGTCATGGCTTTCAAAATATTGCACCAGGTTATACGGGGCGGTAAAACCATAGCCATCGTAAAACAAACCCGATAGGTCCCATACCGGCCCGGTTGGGTAGCCCATGGTGGCTTGGTAACCGGGTGTACTCAGGTTTGTCCACATCATCATGCCCTCGTTGGCTAACACCGTTTGCTCGCTGTTATCGGCAAAATGTTCCAGTATTACATAAAAATTGGGGTCTATGCCTTTGATATAGTTGTTGTAGTTTTTCCATAATGTCACGCGGCTGGCATCGTAACTACTCCAGGCGGCATCGGTAGTAGTAACGGTTTGGGTGTATCCTTTTGATTGATCAAACCTGAACCCATCAATATGGTACTCCTGCATCCAGTACTTCATCACGTTTTTTGCATAGTACTGCGTGGCGGCATTTTGGTGGTTCAGTTGGTAACCAACTCCACTTGGGTGCGTAACCGTCTGCGAAAACCAAGGATTATCCGCAGCAGGCGATCCCGAAGATGTTGCATATAAGCGCACCATTGGCGATGAACCAAACTGATCTTCCAATACAATATCCTGTATCACGGCCATCCCCTTAGCGTGGCAGGCATCAATAAAAGCTTTGTAGGCGTTTTTGGTACCGTAATATTTATCCAACGCAAACATAAAATTGGTATTATATCCCCATGACGAATTTCCTTCAAACTCGTTAACCGGCAAAACTTCAATAGCGTTAACGCCCAGGTTTGATAAGTAGCTTAAAGTATCTATCAATGTTTGGTAGCTATGATTAGCAACGAAATCGCGCACCAGCAATTCATAGATCACCAGGTTTTTCTGGGCAGGACGCGCGAATGTCGGAATCTTCCAGCTATAGGCTGTTTGATTGGCCTGGAACGTGCTTACTATGCCGGTTTGCCCCGTTGGATAGGCTTTTAAATTAGGATATACGCTTGCCGGGATATAAGAATCGTTTGACGGGTCAAGCACCTTTTCGGTATAGGGGTCGGCAATTTTAATGGTGCCGTCAGCCACATATTGATAAGCATATTCTTTATTAGGATCGATGTTATCTATCTGTATCCACCAACGTGTACCATCAGTGGTTTCGTTCATCGTAGCAGGCGTCCAGTTATTAAAATCGCCAATAACGGACATAGTGGTTTTGCCGGGTGCATAAATATTAAGTATTACTGATGTGCCCGAGTTAATGAAAGTTGCCCCATCACTTGCACCGCCGGGTACCGGTTTACCGTTTGGTATAGTAGTAGTGGTAGTTGTTGTATTCCCCTGCAAATTAACATCGGGGCTTTTCTTAGTACAGCCAGTACCTGCCAGCGCAAATGCAGCAAGCATAACTAATATAAATCGCGCGTTGTTAGTCTTCATCTTTCAATAGGTTAGTTATTTCTTAAGCTCCAATACAAGGGTAGTTTTTGCAGGGATGCTCAACGTATTAAGATCGGTTATTTTTTCTGCGGATATGATGTTTATAGCGCTGCTAAAGCCAGCCATGCGTTCGGTAAATCTGCCGGTATTAAGGGTTGCTTCTTGTTCATTACCATTGTAGGCAATCATTACCGTTTTTTGAGCATCGTATCTAAAATAAACATAGATGCCATCCTGCGGGATGTACTGCATTAGTTTACCGGTTTGCAGCGCGGTGGTTTTTTTGCGATAATTAGCCAACGTACGCAGATAATCAAAAGCCTCATTCTCTTTCTTATCGCGTCCGCCGGCCGTAAACTTATCGCTTTGATCGCCTGGCCAGCCACCCGGGTAATCAAGTCTTACCAATCCATCCGGATTAGAATTATTTTTCATTAATATTTCATCGCCATAATACAATTGCGGCACGCCGCGCATAGTAAGCAACAAGGCCATACCTGATTTAAACTTGGTAAAATCTTCATCCACTACCGAGTAAAATCGGCTCATATCGTGGTTATCCAGGAACACTACATTGCGGGTTGGGTCCTGGTATAAAAAGTCTTGTGCGAGGATAGCGTATAAGCGGTGTACCCCATCGGTCCAGCCGTCTTTGCCGTTCAATGCCTCAAAAATGGCATCTTTAATCTGGGCATCGGTTATGCCGGGTAGCTGGGTATCAAACCCGCGGTTAACAGTGTTGCCTTGCGTGAAAAATGCCTGGTTAGGCACCGACCATACCAGCGTTTCACCAAATATTGACAGGTGCGGAAATTCTGCCTTAACCTTCCTTGCCCAATCGGCCATGTAAGCCGCATCGTTGTAAGGATAAGTGTCTAACCTAAAGCCATCAAGTCCTGAATATTCAACCCACCAGATATGGTTTTGCGTTAGATAATTTTGTACGTAAGGGTTGATCTCATTTAAATCAGCCATGCGGTGGTCAAACCAGCCATCAAGCATTTGTTTTTTATCGGCAGCGGCTGCATGCGGGTCCATAACGGCCGCATCTCTAAAGTTTGATTGGGTGTATTTAGGCCATTGGTGTACCCAGTTTTTCATGGGCATATCTTTAATCAGCCAACCTTCGGTACCCACGTGGTTATGCACCAGGTCTTTGATTACTTTAAGCCCCATAGCGTGGCTTTTTTCTACAAATTCTTTATATAGGACATTGGTGCCATAGCGTGGGTCTATCTTGTAATGATCTGTAACCGCGTAGCCATGGTAAGAGGCCACAGGCTCGTCGTTTTCCACTTCGGGGGTCAACCATATCGCGGTAACGCCAAGGTCTTTTAAATAGCCTAAATGGTTGATTATACCTTGCAGATCGCCGCCATGACGCGCGTAAAGCGTATCCCGATTCACGGTTGTTTCCAGCATGCTCGGTTTGGTATCGTTAGTCGGATCGCCGTTGCTAAAACGATCAGGCATGATCAGGTAGATCAGGTCTTTATTGGTCACACCCTGCGCTCTGCCGGCATCATGATTACGCTGATTAAGCACATAATTATAACTGATGCTTTGTGACCCTGCCTTTTTAAAAGTTATCTTAAACTGTCCCCGTTTTGCCGAAGCGGCAATAGTAAGATCAATGAACAAATAATTACTATTCTCTACCTTATGTACTGCGGTAAGTTTAACGCCGGGATAAGTAATATCAACCGAGCGGGATGCAATATTATCTCCGTGAACTATTAACTGAACTTTAGGATTTTTCATACCAACCCACCATGACGCTGGCTCTACCCGCTCTAAAGCAGGTAATTGAGCCATTGCGCTTCCGGTGATATAAACCAAACTAATTGTAAGAACTAACCTTAAATTCATATACTGCTTTTAATAGCTTATTGAAAATAAATCGCTTGTGTTTTTTATAACTATGCTACTAACTTTTTCGCCTTCAACCGGGTTGGCAACGCCTTGCGGATCAAATTTGCTAAGCGGGTTAATGTATGATACAAAATCATCCTGCACCGCAATTTGCTTGCCGCCAATTTTTATAGCACCGTTACCGAAGCCGTGAAACACTACTTTAATATTATTGAATTTAGATTTTAATGCGCCGTCGGCTTTACCAAAAGTGATGGTTTTTTTGGCAGCATCATAATTAATAACGCGCTTGTAAAATGCGCCACCCTCATAAGCATAGCTTTCGCCATCATCTTCATAATACGTAAAGCTGTTGTTTATGTTGCCCTGGTAAATGTTTAGGGTTAAAGTATCTGTAGGTTTTTGCGCGGTTGTTTGTACTAGTGATTGCATTGGGATAATGCTGCTTTCTTTGACGTAAACCGGCAACTTGTGCATGCTTAACTGCAAGATTTTTTGCTGACCGCCATTTTGTACTTCGCCATTATAAAGATCATACCATTTACCTGCCGGGAAATACACTTTGCCAAACGTGGTTGTAGCATAGCCCTCAAACGGGGCCACTAAAAATGCACTGCCAAACATATATTGGTTTTGGAACTCGGTATTATAGATATTACTATCATGCGTATAATCAATAGCTAATGATCGCATAACCGGGTGCCCGTTTTGGGTAGCTTCGTAAAACGTGCTGTACAGGTACGGCATCAATTTATAACGCAGGTTTATATAGTTCCTTGATATTTCCAATACTTCTTCGCCAAAAGCCCATGGCTCGGCCGATTTGGTATTGATACCTGTATGGCTGCGGAAATAAGGATTAAAAGCGCCTATCTGGATCCAACGTGCATACAATGACGGTGTACCGTTGCCGGTGAAACCGCCGATATCCATACCGGTAAAAGGTACGCCACTTAAACCTAAACTGTTTAATAGCCGTACGCCGGCCAGCATGTGGCTGTCTTCTGCACGGTTATCTCCTGTCCAGATAGCAGCGTAGCGTTGCAGGCCTGAATAACCAGACCTGGTTAAAATAAATGGCCTTTTACCAAATGATGCACGGGCACCATCATAGCTGGCGCGGATCATCTCTAAACCGTATATGTTACGAGCCTGTAGATGCGAGGCTTTACGGCCTTCGTAATCAAACAAAACATTATCAGGCATTTTTTGGCCCCAGGTTGATATCTCATTCATATCGTTCCATAAGCCGCTGACACCTTCATCTGCATACTTTTTAATTTCTGAGCCCCACCACGTACGTGCTTTAGGATTAGTAAAATCGGGGAAGTTACACCAGCCAGGCCATACTTCGCCGGTATAATTGGTGTTGTCCGGGTATTTTATGAATACGTCATCTTTAAATCCGCGATCAAAAACACCATAGCCGGGTTCTTGTTTAACGCCGGGATCAACTATCAGCGTTAGCTTAAAGCCCATATCCTTTAACTTATCTGTCATTTTCTTAGGATCAGGGAAACGGTTTTTATCCCAGGTAAACACTTTGTATTTATCCATATAGTGGATGTCAAGCGTAATACCATCAGCAGGTATTTTCTTTTCGCGCATGGTTTGCGCTATGCGGAACACTTCTGTTTCGGGATAGTAGCTGTAGCGGTTTTGCTGGTAGCCCAAGCTCCACATTGGCGGCATTTTCATGCGGCCGGTAAGGCTGGTGTATGAACCGATAATATCGGCAACCAGCTTATGATAAATAAAATAATAATTCATTTCTCCGCCACGTGCGCCGAACGATGAGAACCGATTGTTGCTCGACCCAAAGTTGAAATCGCTTTGGTAGGTGTTATCCATAAAGATACCATAGTTTAAACCATGGTGAATGCCGATGTAAAACGGAATGGTTGAGTACAATGGGTCCTGCCCGGCACTGTAGCCATATACATCAGAATTCCAGTTGGTGTAACCGTTACCGTGACGATCAAGGTCGCCTGTTTTTTCGCCAAGGCCAATGAAACGCTCGCCATCCTGCATTTTTTTGTAGGTGGTAACCGACTCATTTACCCATGACGTATTCAAACCGGTTTCATCCTCGTTAATTACTTTACCATCAAGCGTATAAAACTTTACCGCGAACGGGGTTTTAGTGATGATAGCTTTTAGCGAATCAGTAACGATACTAACTTGTTGTGCATCCTGCGTAATAGTTGCTTTGGTTTTTTGTGGTGTGCCAATTACAGCGTACGAAAAATCGGCAGCTAATTGTTGTTTATCCATGCGCACACGGATGATGTTTGCGCTATAAACAGTAACCTGGGCATAAGCATTATCTGTAGTTATATTAAGCTGCTGATTGTTTATGGACACACTTTTAACATTGCCGACACTCTTGACAGGATTTTGCGCCGATGCCAAAAAATTGCCGATCATTAACAGCATAACCAGGCAGCGATATTTAATTCTCATTGTTTATAGATTATGGACAAATAAAATTCATCCGTTATCGCAAGGACAAACCAATTGCAACCTCACCCTAAAAGGTGAAAAAATTGGTAAATTACTAACCTGCCGCAAGCAGCGGGTTAGTAATTATTTATATAAGATCAGTTAAAAAGCACTTTTATTGTTTAACCATAGTATAAGTAGCCTTGGTTGCATCCGCGGCATTTACACTAAAGGTTATTTTATAAGTACCCGCAACGGTAACCGGGATATTACCACCATTGGCTGTTGTCAGATCAACGCCGTCTGGTATAGCAATTGTACCGTAGCTGGTGCCCCAGTCATGGTTTCTTCTTATTTTAAACGCCTGGCCGGCTGCTGCTGTAAGCGGGGTTGTAACCGTCCAAACCAGTTTACCATTATCATATTTCATATCAGTATCACTACCCCAACCATTTGGAGTAGCATCGCCAATAATACTGTAGTAATAAGGTACTGCAGCAAATGTTATGGTATTGGTATTGGTATTTAAGTTTACAGTTACCTGGGTTAGGCCAACAGCTGGTGCAACTATATTGCTACCGCCATTATAAATAACGGTCGATCCGGTTGCGCCGTAAGAGTTTGCCCATGATTTAATAGGCGTTAATTTAAACTCAAGGTTACCCGCAGTGTAGTTGATGATACCTGTGTAAACACCATTGCCGGTAACAGATATTAAACTATCGGCCGTTGTCGGATCCCAGCCCTGGTATGCACCTGGTACATAAATAAATGATGTTAAGTTAAACGATGTAACAGTTAGGCTAACCGTGTTTGAATAAACTGTTTTTACACTGCTACCAACTGAATAGGCTATACGGGCAGACACTTGTGTTGCAACTCCCGCCGGGAAACCTAATTTTAACATCAATGCATTAAAATCTGTGGTTGAGTAACGCTGTGTAGTAGATTTTGTAGCCAAAGTAACAGATATTGGTTTGGCCCAATTATCACCGGGCAGGTCTAACTGCAAGGTGTTAGTTGTGGCTGCTGTATAACCGTAGTCGGCATTGGTCATTTTAAAAATAATTACAGCGCTTGTGTCTGTAAGTTTTGACTTGTTTAAAGGCAATGTCGTTGCCGATGTGGTTAATGTACCTGCTGTACCGCCATTTGTTGTTATTACAGCGTCGGTTTTTTTGCAGGAGGCCAATAGCAACAGCGCTAAGCTGCCCAGGGCCATAAATTTCGTTAAAGATCTTTTCATTATCATTTTGAGGTTAGAAATTAATATCCTGTATTTTGCTTCAAGTTTGGATTAACAGCCCTGTCTTGATCCGGGATAGGATAAAGATTACGGTATGCACCTACACTTGTACCTGCTTTTGCACCACCTTTAAATGGCCATACGTAGCTGGCAGTAGTAAATTTGTCGTAACGTACAAGGTCAGTACGTCTAAAACCTTCCCAATAAAGTTCGCGGGCCCTCTCGTCCAAAATAAAATCGGTAGTTAATGCGCCCGATGTAATATTACCCACAGCACTGCCATAAGCACGTGTGCGTATTTTATTTACATAGGTTAATGCGGTACCCGCATCGCCCCCTGTGCCGCCACGTAATACAGCCTCGGCATAGATCAGGTACATTTCTGATAAGCGGAACAACGGCATATCAATGTCTGAGAAAGTAAGATCCGATCCGTTTGTACCACTTGAAGTAACGTTACGGAATTTGTTAACTGCATAACCATCGGTAAATGAAGTAACATCATTGATCTCTAAATTTTGACCGCGGGTCCAGAACTCGGCACGGGTATCAGGGTTTTTGTTGGTAGGGAAGTTAACCAATGAGGTATCTACTGCAGTCGGGAATAGATTAACCAGGTTTTTTGTAACCCTTATACCACCCCATTTTTGGCTGGTGCCATACAATGACGATGGCATGCTGCCGCCTAATTGTGCATTCTTTAAAAATGTAGTACCACCGTAGCCTTGCGTTTTTGCACCATCATAATTAATAGTGAATATGGCTTCGGTATTGTTTACGTTGTTATCGGCAAGCATCAGGTTAATGTACTTTGGTATTAAAGTATAACCGGCACCAATTACTTTTTGTGAATAAGTGATAGCGTCAGTGTATTTGGCTGTGCCGGTATAAACTTGTGCATTTAGATAAATACGGGCCAGTAATGCCCAGGCAGCTGCCTGATCGGCGCGACCATATTCGTTTTTACCTGCTGTAACCAATAGCGGATCGATAGCTTTTAGCTCGCTTTCGATATAGCTAAACAAAGCGGCACGACTAATTTGCTTAGGGATGGTTGATCCTACTGCAACGTCACCAGAGATAAATGGCGGGTTACCAAACAAGTCCATCAATACCCAATATTGATAAGCGCGTAAAAAACGAGCTTCGGCAACGTAGTGGTGTACCTCAGTTGCATCTGCACCGGTTAGGCCATTAGCACTCAAATTAGCATCAGATGACTGATTGATAAAAGCATTACACAAAGTAATTTGATATAATGACCTGTAATACAACCCGGTTAAAATTGGGTTTGATGAAGACCAGGTCATATTATGAAAATCCGGAATCCCGGGGTCGCCCCAGGCCAATACGGTTTCGTCTGTCGGCAATTGTTGCGCGCACCAAAACAGGCGAAAAAAATCAGACGTACCCTCATCTATTCCCTGTACATCGCCAGACCCGGATGGGCCAGTGCTACCGGTAAGCGCGAATGCTGCATAAACTTTTGCCAACGATTGTTTGTAACCTAGCGGCGTACCGTAAACTTGTGCCGCTGTTACCTGGTCATTAGGGGCAATAATTTTGTTTTTATTGCATGACATAGAGCCGATTCCGACTAAGACTGTCACGATTAATATTTTTATTGAATTTCTTTTCATTTTATGTCTTTTTTATCGCGTAAGAAATTATAAACTAAGATTTAAGCCTAACACGAAAGTGCGTGGGCGCGGGTATAAATTGTTATCGATACCACTGCTAACTTCAGGGTCGACACCGCTGTATTTAGTTATTATAAATACATTTTGAACATTCCCGCTAACTGATAAGCTTGCTTTGTTTTTTAGGATTTTGCCAAAATTATAACCTATATGCGCGTTATCCATCCTGAAGAATGAAGCGTTTTGGATGTAATAGTCTGATAAAAGATCATTACTGCCGTTACCGGTTAAACCGCTTGTTAATACATCAGACGATCCGTTGTTGATAATACCCAACGGATTTATAATATTACGTTGTACACCTGTGCTTGAAGCAACGTTATTATAAACATAGTTACCCAGGCTGGCACGCGTAACAAAACCTATATTCCACTTTTTGTACCTAAAGTCAGAGCTAAATCCGAAGTATTCTTTAGGGTCAGGGCTGTGGTTGATATAAAGGTCTTTGTTGTTAATAATGCCATCGCCATTGCGGTCAGCAAATATGGCATCTAAAGGTTGACCGTTAGCAGCATATACTTGTTGATATACATAAAATGAGTTTTTAGGATAACCTACCTGGTCTATCTGTATTTTTTGACCTGTACCACCAGATATTCCGCCAACATTTAAACCCGGAAAATCAGGAGTGGTAACCAGGGTTAGGTTAGTGATCTTGTTTTTATCGTAAGTGACATTTAAGTTAGCGCTCCATGTAATATCTTTTGTTTCAATAATTCTGGCGTTTATGCTAAACTCCAAACCTTCGTCTGTCATATTACCAACATTACCCGTAATTTGGTTGCCAAAATTACTTCCTGCCGGTTGCCCAATGGTAGCCAAAAGGTTTTTGGTTTTACGGAAATAATAGTCAAAGCTACCTGTAATACGGTCATTCAGGAAACCATAATCAAACGCGGCATTCATGGTTGACGTTTGTTCCCAGGTACGTCCATAGTAATATGCCCCCGGGCGATATGACTGGTAGAAAGAATTGCCAAATTGATATTGAGCAGTACTATTACTTAATGTGTATGGTGCTAAATAATCGTAATTGCCAATACCGTCCTGGTTACCGGTTACGCCATACTCTAAACGCAATTTTAAATTGGAGATGGTTTTATTGTCTTTAAGAAAATCTTCCTGGTTAATTCTCCATGCAGCAGCTACTGATGGGAAGTTACCTGTGCGGATACCAGGGGCAAAACGGGTTGAAACATCGCTTCTTAATGTACCTGTTAATAAATACTTACTATCGTACACGTAATTTAACCTGCCGTATATAGAGGTTAATTGGCTTTCCTGGATACTGCTTGGATAATTAAATGCCGAACCGTTGGTTGCAACACCGTCTGCAAAATAGCTTCTGAAAGCATAGTTAGTGGTTTTTATGTCCTGGAAAGAATAACCGGCCACAGCATCAACACGGCTTTTAATAGCTCTAAAATCCTTGCCATAACTGAAGAAACCTTCAAATAGTTTATTGCCAGACGTTTGATTATACGGAGTGTAAAGGCCACTATGATATTTACCATCCTGTAGGGCATCAAAATTTGAAGCGGCATCAGCCGAAAAAGTTTTTGAACCAGAACCCTTTGATGCATCGTACGATATATTTACGTTAGCATGCAAATCAGGGAAGAAATGAAACTTGTAATCTAAGGCTAAACTTGTGATGGCCCGATAAACTGTACTAACATCGTTAGTTTGCTCTAAAAGGCCCAGTGGGTTTAGCGGCGATAATGATTTTAAACCACTTGGCGTATTAGTTGCATCTAATAATTGAGTATAACCGCCATAGTTGCTGTTACCAGAGTAAACAGGTAAAGTTGGGTTAAAACTAACAGCGTTACCAATGGCACTTTCGTTAGCAAAACGTTGTTTTACCTGCGCGCCTTTAAAATTAAAGTTGATCTTTAGATGATCTTTAAATAAGCTCGGGCTTAAATTTACTGCAGAGGTATATCGTTCTAACTTACCGGTTTTTAAAATACCATTTTGATTAGTATATCCCGCAGAAACACGGTACGGCAATTTATCATTGGCAGTAGTACCAGATACACTTAAATTATTATCTGTGCTGTATGAATTTTGATAAATAACTTTTTGCCAGTCGGTATTTGCATTACCTAACAGGCTGATGTATTTTTTGCTTGATGTAGTATCATTTGCTTTAACGTAAGCACGGAACTGATCTGCTGATAAAACAGGTGCTTCTTTAGGTAAAGTACCCATTGAAAATTGGGTAGTGAAATTAATAGCCGGTTTACCAGCCTTACCTTTTTTGGTTGTGATCAGTATAACACCATTTGATGCCCGGTTACCATAAATGGCAGCCGCTGACGCGTCTTTTAGAATATTGAATGATTCGATATCATTTGGATTGATCAAACTTAATGGGTCTGCCACACCGGCAATTTTTGAAGTCCCGTCACTGTTGCGGGGGTTGTCTAACGGCACACCGTCAATAACGATCAATGGATCATTGCTTCCGTTTACCGATGCACCACCGCGTATCCGGATAGTACTACCCGAACCCGGCGCTCCACTGTTTGAAATGATAGATACGCCTGCCACTTTACCTTGTATTAATTGCTCAGGCGTAGTAACTGCACCCTGGTTAAAATCTTTAGAAGTAACTGTGGCTATAGATCCGGTAAGGTCCTTCTTTTTAGCAGAACCGTAACCTATTACCACAACTTCGTTTAAGCTTTTGGCGGAGGGTGCCATGGCAAAATCAACAGTGGCTGCGCCATTGCTTATGGTGATAGTTCTCTCGTTAAGTTGGTATCCTATAAAGTTTACCTGTATAGTAATAGTTCCATTGGCTACACCTGTGATCCTAAAATGGCCATTCACATCGGTAGCCGTACTGTTTTGTGTACCCTTTATGGTAACGCTTGCACCAGGCAAGGGTTGGTTAGTTTCGTCAACAACGTTACCCGAAATGATCGCCGATTGTGCAAATGATACCGCTGATATCATTAAAAATGCACATAACAGCAAATACTGTTTTAGATAATTTTTTCTCATGTAATTTATGTTTAGTTATAGTTGTTATTGGTTTATTGTTGGTTTGGGCACCTATTGAGTTATAAACAATCGTGCCAATAAATTTGACTTCATTTAAGTAGGGGAGCTTTCTGTCATAATAATTTAGTTAGTTACTGTTCTCTGCCGCGCAAACGATTTATTTAATACAAGTATGTTATTACAAATTCTGTATTAACTGCATCAATAAGCAGGTATTAGTGCTTAAATTTTTGCCGGTTTAAAACTGGTTTTTTATAATTGGTTTAATTGGTCAGTAACTGCCAGCCAGCCTTTTAAGGGTTTGTGGTGTTACGACAAAACAAAGT
>DHIR01000035.1:0-10538 GCA_002403905.1 Mucilaginibacter sp. UBA4741
GATGTTCGGTTGAGTTAACCAGCAGCTGTGCATTGGCGTTAATATCGCTTGCATAGTTTACTCACCCGGTCTTTGCTTCGCTCGACCACCCTCTCTTCGCCTTCGGCGGAAAGAGGGTTTGCTTTTTATATCCCCCACTTTTTATTAGGCTCAGCCCCCATCACAAACTCCAGCGTACCACCCGCCAATATTTGCTTGTGGCTGATGTAGCATTTATTATAAACCTTGCCATTTAGCTTAGCCGACTGTATATAACAGTTAGCCGGCGAATTACCTTTAGCAATAATGGTAAATATCTTACCCGTTGCGCCGGCACGTAAAGCCACTTTGTTAAACAGCGGACTAAATATCTCGTACTGTGGATCGCCGGGCGTGGCCTGGTGCAACCCACTTGCTGCCAATACAAACCATGCCGACATTTGCCCCACATCTTCATTGCCTACTAAACCCTCAACCCCGGTTTTATAAGCATTTTCGGTGACTTTGCGTACCCATTTTTGGGTGAGCCATGGCACACCTAAACGGTTAAACATAAATGGCACTAAATGCACCGGCTCATTAGCCTGATTATAGTAATCGTTCCACTCAAAATTGGTGGGTGTGTTTTCAAAGAATGAGTTCAGGTCGGCGATGGTTTTTTCGCGGCCACCCATAAGTGTTGCCATACCATCAATATCATGCGGAACGAACCAGCCCTGCTGATACGGATTACTTTCAACCGTGCCGTAATCCTGTTGCAAACGGCCTTTCTTTGGCCACGGTTTCCAGGTGCCATCCGCATTTTTGGGCCTGAACCAGCCTTTTTCGGGATCAAAGATCTGTTTGTAGGTTTGTGAGCGATCAGCATATAGTTTTACATCCTCAGGATGCCCAAGCCAAGTCGCCAGTTTGGACATGCACCATTCGTCAAACCCATATTCTAACGTGCTTGAAATATCCATGGCGTGCGGCGTAGGTTTATTACCAAATTTCTCCACGGTATTATGTGCGTATTTATAAGCTTTTTGCAAGTCGAAATTGCGTATGCCCTTGCTGTAAGCATCGGCAATTACCGGGAGCGCGGGATTACCCACCATACAACCCGAGTAAGCGTTTAGCAACTCCCATCGCTCCAAATAACCTTCACCGCTTTGATCGGCCATTTCAACCAGCGAGTTTATCATATCACTAACAATAGCCGGATTGATAATAGATTGCAATGGGAACTGGCTCCTGAAAACATCCCAACCACTAAACACCGAGCGTTTTATAAATTTGTTGGTATGATGCGGTTTCATATCGGCACCCATATAAGTGCCGTCCACATCGCTTGTCGCGCGGGGGTCTATAAGGGTATGATATAGGGCCGTATAAAATACTGTTTTCTGGTCCTCGGTGCCACCAGTCACGCTCATGGCCGATAGGCTTTTGTTCCATAGTGCTTTTGTTTGCGCGCGTGTTTTATTAAAATCCCAGGCAGGTATTTCGGTGGTTAAATTAAGCTTAGCCCCCGCGATGCTCGAGAACGAAATGCCGCTTTTCATCAGCACAACTTCTTTATCCCCGGTTTCAAACTCAGTATAAAAACCGAGGTGCTTACCTTGTTGCTCTTTAATGTTGGGGATGATAGCTGCTTTGGCTATTAATGAATCATATTTTAAACTGGTAACGCTTTCGCTTTTCCTGGAAATACCATTAGGTATATCGGCACTCCAAACACCATAATTTTTTAGCGGTTTGCTAAACTGGGCGTAGAAATAAACGGTATAGTTAGCTTTACCGGCACCATTTCCCCAACCACCACCTTCGGGCGGGCATTTCATCCAACCCTCGATAGTATGGTCATCAACCACTTTAATATATTGCTCGGTTGATGTACCTCCAACTCTGCGGGCCAGGTCTATCTGTATGCGCGATTGCTTGTTTTGAGGGAAGGTAAACTTCAATATCCCGCTATGCGGCGCGGCAGTAACTTCTGCTCGGATATTGTAGTCAGTCAATGTAGCCGCGTAATAACCTGCCTTGGCAACTTCATCATCCTTACTGTAATGCGAACGATAGCCCGGCAATTGTTTATGCCTGCCTGCCACCACATGTAATGGCCCGGTTGTAGGTGTCACCAGCAAATTACCCAGATCGCCGTACCAGCCAATTCCACTCATTTGCGTGAAGGCAAAACCCTCTATATATTCCATTTCATAGCTGTAGCCGGGGCCGTTATCACCCCCGGTTATGGTATTTGGGCTTACTTGTACCAGGCCAAATGGCGTGGCAGCTCCCGGGAATGTTTTGCCCAGTCCATGCAACACATGTGCCGCTGCCGCGCTGGTACTGGCCCCAATAAATGGGTCAACATAGTCAGCAGGGGTTTTTATTTGTGCCGATAAATGGCCGGCGCATATTACGGCCCAGGCAAATAGGATCAATCTTTTCATTGTATAATTGGTTGTATAATATTAGTTATTATTTAGGCGGATAGCAAGCAATTATCTCTAACGGATCAGCGCCACTATTCTCTATATGCACCTCACCCAGATCAGCCGGAAGAAAACAGGTATCACCCTGTTTAATTTCAATCATGTCGCCATCATGCACAAACCAGCCCTCGCCTGCCAAAATAATAAGTGTTTTAAATGATTCATCATCCAGCACATAAGTATCCGGGATATTAAACTTGATCATTTTAAAACAGCCGGTATCGGTTTCGCCAATCAGGGTGTTTATTTCATTGTCGCCCTCGTCTACATTCGCTTTAGGTTGTTTGCCATACTTTTTAATGGTTTCTTCTTCGCTAAGGCCCTCATAAGTAAAACAATCCAACATGTTATCAAAACCGACCCCTTGGTGGCAAAGAGTATCAGGCAAGGTGCCGCCGTCAAAAGTTTTGCGTTCTACCCGCATGGTAAAGTCGGTCGGTTCCTGTATTTCAATTAAAAAACAACCGCTGCCTATGGCATGGGGTAAGCCACCCTCAATTAAAAACACATCCCCCGGCTTTACATAAAATTTATGCAGGGCGTTTATCATGGCATCAATATCCTGTTCATCAAAATATTGCTTCCAAAGCTCGCGGGTTATGCCGGGTTTAAAGCCTGCTAAAATATAAGGTGATTCACCATTTACCTCGCGGCCACCCATAATATAACAGGCTTCGGTTTTGCCGTAGTCTGATTTAAAATGCTTGCGCGCATAGGCTTTGGTTGGATGTACCTGTATGGATAACCGCACCGCCGCGTCCAATACTTTAGTAAGTACTGCTGTATGTTTCCCGTATTTAGCTACATGATCTTCGCCTAAAAACTCTTCCGGGTCGGCATTTATCAAGTCTATGAGTTTAGCTGTTGTGCCATCGGGCAATAAAACCTTACTTAAACCCTCGTTGGGGATATGGTTTTTGTTTCTCGCCTCTACAATTGAGGCGAGCCACTCTTCGGGTTTGTTGTTATCCTTAGGATTGTCCAGATCTTGCCATTCTTCAATAAGCTTACCCCCAGTATACGAGCGTACAACTCTATTACTTAATAGCTTTAATATGGATTGCGATGACTGCATTAATTGGTTTGTTGCCCAAATGTCGTTAAATAAAACGACCTTGGCGTTTACCAAACACGCTCAGCCAAAGTAAAATAATTATTACGAAAGAGATTTCCTGACCGTATTATAGTTTATAACCAATAAATAAACAGATTTTTAGAAAAATTTTGTCTTTGTTTGACAAACCGATGCTTGTATAATCAAGTAACAATTACCCTAAATACGCATGAAAAAGTATAGTTATATATTACTGCTGCTATTGGCAGTAGGTGCATTGTACCAATGCACTACGCATAAGTTGTTAATATCGACCCTTACCAACAATCCGCCAAAGGCTGATATTAATACATCGCCGGTTGTGCCGGCTAACCAGTCTATTAGTAAAATGAAACTGGAGCCGGGCATGGCTATTACCATGATCGCGTCTGAACCGTTGATTACTACACCGGTTGCTATGACATTCGACAAAAAAGGCCGGATCTGGGTATTAGAAATGGAAGACTACATGCCTGATACAACAGGCCATGGCGAGAACGAACCCTTAGGTAAGGTAGTGGTACTGACCGATAAAAATAACGATGGCATAATGGACGAGCGTAAGGTTGTTATTGATTCGTTGGTTATGCCGCGCGCTTTTTGTTTGGTTGAGAACGGCATATTAGTTGCTGAGCCACCCCGCCTTTATTATTACGATTTGGTTAATGATAAACCTGTAAAAAGAACTTTAATAGATGCCAAATACACCGATGGCGGTAATGTTGAGCATCAACCAAACGGTTTATATCGTGGGTTAGATAATTGGATATACAACGCCAACTCTGCCAAGCGCTACCGTAAAATGGGCGATAAATGGCTGACCCAGACCGCACACGAAAAGGGCCAGTGGGGTATAAGCCAGGATGATCAGGGACGCATGTACGCTAACGATAACTCGGTGAACCTGCAAGGCGATTATTTCCCGCCAAGCCTGGGCCTTACCAATAAAAATCAAAAAGGCATGGCCGGTTTTAATGAGCGCACGGTTGCAGATAACCGTACATTCCCTATCAGGCCCACCCCAGGTGTAAACAGGGGATACATGAAAGGCGTCTTAGATGATAGCCTGCGCCTGGTAAACTTTACCGCCGCATGCGGGCCTATGATCTATCGCGGTGGTTTGTTTGGGCCAGCTTACCAATTTAACGCGTTTGTAGCTGAACCATCGGCCAATTTAATAAAACGCGATATCCTGACAGAAAAAGGTAACGTAGTTAAGGGTCGCGAGGCGTATCATGGCCGTGAGTTTTTGGCCAGCGTGGATGAACGTTTCCGCCCGGTGAGCTTGTATGATGGACCGGATGGGGCATTGTATATTGTAGATATGTATCGTGGCATTATTCAGCATAAAACCTATTTAACGCCTTATTTAGCAGGCGAGATAGGTAAACGCAACTTAACCAAGCCACTATCATGCGGCAGGTTATATAAAGTTTATCCGGCAGGAAAAAAACTGGTAAGTGTTACTTTCCCTGATGATCCGATAAAATTGGTTGCTTTGTTAGGAAACGCTAACGGCTATGTACGCGATAAAGCCCAACAAATACTGGTGGATAGTAAACCGCAACAGGCCATACCGGCTTTGCGCCAGGCAGTAAAATCAACTAACCCGCTGTTGGTTACGCACGCTCTATGGACCCTTGAGGGTTTTGGTGTGTTGCAGGCCGATGAAGTTTTAGCTTTATTGCAATCGCCGCAATGGAATATCCGTATGCAGGCATTAACGGCATCGCCAACAGTTATCGACAGAAATAATTATGCACAATTTACCACTGCTTTACACCAAATGGTTACTAATAATGATACTACAGCCGCGCCTTATGTTGGCTTTGTGGCTAATTCTATCCAGCCGTTTGACAGGAAAGCTGCTGACAATATCTTGTTTAGCCTGGCTAAGAAATATCCAACAAATAATTATGTAGGCGATGCCATTGTGTCTAACCTGCAGGGCAGGGAAGAGGCATTCCAAAAACAATTGGCAATGGTTGTGCCCGATACCAGCCGCGCCGTTAATAAACGCCTGCAACGTGTAGTTGCCGCTATTGAAGATGCCAAGCTAAACAGCGACCCTAAACTAATGGCTAAATACTACCCAAGGGGCGTGGCTATTTATGGCACCGTTTGTAAAACCTGCCATGGCGAAGACGGTAATGGCGTAGCCGCATTAGCCCCGCCGCTAAATAAATCAGAGATAGTGAACGGTAATAAAGTTACCATGATATCTATATTATTAAAGGGCCTGAGCGGACCGATTAAGATTGCAGGGCACCTATACAAAGCGCCGGAGATAAGTGGCGAAATGCCGGGCTTTGCCGACAATAAAGATTTTACTGACGATGACCTGGCGCAAGTAATGAATTTTGTACGCCGCTCATGGCAAAATAAAGGCGATAAGGTTACTGCCGCCGATGTAAAAGCCAATCGTGCAAAACTGGCAACAAGACAAAAATCATTTACCATAAATGAGTTAACTACTCCGCCAAAAGTGGACCCATCAATAAAAACCAACTAACCCAATGAAGAATATATTTTATTGCCTTGTTATTGGCGGCTTACTGTCTGGCACCGCCTACGGTCAAAAGAAATTATTAAAAGAAGCGCCGGGTGTGGTATCTTATTCGTACCGTAATGATCTGGCTAAAGATGTGCCGGGTACGCTGGATAAAATTAAATCGGTAGGTATAACCAATATTGAGTTTTCCGGCTTGTTTGGCCAAACGCCCGAGCAGTTGCGCGCCTTACTTGACGCGCGCGGCATGCGCTGCACCAGCATAGGCGTTGGTTATGGCGATCTGGATAAACACATGGATAAAGTTATTGCGCAGGCCAAAGCTTTAGGTGCCGAGTTTGTACGCATAGGCTCAATACCACATCCGGGTAATTTCCAGGACCTGCATGCCGATGTGGTTAAACAAGCCGCTATCGACTTTAATAAATTTGGCAAAACATTAGCCGAAAACGGCTTAACCTTTTGCTACCATAACCACGGCCCCGAGTTTAAACCGGCAGGCGAGCTGGGTGACGGTATGTTATTTGACTACATGGTGCAAAACACCGATCCTAAATATGTATCGTTCGAGATGGATGTGATGTGGGTTTACTGGCCCGGACAGGACCCGATCTACTGGTTAAATAAATACCCTAACCGTTTTAGGTTAATGCATGTTAAGAATGTAAAAAAAGGTTTGGAGCGTGGTAAAGACGCGACATTTGTATCGGTTGGCGAGGGCCAAATGGATATGGAAGCTATACTACGCGCCGCGCAAAAAACAAAGATCAAATATTTTTATATTGAGGATGAAAGCGCGCCCGAGTTTATTGACGCGCAAATGCCGGTAAGCGTAAAGTTTTTAGAAGGATTGACTAAGTAATAACTCCTGTCGTCCTGAACGAAGTGAAGGATCTTATAAGAGCGACTAAGCGATGGCCCCCAGCCATCGCTTTTTTGTATAACGATTAACTGGCCCAGGTAATGCTTGGACATACCTGGGCCAGTTAATGCAACTACCTTTTATAGACGTTTATTAAACTTGCGAAGTTTCAAAAACTTCGCAAGTTTAAATTGTACCGGGTAAAGTTGATCGCAGGATAGCAGATTTTATCTAAAATATTTATTAGATTTAGCTCACCAATTATTATGCCCTGGATACAACCCCTTGATCCGCTTCACAATCTAACTCTTTCTGCATTAGTAGGAATGATACCGGTATTTATTATTTTTTGGGCGCTGATCATCAAAAAAACAAAAGGCTATAAAGCCAGCCTGATGGCCTGTGCGGTGTCTATTGTTATAGCTTTATTAGTTTATAGGATGCCGGTAAAACTGGCATTTCTATCTGTCGCCAATGGCGCGGTTTATGGGTTCTTCCCTATTTGCTGGATCGTAATAAGTTCTGTTTTCTTGTTTAACTTAACCGTTAAAAGCGGACAGTTCGAGATCATCAAACATTCAATGGCCGCCATTACTACCGACCGACGCTTACAAGCCATGTTAATAGCATTTTCCTTCGGCGCATTTTTAGAGGGGACGGCAGGCTTTGGGGCACCGGTAGCTATAACAGCGGCTATGTTGGTAG
Organism: Mucilaginibacter sp. UBA4741; assembly: GCA_002403905.1. Taxonomy (GTDB): domain Bacteria; phylum Bacteroidota; class Bacteroidia; order Sphingobacteriales; family Sphingobacteriaceae; genus Mucilaginibacter. The sequence goes on from DHIR01000035.1 coordinate 7,626, forward strand.
GCTTAGAGTTTGATGCCATGTACGCCACTGGGTTATGCCTGGTTGCCAATACGGTGCCGGTTGCATTTGGCTCGGTGGGGATCCCTATCGCTGTAGCATCGCAGGTTTCGGGCCTGCATGAAATGCAGATCTCGCAAATGATAGGCCGGACGCTACCCATCCTATCCTTACTTACACCACTTTATTTGGTAGTATTAATGTCGGGCTTTAAAAAATCGATGGAAGTATTGCCAGCTATTTTGGTTTCGGGTGGATCGTTTGCCGTGCTACAGTTTTTAACTTCTAATTTCCTGGGTCCGGCATTGCCTGATATCATTGCGGGTATTGGCTCTATTGTATGCCTGGTTGTATTTTTAAGATTTTGGAAACCCAAAACAATATGGCGCTTCGCTAATGAAAAATCGCATTTAACGGTTGTAAAGGATGATTATAGTATTAACCAAATAGTTACCGCATGGTCGCCATTTTTACTGTTGACCGTAATTATTTTAACATGGGGATTACCGCCGGTAAAAGAATTTTTGAATGCCAAAGGGCAACTGCAATTTGCGGTCCCCGGATTACACAACGCCATAGCCGATTCAAAAGGAGTACCGCTAGCGCATATTTTTAAATTTAACTACTTGTCTGCAGCGGGTACGGCCGTGTTCTTTTCGGCTTTAGCGGCCATACCTGTAGTTGGCTTAACTTACCGACAAGGCATAACCGCATTTGGTGAGACCATGAAACAGTTAAAGTTTCCTATCATCACCATCATGTCGGTTTTAAGTTTTGCTTACATCGTAAACGACTCGGGTATTACCACTACTATAGGTGTGTTGCTGGCCCATACGGGCGTGTTCTTCCCGTTCTTTGCCCCAATACTGGGATGGCTGGGCGTGTTTATTACCGGGTCTGATACCGCCTCTACCGCCTTATTTGCCAAGCTGCAATATGTAACAGCGACAAAAATAGGGGTCGCGCCAGTTGTTACCGTTGCGGCCAATTGCTCGGGCGGTGTGGTTGGTAAAATGATATCGCCGCAATCCATAGCTGTAGCGGCTGCGGCGGGTAATTTGGTGGGGAAAGAATCGGCCCTGTTTAGATTTACCATTAAACACAGCTTTATCATACTGCTCTTTTTATGCCTCATTGTTTTTGGCCAGGCTTATTGGTACACCTGGATCATTCCCCCGCCGATATCGTCAACAGGCATAGTTGGAACCTTGCCTGTTAATCCGGCTACGCCGGGTTATGTTTGGTTAATACTAACCGCGCTGGTTATAGCTATATTTATAGCCGTAATTAAATTAACCGACAAAAAAACATCAGCTTAAAAATTAATATGAAAATAGTAATACTGGATGGATACACCCTTAATCCTGGCGATTTGTCGTGGGATGCTTTAAATAGCCTGGGTGATGTTGTTATATATGACAGAACGCCAACCGACCAAATAGTCGGCAGGAGTTTGGGTGCAAATATCGTATTAACCAACAAAACCCCGCTTGATGAAGCTGCGCTTAACCAGTTACCCGATCTAAAATACATTGGTGTATTAGCCACCGGGTACAATATCATTAATACCGATGTGTGTAAACAAAGAGGAATAATAGTAAGTAACGTACCGGGTTATGGCACGGGCGCGGTTGCCCAGTTTGTTTTCGCGTTGTTGCTGGAGCTTTACTTGCATGTACAAAAACATAGCGATGCGGCGATGAACGGTAAATGGGCCAGGTCTGCCGATTTTTGTTTTTGGGATTACCCGTTGATAGAGTTGGCTGGTAAAACATTAGGCATTATCGGTTTTGGTACAATAGGCCAAAAGGTTGCTGATATTGCTGCCGCCTTTGATATGAATGTTATCGCAAGTAGCAGAACAGAAACCAAGCAATCGCACCGCGAAAACTTTAAATGGGTAAGCCTGGACGATTTGCTGCAGCAATCGGATGTGGTGAGTATACATTGCCCTTTAACTCCCGAAACGCAAGACCTCATCAATGCAGCGAATTTGAAAAAGATGAAGCCATCCGCATTTTTAATCAACACCTCACGGGGTCCAATTATTAATGATGCCGACCTTGCTAATGCATTAAACCATAATATAATAGCAGGCGCGGGTATTGATGTGCTATCGAAAGAACCACCACCTGCTGATAACCCTATATTTACTGCTAAAAATTGCATTATAACCCCACATATTGCCTGGGCCGCCAAAGAAGCCAGAGCGCGGTTAATGAATACCGTTGTGAGTAATCTTGAGGCTTTTATGAATGGGGTGCCGGTTAATGTGGTTAATAAATAACTATATTGGGAATAATATTTAACTCAAAGTAATGACAAGAGAGGAGAGCCAAGCTGAACTTGATGAACTTGCCGACAAAGTTCTTATTGGTGTTAATAGAGCAATTCGTAAACTGGTAGAAGTTTCTGCTGCTAATAATGCAGAGCTTGTCATTGGTGATAAAGATGGTAATGTAAGATCTGTACCTGCTAAAGAACTCTTAAAAACCCTCCCCCAATAAAACTAATTTCCCTATATTCTTCGGGTTTATATTAAAGGCAGCGTATAAATACCTGCAATAATTAAAATTTATCGAAACATATTAATTATCAGACGGTTTACTTAGAAAAAAAAGTAAACATATGAAAAAGCTAAGTTCAATTTTAATGATTGCAACTGCCGGATTGATGTTCCAGGCTTGCAACAGCACCCCAAAAGACAGCACCGCTGCGGCGGACAGTGTAAACAAAGTAAAAGACACCACCACTACCGGCAAAACGGGCATAGCGGTTGTTGCAGATGATGCCAAGTTTGCGGTTGACGCTGCCAACGGCGGCATGACCGAGATTGAGTTGAGTAAACTGGCAACAGCAAAAACAACCAGCGCCAAGATAAAAGAGTTTGCCGATATGATGGTGATGGACCATACC
>DHIR01000035.1:10683-12851 GCA_002403905.1 Mucilaginibacter sp. UBA4741
GTGATGGACCATACCAAAGCAGGAGGCGAATTAAAAGCAGTAGCTCAAGTAAAGAATATTACGCTGCCCGATTCGCTGAATGCAGATTCAAAGAAAGTGGTGATGGATATGTCTAAAAAATCGGGCGCTGATTTTGATAAGGCTTACGTGGATAAAATGGTAGCCGACCATAAAGCCACTGTTGAGATGTTTGAAGATGGTTCTAAAAAAATAAAAGACGCGGACCTGAAGGCCTTTGTTGACAAGACATTACCAACCATAAAAGGGCACCTGGATAATATAAATAAGATTAAATCGGGCATGAAATAATCGTTTTTATTGAAAAAATATTAAAAAAAGCACATAATTGGGCCAATTATGTGCTTTTTTGATTAAAAACAACCGAAAATCAAGAAAAAATGATAAAAATTAAAGAAAAATCAATTTTATTCTACTAAGTTGATAGGATTATATAACTTTGTAGCCTTGTTACAATCGGACTAAACCAATTCGTTCTTTATGAGAATAATGAGATCAGTTAATTTTAGAAGGAGAAGTTTTAGCGGACTTCTCCTTTTTTAATGCTTCCGCTCTCTCTAAATGTAAACAAAAAAAGGTAAAGCGCCCGCTTTAAACCGTTATATTATTCATTAATGCATCATATAGTTTATTCAACTCGATAGGTTTCCTTAAAAACCCGTTGAAATAAGAATGATACCCGTTTTGGTATTCGGCTGTTATATCGGCAGTTAAAGCAAATATGGGTGTTTTGTTATTGGGGTTGTCTGTTTTAGATAGAATAAGCTTCGTGGCTTCAAAACCGTCCATCTCTGGCATTGTGTATATCCATCAAAATAAAATCGAATGCTTTTTGTTTTGATTTTTCAACGGCTTCCAATCCATTCTTGGCCGACTCAACGGTTATTTTCCAATTAGCTAATAATTTGCTAATTACCATCGCATTGATGACGTTATCCTCGGCAAGCAATACGGTTTTACCTTGCAGGCTATCTGTAAACTTTAAAAATACTTTATTGAGTTTTTCGGCGCGTTTAAGCTTCAGGTCGAAATGAAAGCTGGAGCCTATGCCTTCCTTGCTTTTTACAACGACATTGCTGCCATGTAATGAAACCAGTTTTTTAACAATGGCCAGCCCCAAGCCTGATCCCCCCTGTTTACGGGTTGTAATTGATTTTGGCTGCGAAAAGCTTTCAAAAATTTCATCCAGGTAATTTTCGGCTATACCGATTCCGGTATCTCTAATTTTAAAGCGAAGCTCATCATCGCTTTCAAAACTGCCCAACTTTTCTACAATTATATCAACTTCTCCAAAATAAGTAAACTTTATAGCGTTGGTAACCAGGTTACCTAATATCTGCGCTATTTTGGTTTCATCCATTTGATATGAATCGGCTATACCGTTGTCAACAATCAAATTAAGTTTCAGGCCCTTTTCGTGTGCAAGGCTTTCGTATGTTTTCTTGATATTATCCAGTAATTGTTTAAAATTAGCAGGGCGCATTTCAAGGGTGCTTTTTCCGGCATCCAGCTTGGTAAAATCAAGAATATCATTAACAAGTAATAGTAAGCCGTTTGAAGCAAAACGCAGGGCGCTAATCAACTCCTGCTCTTCTTCAACATTATCCGTTAATAAGGCGGCTATAGTAATTACGGCGTTTAAGGGTGTGCGTATCTCATGGCTCATGGTCGACAGGAATTCTTGCTTTACAATAGCGGCCTGCTCGGCATGGTTCTTTTTCTCAATGATCTCGGCTTTTTCAAGCTGTAATTGCGCCTCTTTTTTAACGGCTTCCATTTTGTTAATGAGATCGTAATTCTCAATAACTTTAAGGGTTTGAGCGTTAATTACGCTTTCGCGTTCTTTAAGATATAGTTCTAAAAATTTAAGTGCGTTAACCGGGTCATTTTCCAGTTTAAAAATCTCATAAAACAAATGGTAGCATTTAAACTTAACCATTGATAATTGATATTTCGTACTGAAATCAAGTCCTTTTATTAATATTTCTTTTGCCTGGTCTAACCTCCCCATATCTACATATAGCGATGCCAGTTTATGATAAGCCATCCCCAGTCCCAGGGTTTCTCCCATCTCCAGGTGGATCTTTATGGATGCCTTAAAATCTTCTTCGGCCAGTCCGAACCTTTTTTGGGCAGTATATACTTTACCC
>DHIR01000035.1:12992-13461 GCA_002403905.1 Mucilaginibacter sp. UBA4741
ATAAGAGACAGGTATATACTTTACCCCGGCCATAATAACCAAACGCCAATCCGCGAACATCGCCGGTTTGATTTTTTATATCTATTGACATATCTATCAACTCGGCAGCCTTTGCTATTTGTTGTTGTTTAAGGTAGATACCAGAAAGGGGGTTATAAGCGTTTGATTCGAGGTTAAGATCGCCTGCTTTTTTAGCCGCGTCTATAGAATCCTCGTAGGTTTGTATGGCATTTTTTTCGTCCCCAAAATATTCATAAACTGTACCCAATGATTTATGCGACCGGGCCAAATTATGATAGTCGTTATATTTACGATAGGTGTTTATGCAATCAACCAGGTTAACCAGCCCCAAGTGGTAGTTGTTGGTTTTATAATATACGCCTGCTATGTTGTACTTGGCATCAGCTATGCCTTTATCATCATTTAATTCTTCAAAAAGCTTAATGGCATCGGCCGACATGCTGAGGGC
>DHIR01000018.1:0-476 GCA_002403905.1 Mucilaginibacter sp. UBA4741
GGATTTATAATCCCGGACTAACGGAAACAACAATGTTTTTATCCGTCAATGTACCAAATTAATTTTGGATTTATATATTTGGGTAAACCTATAAAATCGGACAAACAATGAAAACCAACCTGAAATTTATCGCAGCGATGCTATGCTTTTATTTTATTGCTGATATAGCTTTTGCTCAATCGGCGAAGAATGACAAAAAAGAACCAGTTATTCAAAACGATCAAGCTAATTCTCCATTTTTAGGCATCTGGGAATTGTATAAAGTAACGACTAACGCACAACCTCTGCAAGATTATCCTCCTGGTTATATCAAAATATATAATGCCGACGGAACGTTTTCCATTATACGCGTGCAAAATGGCGGATCGATAATTAAGGGGGCCGGATATTATATTATTGACAATGACCATACTTGTAGAGAGGCTGACAAATCAGAAGATCTGATTGCCAAAGGCTTTAAGATAAATTATGAATTC
>DHIR01000018.1:801-7016 GCA_002403905.1 Mucilaginibacter sp. UBA4741
TCCGGATTTATAATCCCGGACTAATTTATAATGGGATTTGTAATCCCAGTCCGTACTGCTTTCTACAATTGGTTACAAATCCACGCGTTATTACGTCCGGGATTGCAAATCCGGACTAACGGTAAGCCGTCGACTCACCCCGCGACTCTTCGAGCGCGACCCTCTCTTCGCCTCTGGCGAAACGAGGGTCGAAAAATTAAATAACCCTCTTTCTCGCTTGCGAAAGAGAGGGTGGTCCAGCGTAGCGTAGACCGGGTGAGTCCCCGCGTTCAGATTAACAAATTACCCCAATCCCACATCCCAATTAAAAACCGTATCTTTGCAGAAATAAATATAATACCCGTTAGCTTTACGGTTTTGATCACCGACAAACTCTTCAGATCCGCTATGCAATCGCGTTAGCACATAATAATAAGAAACAATACATGTCATTCGAAAATTTAAAATTGATTGAGCCAATTCTCAGGGCTTTAAAAACTGAGGGATATACTATACCCACACCTATACAAGAACAAGCCATACCCATTGTATTGCAACGCCGCGACCTTTTAGGCTGCGCGCAAACCGGTACCGGTAAAACAGCGGCTTTTTCTATACCTATTTTACAGTTACTTTACCAGGACAGGTTACAGCATAAAGAGCAAAAAACCATTAAGGCGCTTATACTTACCCCAACGCGCGAACTGGCTATACAAATAAACGAGAGCCTTGCCGCTTATGGCCGCCATACCGGTTTAAAACATTTGGTGATCTACGGTGGTGTATCGCAAAACCCGCAGACCGAGGCTTTGCGCCGTGGCATTGATATTTTGGTTGCCACACCTGGCCGTTTACTGGATCTGATGAACCAGCGCTTTGTACACCTTGACCACGTTAAGATGCTGGTACTGGATGAAGCCGACCGTATGCTGGACATGGGTTTTGTTAATGATGTTAAAAAGGTTATTGCCAAAATACCGGCAAAAAGGCAAACGCTTTTCTTTTCGGCTACTATGCCTAAAGAGATCCAGCACTTGGCCGATTCGATACTGACCAACCCTGAAAGGGTAGAGGTTACACCCGTATCATCAACCGCTGATACTATTGCGCAGGAGCTTTTTTATGTAGAGAAGAACGATAAGCGTTCATTATTGGCACATATATTAAAGGATAAAGAAATTAAAACCGCGCTGGTATTTACCCGTACCAAACATGGTGCTGATAAAGTGGTGAAGGACCTGGTTAAGATTGGCATCACAGCCGAAGCTATCCACGGTAATAAATCGCAAAACGCCCGTCAACGTGCGTTGAGCAATTTTAAGGCCCGTACTACCCGTGTGTTGATTGCTACTGATATTGCCGCGCGCGGTATTGATATTGACGAGCTGACCCACGTTATTAACTACGAGATACCTAACATCCCCGAAACCTACGTACACCGCATTGGCCGTACCGGCCGTGCAGGGGCAAGCGGTATAGCCATGACCTTTTGCGACCAGGAAGAACTGGATTTTTTAAAGGATATCCACAAGTTGATAGGCAAAGAAATTCCTATTAATGATGCGCATCCGTATGTAATGAGTCCGCAAAGCATAGTTGCTAACCATGCGGCTGGTGCTGCTAAAGGCAAAGGTGGTGGCGGTGGTAACAACCGTGGCCGTAGTTTTGGCCGGTCTGACAGGCCTAAGCGCTCAAGTGGCGGTGGTGGCGGCGGCCGAGCCGATAACCTAAGCGGCGGCAGGCCTAGTGGGAATAGGAGATAATTAGTTATTAAAGATTAGTTATTAAAGATTAGCTGATCAACCAATCTTTGATCTTTAATAACCAATCTTTGATATATGTTAACAAGTTAATAAGCATATTTGCATTAGCTATAATTAATAGATAATTTTATATCAAATTACGGTTAACGTTTATGAAACGACTGATAGATCTTTTTAAAAACAAATATTTCCTGGTTACAGTAGCCTTTGTGGTTTGGATGGTGTTTTTTGATAAGAACGATCTGTTGTCGCAATACCAGTACCACCAGGAAGTTAGCAAGTTAAAACAGGAGCGCGATTTTTATAAAGACCAAACTGTTAAAGTAAGCAAGGACCTTGACGAGTTAACCTCTGATCCCAAAAAACTCGAAAAATTTGCCCGCGAAAAATACCTTATGCGGAAAGATAATGAGGATGTTTTTGTGATAGTAAAAGAGAAATAAGCCCCACCCAACCCTCCCCGGTAGGGAGGGCTTTAAAAAAATATTAAAAAGTCTCCCCTTCCGGTCCGAAGGACTCCTATGGAGGGGAGATTATTCACAATATTATTTATTTTTAAGGAGTTCATGAAGGCTTCGCCATTTAGAGGGGGCAAATTCCCTCCAAATTTCTACATTTGAAGCATGAGTATCCGTGTTGAAGGTTTAACAAAAATTTATGGCGAACAAAAGGCGGTTGATAACATCAGCTTTACTGCCGAACCGGGTGTATTAGGCTTTTTGGGGCCAAATGGTGCAGGCAAATCAACCACCATGAAAATCTTGACCTGCTTTATCCCGCAAACCGGCGGCAAGGCAGAAGTCTGCGGTTTTGATGTAACCACCCAATCGCTTGAAGTTAAACGCAATATCGGCTACCTGCCCGAAAGTAATGCGCTTTATACAGATATGTATGTAAAGGAATCATTAGGCTTTATTGCCGATATTCACCAAATACATGAGCCTGCAAAGCGTATTGCTGATATAATAGAAATGACGGATTTGGGCCCCGAGCAGCATAAAAAGATAGGCCAATTATCCAAAGGTTATCGCCAGCGGGTTGGCCTGGCACAAGCTATTTTGCACGACCCACAGGTGTTAATATTAGATGAGCCTACATCTGGACTAGACCCAAACCAACTTATAGGCATCCGCCAGTTGATATTGGATCTGGGTAAAACAAAGACTATTATATTATCTACACATATTATGCAAGAGGTGGAGGCTGTTTGCAACCACGTCATCATCATCAATAAGGGTAAAATTGTAACAAATAATTCGCTTCAAAATCTAAAAGAAGCAAATAGTAAAACATCATTAGAAGACATATTTATCAAATTAACTAACAAATAGTATGATTTAAATAATGTTTTTATATTTGTGTAACAATTCACAATTTTTATTTAAACCCTTTTAATTCAGTTTTTTATGAAAAAAATTTTATTAGCAGCAGTATTGCTGGCAGGTGTTTCTATGAGCGGTTTTGCTCAAAAAAAATCAGATAATGGCGGTAAATTTAGTATTGGTCTTGAAGCGGGTATCCCGGTAGGTGATGCCTCTACTTACAACAGTTTTGTTATTGGCGGTTCATTAAAATATGACATGCCTATAGCAACAGCAACAGCGATTACCTTATCAGTAGGCTACTCATCTTTTATGGGTAAAACCGTTGCTGGTATTAAGTATGGGTCAACCGGTTTTGTTCCGGTAAAAGTGGGTGTGAAATATCATTTCGCGGATGCTTTTTATGGTGAGGCACAAATAGGTGCATCATTTGGTACACAAAGCGGTAGTAAAACAGGCTTTGCTTATTCACCAGGCATAGGCTACGATTTTGGTGGCGGTTTAGATCTTGGTGTGCGTTACGAAGGATGGTCATATAGTAGTAATGGTACAGGTACCACAAGTGCTACTATTAGCCAGATTGCCGCACGGTTAGCTTATAGCTTCTAATTATTAAAAAATTTAAGCAAAGGCTCCCGGTTTACCGGGGGCTTTTTTGTTTTGTTCAAAAAAAAGAAGGTATCCTAATCCGTGCGATATGCCATTAGCAAATATTGTTGTAATTTCGGCGTTTAACGCTTTGCTGTGTATAGTATCCTCAAAAAAGAAATAATTGCTTACCTCAGTTCATTAGTAGCCTATGTTACTATTGGCGTGTTCTTATTAGTGCTGGGCCTGTTTTTATGGGTGTTCCCAGATTCATCAATTTTAGATTACGGCTACGCCGGACTGGACAGTTTGTTTAGCACCGCGCCCTACCTGTTCATGTTCCTCATCCCGGCCATTACCATGCGGTCGTTGGCCGAAGAACGTAAAGAAGGCACATTCGAATTGTTATTAACCCGCCCGTTAAGCCATCTGCAAATTGTGCTGGGCAAATATTTTGCCGCGGTAATATTGGTGCTGTTTGCATTGCTGCCAACGCTTACTTATTACTACTCGGTTTATATATTAGGCACCCCGCAGGGCAATATTGATAGCGGCGCGGTAATAGGCTCGTACATCGGATTGTTTTTATTGGGCGCGGCTTTCGCGGCTATTGGTTTATTTGCATCGGCTATTACTAAAAATCAAATCATCGCTTTTACCATAGCCCTTTTTCTATGTTTCTTTTTTTACAACGGATTTGATTCGCTAAGCGGATTGCTTTCCCTGCAAAGTTCGGGCATACAAAGTTTAGGCATTACAGAGCATTATCAGTCTATCAGTCGTGGTGTTTTAGATACCCGCGACCTGTCTTACTTTATCATATTAGCTACGCTGTTTATTTGGTTCACCTTATTCGCGCTTTTAAAGCAGCAGCAAAAAAGCTTGGGTAAAAATATTACCTCAGGTATATTCTTGTTGATCATCAGCCTTACTATTTTAACCAACTTAACCTTTACCCGGTTTGACTTTACAAAAGAGGGCCGCTATACCATATCGCAGGCAAGCCGTAATGTTTTGGATAGCCTGGCTGCACCTGTAAAAGTCACCGTGTATTTGCAGGGCGATTTAACCGGAGGCATGAAACGCTTGCAACGCGCCACTAATGATATGTTGACCGACCTGCAAGCCTACAGTCACCGCAAGCTGCAATTTGAGTTTGTAGACCCGCTGAAAGGCGTAGCCACCGAGCAGCAAGAACATACTATTAATGATCTGCAGGCCCGTGGCGTTGAGCCTACTGCCCTAAGTGTAAAGACGGATGACGGCGTAACACAAAAAACTATTTTCCCAAGTGCGGTAGTATCAGCCAATGGCAAAGAAATACCAGTTAAGCTACTATACCAGCAAACACAAATGGGTTTGAGTGCCGATGAGGTTTTAAATAATTCTATCCAAAACCTGGAGTATGCTTTTACATCAGCCATAAAAAAAGTAATGCGTGGGGGTAAGCCGCAAATAGGTTTCACAACCGGGCACGATGAGCTGAACGATGTGCAATTAAATGATGCCATGAAATCTCTGTCGGATGGTTTTGAGGTGGGCAGGGTTGATCTGAAAAGTATTCCGTTTGATAGTCTGTTGAAGATCAAACTGATGGTTGTAGCCAAACCCGAAAAGCCATTTACCGAGCCGGAGAAATTCAAACTGGATCAATACCTGATGCGCGGCGGCAAAATACTTTGGACGATAGACCAGGTTAATGCCGAACTGGATAGCCTGCGTGGCCATGGCGGCGAACAACTGGCGTTCGCCAAACAGTTAAATTTGGACGACCAGCTATTTGTTTATGGCATCCGCATAAATTATGATCTGATAGCCGACTTGAGCGCCGCGCAGATACCTATCAGTACTGGCAATATAGGTGGGCAAGCGCAGATACAAATGGTACCCTGGTTATTTTACCCCATATTTATGCCGCTTGCTAAACATCCAATAGTTAAAAACCTGGATGGCATATACGGCGAATTTGTAAGCACTATTGATGTGTTGGATATTCGTAATGTTAATAAAACAGTGCTGCTGGCATCATCGCCTTATAATAAAAGTTTAAAGGCCCCGCACATGCTGTCGTTACAGGCTATTGAGCAGCAACCCGACCCCAAGGCATTCCAAAGCATACCAAAAACTATTGCTGTTTTATTGGAGGGTAAGTTTATGTCCGACTTTAAAAACCGCCCGTTGCCCGAAGGTTTGGGCGAGAATATTGCGATACAAAACGAAAGCAAGCCAACCAAAATGATTGTAATAAGCGATGGCGATGTGTTTAAAAATCAGGTAGCTGCGGATGGATCACCCTACCCGTTGGGTTATGACCATTATAGCCGACAAACATACGGTAACAAGAATTTATTGCTCAATATTGCTGATTATATGACTGACGATTCGGGCCTTATCGCTTTGCGAAATAAAGAAATTAGACTGCGCCTGCTTAACCGGGCCAGGGTGCGCAACGAGAAATTATACTGGCAGATTATTAATACAATTATTCCTTTGTTATTAGTGTTAATATTTGCTATTTTTCAACATTATACGCGCAAGCGAAAGTATGCTCATTAAATTTTAT
>DHIR01000018.1:7122-13377 GCA_002403905.1 Mucilaginibacter sp. UBA4741
AAGTATGCTCATTAAATTTTATACTTTTGACTAATTAACACTAATTAACACTAATTAGCCCCACCCAACCCTCCCCGGTAGGTAGGGCTTTAAAAAGTCTCCCCTACCGGGGGAGATTTAGAGGGGGCTATATGTTTACGACTAATTAACACTAGATTTATATATGAGATTTATAGTTTCTACATCAACATTATTAAAGCAATTGCAGTCTGTAAGCGGTGCATTAAGCAACAGTACCGTATTGCCCATACTGGAAAACTTTTTGTTTGAAATAAAGGATGGAAACTTAACCATTTCGGCAACTGACCTGCAAACCAGCATGACCACCTCTTTAACTGTTGAGTCTAAAGAGAACGGACGTATCGCCATACCATCACGCATATTGTTAGAAACCTTAAAATCATTACCAGAGCAGCCAATTGCTTTCTCGGTTGATGATGCTACGTTTGCTATCGAGATAAACGCGGGCGATGGTAAATACAAACTAAGCGGCGAGAACGGCGAAGATTTCCCGAAAATACCGGTTGTTGAAAATGCTTCATCAGTAAATTTACCGGCATCGGTTTTAGCCGAGGCTATAAACAAAACCATATTCGCGGTTAGTAATGATGAGTTACGCCCGGCCATGACAGGTGTTTACTGTCAGTTATCAAGCCAATATTTAACCTTTGTAGCTACCGATGCGCACAAGCTGGTACGTTACCGCAGGTTAGATGCAAAGGCTGAAGCTACAACATCATTCATACTGCCTAAAAAGGCTTTAACGCTGCTAAAATCTGCTTTACCAACTGATGATGTAAATGTGTCTGTTGAATATAACAGCACAAGCGCGTTCTTTAAATTTAACAATATTAACCTGGTTTGCCGCTTAATTGACGAGCGATACCCTGATTACGAGGCGGTTATCCCGTTAAATAATCCTAATAAATTAAGTATTGACCGTTTGGCATTTTTAGGTTCGTTAAGCCGTGTTGCCATTTATGCCAATAAAACCACGCACCAGGTTAGGTTAAAAATAACCGGCAGCGAGCTGCATATATCATCAGAAGATATTGATTTTGCAAACGAGGCGCATGAGCGTTTAGGCTGCCAGTATGAAGGTGAAGATATGGAGATAGGTTTTAACGCCCGTTTTCTGATTGAAATGTTAAAGAATTTAAGCGGCGAAGAGGTGTCATTAGAAATGTCATCACCTAACCGTGCCGGTTTATTATTACCACAAGGCGGCGATGAGAATGAAGATGTACTGATGTTGGTAATGCCGGTAATGCTGAATAGCTACGCATAAGTGTAAACTTAAATTATAGATAAGAAACTTATAGTCCGGCTTAAAAACCGGACTTTTTTGTTAACCCTGATAACAAAACCAACAATAAGCAGTTATATAACATCTGGTTATTTATATATGAATATTAAAGCCATACTCTTCTTTTTTGCCGTTGTTGTTATAGGTTTATCAGCCTGTACAAAAACGGATGGCGATTTGGCGGTTACTAATAAATCGACTTTTCTTAGCGTAATTAACGCAAGCGCAGATACCTTAAATTTTTACCAAAACGGTACCCGCTTAAATAATAGCTCTAACTTATATCCATTTGGCTTATTAAGTAATTTATCGGTAACGGTGGGTTTGCAAAACTTTCAGTTTAAAAAAGCCGGCAGCCCAAATGCGCTGGTTGATGCACCAAATACCATAAAAGCAGATAGCACTTATACCCTGATCTTTGCCGGCGAAACTACTGACCAGGTGTTTTTATTGACGGATCATTTTTTAATCCCCGATAGCACGGCAATTATCAGGTTTGTAAATGCATCAGCAACGGCGGGTAGTTTAGATGTTACCATAGGTAGTGCGTTTAATTATAAAAACCAGGCTTTTAAATCGGCTACGCCATTTGTTAAAGTACCTGCCGGTAAAAACAGATTAACAATTTATAAATCGGGCAGTACAACACCGTTAATTACGCCCGGCGATTTAACTTTGGTTGGGGGTACTTCGTACACATTATATACAAAAGGATCGTTAAATGGCACTGGAAACAATGTGTTTGGTGCCCGCATTTTAATATCTACACAATTTTAATGAACATGGCAGATAAAAATAGGGTAATGGTTTTTCTGTTTTTATGTTGTGCCGGCATAATGATATTGCCATTTATAGCATCGTGCGGAAAAAGCGGGACCGTTTCTCCATCAAGCTTGCGCATACAAATGCAGGTAATAAACTTAAGCCCCGATCTGCAGCCTGTAAATTTATATATGGGAGCCTTTAAGCAGACTGGTTATTTTGCTTATCCCAGCGCTTCGGGATATTTCTCATTAACAGCTATTGATACGCCTATACGTATCAAGTCGTACTCTCAAGCAATTTCAAGTGTTAATATTCTATCACTGGATACACTTTTAAAACCCAACTTAAAGTATACACTGTTTATTACCGGTTTACGTATTGATAGTACTATTACTTCTATATTCACTGTTGATACTGCCGCTACTCCTACTGTGGGCAGGGGTAAAATAAGGTTTGTTAACGCGTCGCCACGCTCAACAGGGTTTGATGTGCTGGCCAATGGTGTAATGGCGTTTACCAATCAAACGTATAAAAATGTATCTAAATTTATCCAGATACCTCCCGGCACCTATGATTTTAAAATACTGCCCAAGGGTTTAACTACAGTCGTATCCGATTTTCCCAACATTACCATTGCCGATGGTAAAATATATACGCTTTATTGCCGGGGCATAGCAGGCGGAGCCGATTCTGTAGCGTTTGGCGCCGGTATAATAAGTAACAAATAGGCTTTACCGTTTATATTTATAATTTTGCCCCAAATTTAAGCCATTGGAAATTCTTAAAGCATTACTTGATTTTATAATTCATATTGATAAGCACCTGGTGCAAATTACCAGTCAATATCAAGGATGGACCTACCTTATACTTTTTGTAATAATTTTTGCCGAAACCGGCTTTGTGATAACCCCATTTTTACCCGGCGATTCTTTATTATTCGCGGCCGGTGCTTTAATAGCCGGTGGTAACTCGGGGCTTAATATATATATAGTAACGATAATATTAACCATGGCAGCTTTTACAGGTAATACAGTAAATTATTTACTGGGTAATTACTTTGGCCCCAAGGTATTTAAAGAAGAAAATAAGATATTAAAACTGGATTATTACCTGCAAACCAAAGCCTTTTTTGATAAGTACGGCGGTAAGGCTGTAATATTTAGCAGGTTTATGCCTATTATTCGTACTATTGCGCCTTTTGTGGCAGGGGTAGGGCGCATGTCGTTTTTACGTTATAGTTTGTATAATATTATTGGTGGCGTATCATGGATAGTGCTTTTCCTGTTCGCGGGTTATATGTTGGGTAATGTGCCGTTCTTTAAGGCTCATTTTTCGTTAATAGGTATTGTTATTATTGTGGTATCGGTTATCCCGCCGATTATTGCGGCAATAAGAAGCAAAAAGAAATAAACCCGTAGAGACGCAATACTTTGCGTCTCCTGTATAATTTCGTAGAGACGCAATACTTTGCGTCTCATACTACATTGTTTCTGCACGGAGACGCGAAGTATCGCGTCTCTACAATTATCATTTCGTATCAAACGGCGCTATCTTACCGGCTTTAAATACCATTTCCTCTTTTTGAATCTTAACCCTGTCGGTAGTACTTAACGGTTGCTTGATCAATTTATTCAAATCAGGCTGCCCGGCATCAACCCAGGCCGAATACCAGTAACTACCCACCGATAACACCGCCGATCGCATGCGCCGCTGCACCATGCCCCGCATTAATTTTTGATAAGCCAGACTATAATCAGCAGAGTAATCTTTAATTGGTTTTTTGCCATGCATCACCATTTCGTATTTTTTATTGGCAGGATAGGTTTTGTTTAACAATCTTTCTAATCGCAAAACAGAATCGACCTCACTAAAAGAAGTGTGACAAATTTTAAAAGCCTCTTTTAACGGGTTCTCAATATAACGGGCTTTACCGGCATAGCAGTTATAATTGGCGGCAGCAAGCTCGGGTATGCGGCTTTCCCATAAGGCATGCAGGCCCGTTTGGTTGGTAAGCTGCCCGTTATAGTTTTGGGTAAGGTGTAAGGGTACATGTGCGTCGGCAATATAATGGCCCAGGTTGGCCGATGCCGTTAGTATGCCTGTAGTATCATGCCCTTTAAAAGCACTAACCAGTTTATAGTAATTGTATTGGATAGACCAGGGCACGGTGCCGTATTTGTTAAGGGTATCTTCCGAATATTTTATAACGGCATCATCCCAACGTTCGGGTATCAACCTAAAGGGGTTTTTACCATAATGGTCTGCGTTTAAATAATGGCGTGGCGCTTCCAGCGAATCCACATACCGCCGTTTATCCGCGCTGATGGCATGCTCGGTAATAAACCCGATGTTGGCCTTGTAAAATCCTGCCATTGCCTTAGGCAGCGTAAAAACAGCCAGTCGGTTAATACGGTAATGCGCAAAGAATCCCCAGGAAGAGCAGAGTGTTATTACTAATAAGCCAATGATGATCCTGGCGGATGATTTCATTTTATGTTTTGGTTTTTAATGTCGACCTGCTGATATTATCAGGACAGATTATATTTATCACGTAACTGAATGCTTAATTTATTAGCTTCATCTATTATACTTTCCGGATAGCCTAGTCTTTGTAAAACGGCTATCCCGTTCTTGTTTTTAAGTAGCCCTTCTTTGATCTTATAATCAAATATAATTTGATTATCGCCCATGATTTCTTCGAAAGAAAATACTTTATAATCCTCACCAAGCAGTTCGGCTAGTTCCAGATCATGGGTAGATACAAATACAAAGCCTTTGTTTTTAATAAAGTAGGAGAGCACGGCCTTTGCTGCCGCAACCCGCTCAATGGTGTTAGTGCCTCTAAAAATCTCGTCAATAATAACCAGGCTGTTTATGGGCTGGCTGGCTATTACATCTTCAATAATGGTTTTGATCGATAACGCCTCTGCCTGGAAATAACTTTTACTTTCTCCCAGATCGTCACTCATATTTATACTGGTCAGTATTTTTAGTGGTGGCGAACAATACTCGTGGGCAAAACTGGTATTTATCGTTTGCGCTACAATAGAGTTTATAGCCGCGGCCCTAATAAACGTGGTTTTGCCGGACATGTTTGATCCGGTTATTAGAACACCTTGTTTGTTATCAATAGTTATAGAGTTTGGTACACAGTTATCTATGAGCGGATGATACAGATCTTTAATTACAATATTGTCTCTGCCAGTAGAAAATTGCGGTTTACAATAGTATGCTGCCCCTTCCCTTACCGATTGGATAGAAATAGCCATATCAACCCTGGCCACTGCTTCGTAAAGTGTTTTAATATCTGCCAGGTATTTATTTACTCTGTCTATAGAAATTATAAACATAAAAGGCTCTAGCAGCAGGAGTATCTTAAACCATTCACTGATTAAAAAAGAAATATCCGTAGGGTCCGAGTCTATTTTGCTTTGAAAATTTATAAAGCTTAATGACCGTTTTAGCGTAGCAACATGATTTAAGCTATTGTTAACGCTGTCGTTATCTTCCAATAATTTATTGATAGCCAGCCATCGGCCTACTTTATATAATATTAAAAGCTGGGGTAATGACGGGGTATAGCCCAGCGTCTTCATTTTATTCATAAAATGGATGCCTACGTTGGCAGCAATCATTAATAAAAGCAGAACGAAAGTGAACTGGTTGAGTACGATAAATAAACTTATAATAAGCCCTACAGTTAAAAACGGTGCTATGCGGATATAAGCTTTAAGCAGCGGTTTAAACAAAGGTTGCTGCAGGTTGCTGAATAATCCAGGCAGGTAATAAGCATTGGAATTGTTGAGTTCTGATAGTTTTAGTTCAGCAAGTTCCCTTAGGTCTTTGTCGCGGTTAATGTGCGCTATATTCTTTTCAAGTGTATCAAAATAGGTTTAAGAAACTGCTGATTTGTGTAGTTGCTTGTACAGATACTGCTGTCCGGGCTTAGAGTTGGTACGATCCAGGTATTCAAACAAGTCATCAAGGTCAGCAGCGGTATTGTCAGAGACATAGTTGTCGTCGCAATTGTCTAAATAGGCTGAGATCAGGTCAAACCGGCGGTTGGCAATTATTGGTTTACCCCATCGCTCTCTTATTTTAGCCAGTTTTTTGTTTTGCGAGCTGCCGCTATTAGCTAAACTTAGTATTAATAAGATTATAACTAACGTGTTGTGCGATTAAAA
>DHIR01000146.1:0-310 GCA_002403905.1 Mucilaginibacter sp. UBA4741
GTAAAAGCTCTTTCAGTTTCTCGCAGATCTTTTTACCAAAATCGTATGAGTTACCTCTAAAGATCAATGACGACAAAGCATCAACCGGCTCGGCGTTTAGTTTAATATCCAAACGTACCAGGTCGCTGGTGCGGTAACCTATCTGGTGATAATCAAAAGACGCGTAACCTTTTGATATGGTTTTTAACTTATCATAAAAATCAAAAACGATCTCGCCCATTGGTATTTCAAACACCAATTCCACACGATCAGAAGTCAGGTAGGATTGATTTTTAATGAACCCGCGTTTCTGGATACAAAGCGACATTAC
>DHIR01000146.1:472-1710 GCA_002403905.1 Mucilaginibacter sp. UBA4741
TTTCTGGATACAAAGCGACATTACCGATCCAACAAACTCGGATTTGGTAATTATCGTAGCTTTAATATAAGGTTCTTCTACCCTGTCAATTTTACTTGGGTCGGGCAGGTCTGTTGGATTATTTACTATAATTTCTTCGCCTTTGGTGGAATAGGCCAGGTAGGACACGTTGGGTACGGTAGTAATTACTGTCATATCAAACTCGCGCTCTAAACGCTCCTGGATAATTTCCATGTGCAGCATGCCCAGGAAACCGCAACGGAAACCAAAGCCCAAAGCGGCTGATGATTCCGGCTCGAAAACCAATGATGCATCATTCAGCTGCAATTTTGCCATTGATTCGCGTAACTCTTCGTAATCCTCGGTATCAACCGGGTAAATACCCGCAAATACCATTGGCTTAACCTCTTCAAAACCTTGTATGCCGGTTTCGCAAGGGCGGGTAATGGTGGTTATGGTATCGCCAACTTTTACCTCGCGCGACTCTTTAATGCCAGATATAATATACCCAACATCGCCGGTTTTAATTACATCTTTTGGTAATTGCTTTAATTTAAGGGTGCCAACTTCTTCAGCTATATACTGTTTCTCGGTAGCGAAGAATTTTACACGGTCGCCTTTGCGGATCTCGCCGTTAACTACTTTAAAGTAAGCAACTATACCACGGAATGAGTTATAAACCGAATCGAATATCAACGCCTGTAAAGGAGCATCCGGGTCGCCAACAGGGGCGGGCACACGCTCTATAACAGCACGTAAAATATCATGTACGCCCATACCGGTTTTACCCGATGCAGCTAAAATATCTTCGCGTTTGCAGCCTATCAGCTCAACTATCTGGTCTTTTACCTCCTCGGGCATAGCGCCGGGCAGGTCCATTTTGTTTAGTACCGGGATGATCTCGAGGTCGTTCTCTAAAGCTAAATAAAGGTTGGATATGGTTTGCGCCTGTATACCCTGCGCCGCGTCAACTATCAATAAAGCGCCCTCACAGGCAGCAATTGAGCGTGATACCTCGTACGAAAAATCTACGTGGCCGGGAGTGTCTATCAGGTTCAGAACATATTTTTGCCCGTCAAGCTCATAGTCCATTTGTATGGCATGGCTTTTTATGGTGATACCGCGCTCGCGCTCCAGGTCCATATCGTCAAGCAATTGTGCCTGGCTTTCGCGTTGGGTAATGGTGCCGGTATATTCTAATAACCTATCGGCAAGGGTACTTTTACCGTGGTCAATAT
>DHIR01000146.1:1948-2736 GCA_002403905.1 Mucilaginibacter sp. UBA4741
GCCGCAAAAATAGGTTTTTTAGGCGATAAATTAGTAAGGTTTAAGGGATTTAGCTAACTTGGAAGATAATTCTAAACCTATTGCATTTGTGAGAATATTATTTACCCTGTTATTTTTATTGAACGCTGTCAATTCTATGGCATGCATGTGCGCATCCTCTGAATTTAAAAGTAAGGACGACCTAAAGCGATATGATTTTATTGCCATGGTTGAAATTAAAGCGTTGTCGCCAATAATTGACACCTACTACAACAACCGTAAAAACGGGGGTATCGGGTTTGTAACATTGGAATTGTTTAAAGGGCAAGCTTCATCCTTCGCCAATGACCCCGGGTTTGACAGCGATTGTGTTTTAAATATAAAAATAGGGGAGCGGTGGCTGTTTTTTGGCTATAAAGAAAAAGGTAAATTACAGATCAGCTTCTGCTCGGCCACCGTAAAATATACTGAGGCAAACGGGGTTAGAGACTGGTGGTATTTAAGAGGTATTACCGAGCTAAATACGTTAAGGAAAATATACGGGCACCCTTTACCTGCAAATGTGGGCAACAAGATTTTTTATACTAATGGAAAAATTGAAACCGTGCAATCCATTAGCAAAGGTATGCTAAACGGTACCCGCAAGATTTATTATCCATCAGGGCGACTGTATATCATAGAAAAGTTTAGACACAACAAACGGATAGGCTACAGAAATGCTTATTCTCCATCGGGCCAGTTAATAAGTAACGTTATTTACAAAAACGGCCTCATTAGCAAAACAACTTCTTATTATGATAGTGCGGCTG
>DHIR01000146.1:2852-3589 GCA_002403905.1 Mucilaginibacter sp. UBA4741
GAAGTATGAAGCGCGCCGGTCACCATACCCTCAATGGCATCTGGAACCTAAACCAATCAACAAGAAATTAGACTCCTTGCTAAAAACAGTTGCCTGGTTACACATAAACTATGTAAAAACGTTTGAAAGCAATGGCAGAGGGTATAAACTTTATGAGTATTATCCAACCGGTAAAACTGAACATAAAGAATCGGTAGACTGGAAGAGGAAAACAGCAGTAGAAATAGATTATCAAGAAAATGGTAAGTTAAGGATGTATCATACCTATGACAAGCGGAAGGATAAACAAATTGAACGTTATTATGATCCCCATCAAATCGAGGTGAAAAAGTGTGGTACTTGCGAGTTCTATTTTGACGCTGCAAAACCGTCTAAAGCAACACCTGAAGAAGTTTATATTCAATAAAATAACTACCTTAGTTTCAATACAATTGCCAACTTATGAAAAGAATATTATTAGCTACACTGTTACTTATCCCATTTTTAAGCAAAGCGCAAGGTCTTTTTGGGGAACATCAGTTACCGAGTATAAAGCATCAAACGGGGTAACTTACCATATAGGTGATACTGTAAAATTGGGCAGGGGCACTAAACCTGATGGCTCATTTTTATATCTTGAAGATCATGGATTGATACCTAACCCACGCAGTACACGTACTTTACCTAAAGAGTTTGCTAACGCGGGCGCCGTTTTAAAAAGCATCAAAAAGACCAGGATAAACGGAGTTGACAAATAC
>DHIR01000146.1:3797-4086 GCA_002403905.1 Mucilaginibacter sp. UBA4741
AGGATAAACGGAGTTGACAAATACATGTTCAGCGTAAACCCCGGCGGCCCTATGCGCTATACCGGATTTATTGATGACGCGATTGAAGCCTGTGAGGTTAAGCCCTGCAAATCAACCGATAGTGTTACCCAGGCTACTGCAGGTTCTGTAGCCGATGAGATAAAGAAACTAAAAGGCTTGCTGGATTCGGGCGCGATAACGAAAGAAGAATATGATGCGCAGAAGAAAAAATTGCTGAATCAATAGCGTACAGATTGCGTAACACCAGATTTACGAAGTTTTTAAAACT
>DHIR01000146.1:4265-9100 GCA_002403905.1 Mucilaginibacter sp. UBA4741
AGATTTACGAAGTTTTTAAAACTTCGTAAATCTCCTTTATCCTTGCATCCGTTGTAAGTGAGTTCAATACCTAAGATAGTTATGTATGATCCATCCAAGGTGATCCACTCCGATATTTCAAAACAGTCTAAAAACACATAACTATCTTATTATAAGAATATTAAATACGTTCTGTTAAAGTTTTACAAGTGATCCAAGGTGATCCACTCATTTTTATAAATTATTTATTTACAAATAGTTAACCAAAAAAGGTAATCCAGATGATCCACTTTTTTATGTGGATCACTCGCATGCTATCAAGCCTTATAATCCAGCTCCGTCAAATCCTTTACCGACCCAAAGCCTATCACATCTTTTATCACTTTGCCATCGGTCATTTCAATAGCGCGGATCAGTTTATCAGATCCAAATTTATGTTTAATCTCGTGCATGGTTTTTAGCGCGGTTTCTTTGCGATCCATATCTTCAAACAAACTGTAAAGCATATTGCCGTTGTTTACAAAGTTGGTAACACCCACCCGCATGCTGTTAATTTCGGTACTAAATATGGGGCCGGTACCGGTTAGCTTTTCGAATTTATCAACCCGTATGCGTATCATCCGCATTAAACTTATAGCATCCTGCACGGGTGTGGTAACGGTAAAAGCATCATCCCAACGGGTCCCATCCTCATACCTGGCCGTAAACCCAACCGACTTACAATAAAACTTATGGTTCACCATCCGCTTTTCTAACGTTAAGCAAAGCGTCATAAACAACTGGTCTATATAGCTAATGTGCTGCCTTTTTTCTTTGGAGATCTGCCGCATGGCCTGCATGCCCCGGTAATCATGTGCTACAATATTGGTTTCGATAAAGTTTAGGCGGTAATGCCAGTAAATGCCTTCTATCCCTTTAAAGATCTGTTTTAACTTATCGGGGCCTGCATAGCGCATCTCTAACGGGGTATTGATTCCGGCACGCTCCAGCCGGTAGCTCATGTTAGCGCCGATGCCCGGCATATCGCCCAGCTTTAACGGGCGCAATACATCGTCAATGTTTTGGTGAGTGATCATCAGCAAGCCATCCAGCTTCTTCCCGCGCACCGAAGCCAGTTTAGCCAGGAACGCATTTGGCGCAATACCTATCGAGCAGGTTAGCCAGTCGCCCACTTTTTCAAGTATCTCTCGCTTAATTTGTTTGGCTAAGGTTAACGGGTCCAGATGGTCATAATGGCCCAGGTTAATAATAGCCTCGTCAATACTTTTGGCAACCACATCTTTGCAGTGGGTGAGCAATACGTTAATGATCTTGGTATGATACTCGCGGTAACGAGCTGGATTGCTCTCTACAGGCACCAGGTCGGGGCAGGCAGCCATGGTCATTTAAACGCATTCCAGCCTTTAAACCGCGTTCTTTGGCCTCTGTTGATAGCGAGATAACGCAGCCATACTTGCCGGTGTACACGCAAACACCCACGGGTCTGCCGCGCAGCCAGTAGTTGGCCTGCTGCTCGCAACGGGCAAAGTAGCTGTTCATATCAATAAACAGTACCCGCGATTGGGTCTTTACTTCAACAGAGTTTTGATTCACCCAGCAAAATTGCTAAAAATATTAGTAATTGCAAATTAAATATGAATGTATATTGTAGAGACGCAATACTTTGCGTCTCCAGATAGAATATTAATAAAAAAGCCCTTCCAAATTAATTGAAAGGGCTTCTCCTATTTTATCCGGAGACGCAAAGTATTGCGTCTCTACGTGTTTAAAACAACATTTCCGGCGGAGGCGTAACACCTTTTAAACGCAAGTAAACGGTTGTTTGGCCACGATGATGTGTTTGATGCTCGAACGCTTTAGCTAATAGTAAACCTTTAGTAGCTTTCATGCCTTCGGCTGATGCTGGTTGCTGCATGTCGGCGTCTGTCATACCTGCTATAGTGCTGATGGCAAAATCATAGCTGTCCATAACTGCTTTTGTTGTAGCCTCTTTAGTTTGTGCTACTGTTTTTTCTGCAGATGCTTTACCCAGCGGACTTGGCTTGCCACTTGCCGAAGAGATGAAATAGTAAGTAGCGTCTGTTAAGTGCAGCATTTGTGCCGCAAAAGAGCGTACCTCGGGCGTTGCTTTAAAGGTGTAGCCGTCAGCAGGCATAGCATCTAAATAAGTTTTGGTGTAAGCTTTGGCGCGTTTCCACTCGGCAACGCTTTGTTCCCTGGTTATCTGTGCGAAAACAGAAGTACAGGTAATGGTTAATAAGGCAATTAAAAATGATAATTTTTTCATGATGGGGTATGGTTTGATTTATAAACGAAGATAGTGTTTATAGATAAATAGTTACCAAATAAAAAACTTCCAAAGTTTAAAACCTCGGAAGTCTCTCAGTGTAAAAAACTCACTCAATCACTCATTCAATAATTCACTCATTAAACTATTCTCCGCGCTTCAACCCGTATTTCTCTATCTTACTATACAGGTGACTGCGTTGTATATCAATATCGTCGGCAGTTTTTGACACGTTCCAGTTGTTCTTTTCCAGCTTGAATTTGATGTATTCGCGCTCGGCAAAATCCTTATAGTCCTGGAAGTTTTTGAACTGGTTAAAATCAGTTTGTGGTGTCGCTGCGGCAGATGCAGAAACAGGTGCCGATGGATTGGCAAATGCCCTTACATCATCCTCGGTAATGGTTTTATCACTTAATATAATCAAACGTTCAACCATGTTACGCAACTCGCGGATGTTACCTGTCCACGGTAGGGCTTTAAGGGCCTCTAGCGCGCCTTCCGAGATCTTTTTAAGCGGCATGTTATAATCATTGCATATCTCCTCTAAAAAGCTTTGAGTGATCAGCGCGATATCATCCTTCCGCTCTGTCAACGGTGGTACATGTATCAGTATAACACTTAGCCGATGGTAAAGGTCCATACGGAAATTACCGGCTTCGATCTCTTTTAGCAGGTCCTTGTTTGTTGCCGCCACAACGCGTACGTCAACTTCAATTTCTTTCTCGCCGCCTACGCGGGTTATTTTACTTTCCTGCAGGGCACGCAATACTTTGGCCTGGGCCGATAAGCTCATATCGCCAATCTCATCCATAAACAAAGTACCACCCGATGCGGACTCGAACTTACCTATACGCTGTTTAATAGCTGATGTAAATGATCCCTTCTCATGCCCAAACAATTCACTTTCTATCAACTCCGAAGGGATAGCCGCGCAGTTAACCTCAATTAAAGGGGCGTTAGATCGGTTCGACTTTTCGTGCAGCCAGCGAGCTACCAGCTCTTTACCGCTACCGTTGGCACCGGTTATCAGTACGCGTGCATCGGTAGGGGCAACACGCTCTATAGTTTCTTTTATTTTGGCTATGGGGGTCGACTCACCCAAAATAGGGCGGACTTTAGATACTTTGCGTTTTAATACTTTGGTTTCAACAACCAAACTGCCACGGTCCAGCGCGTTGCGTACGGTTATCAGTAATCGGTTAAGATCGGGTGGTTTAGATATAAAGTCGAACGCACCTTTTTTGCTGGCCTCGACAGCGGTCTCTACCGTGCCGTGGCCCGATATCATGATGAAAGGAAGATCAGGTTTAATAGCCAAACCTTCGCTTAAAACCTCCATGCCATCCATGCGGCTCATTTTAATGTCGCATAGCACCAGGTCGAAATCTTTCTTGGCAATCAGTTCAAGCCCGTCAATGCCGTTATCAACGCCTTCAACTTCGTAGTCCTCGTATTCAAGTATTTCGCGCAGTGTATTGCGGATCGCCCGCTCATCATCAATAATTAATATTTTAGCCATGTTTTTATTCGGATAGGTAAGTTGTAATAACGTTCACTAATATAGGATTTGTATAGGAAACTAAACACTTTTTACGGGTGGTTGTTTTGATGTAGTGTAATTAATTTGAATTTACTTGTGTTTAGGGCGTTACCTGCCGGTCAGGCTTTCTATTTATGCTCCTTCAGATCCCCTAAAGACGGAGCGGAGCGATATCAACTTAATGTTTTGGCTAAAGCCTAAAACTTCTTTACTTATATTACCCATCTCTTAAAAGGGATGGCAATTAATTGTTTACTGCTTATTAATTCATTGCCGTTGGCTTTAGCCAACGGTTAAAGAGCAAAAGATAGGGGCTTTAGCCAAACTTAGCAGACATATAGCCCCAATGAGACATGGGGGCACGCTTGAGGTAGGTACCTAATGTCCACCACGTCATTGTTATAAAGGTTAAATTTAAAAACCGTATTTTTGCCGCCTATAATTTAATACATGAAGATTCCAAAATTTGCCGACCTGATCTTATTCGAAGATGATGACCTGATAGTAATTAATAAGCCTGCCTTTATCAGCTCGCTTGATGAACGGGAGGGAGGCGAGGTAAATATACTGCGCTTAGCTAAAGAATATTCGCACGATGCACAAATATGTCACCGTTTAGATAAAGAAACCTCGGGGGCTTTAATAATAGCCAAGAATCCGGAAGCATACCGTACCGTATCCATGCAGTTTGAGAAGCGCCAGGTTAACAAAGTATACCACGCGGTAATTGATGGTACCCATGTGTTTGAAAAACTACTGGTTGATCTGCCGATACTTAATGTTGGTAAAGGTAACGTAACCATCAGCAGGCAGGAAGGCAAACGCGCCGAAACCTGGTTTCAGTCCATAAAATTCTTTAAACATTATACATTGGTTGAATGCCGCCCTGTAACCGGCCGTATGCACCAGATCCGTATACATTTAGCTACCCAGCGCGCATCAATTGCCGGTGACGAAATGTATAAAGGCAAGCCGGTGTTCCTATCAGCCATTAAACGTAAATACCATTTAGGCAAGGATCAGGAAGAG
>DHIR01000075.1:0-429 GCA_002403905.1 Mucilaginibacter sp. UBA4741
TACGTAAAAATTAGCTTACACAACCAGTTAGCTCTTCTTTAATCAAAAACATTAAAAAATAGCCCACTATGCTAAGGCGCATCTAATGTACACGAATGCAACGTAATTGCAATAACTATTATTATAAAAATTATAATTGGTGCCGCAATATTAGCAGGTTTATACACTATTGCAAGCAATTAACCACATTTTTTTTTACGATTACAATAATAACTAAAAAATTAGTCAATACACTTAACTAATCATTTTAATGTATTGTATTAATAATGAGTGAGTTTAACTTGGAATATAACTTATAGTTGAATAAACATAATTAATGCTATTGGCTGATATGTTTGATAAGAAGGCATACTATCCGCCTGCTTTTTTAGCCTTATAGCCATCTGCCAGTAATAATGTTAATATTTTATCCCTGAAATCGCCCTGAAT
>DHIR01000075.1:553-6572 GCA_002403905.1 Mucilaginibacter sp. UBA4741
TTATCCCTGAAATCGCCCTGAATTTTTATCTCGCCATCTTTTACCGTACCGCCAACGCCACACTTGGTTTTTAGCGTTTTGCCTATCGCTTCCAAATCGGCAGTAGTGCCAACAAAGCCCGCTATGGCTGTAACCAGTTTGCCGCCACCCTTTCTGTCTAAAAATATCCTTAAATTTTGTTGCTGTTGGGGCAGGGTTGCGGTATTTGAATTATTACTTTCTTTATATTGAAACTCAGGATTGGTTGAGTACATGACCCCTGTTAAGTTTTTGTTTTTTTTTGACATAACTTAAAAATCTTTACCCACAATAACTTTTAATGAACACGGTACAATATTAATTTCAATTTCTTTTCCTGCAATTTCAGGCTCACCATCCAGATGCATTGGCGCGGGGTTATCACGCTTAACAATTATATGCTTACCACGAATAATTTCGACAAAGCTCGATTTGTTTGCTGTTTTTGTAAACATACGAATACACATCTCCGGAAAACGATATAAAGGGAAGGGTTTAATAACACAAACATCCAATAAACCATCCTGTACAGAGGCTTGCGGCGAAACGTGCGCATTATTACCGTATTGTGATGAATTAGCGAAACTTAACATAAAAGCTTTTCGATTATATACAGCATCATCAATTTCGATATTATAGGTTTGTGATTTATATTTAATTACTTCCTGTAAAGACGTTTTAACATACGTAATAAACCCACGCTTTTTTCCGTGCGAGAATGCTTCGCTTATGTGCGCGTCAAACCCCATACCGGCCATATTAAAAAAGGCCTTTCCGTTTGCTTGCGCCGAGTCTATGACGGCAATATTGCCGGTATTAAGATTTGCAATTGCTTTTTCAATATTCATAGGGATACCTAAAAAACGCGATAACCCATTGCCAGACCCAAATGGCAATATACCCAATACAGCATTACTGCCTACCAATGCCGATGCTATTTCGTTAACGGTGCCATCACCTCCTACTGCTACTATAATGTCATATTTGTCAATAGCTTCGGCAGCTACCTCACTAGCATGCGATACACCATGTGTAAATACTATAGTCGCCTCACCATCAAACTGTTTATCAATTAGTTTAGGCACCCCGTCCTTCTTCTTCCCGCCCGATATAGGGTTTATAATAAATAACGCTTTTCGTTTCAATAAAATATTTTTAGCTATCAAAAGTAAATGTATTTTCGGTTTTGTAAAAATTGTTTTATTTTTGGCGCATAATAGTGGACTGATTTAGTTGTCGCGCCCCGTCGCGACCGGATTGCAACCACGTAAAAAAGTGCTAAAACCCTGCTTCTTTACAAAGTTCAGTTAAAATCCTTCTTTTCTGTTTTTACGTAATACATTTAAAAAAAAATGCCATACTTATTTACATCAGAGTCCGTATCAGAAGGACACCCGGACAAAGTTGCCGATCAAATATCGGACGCATTAATTGACAATTTTTTGGCGCATGATCCAGAATCAAAAGTTGCCTGCGAAACATTAGTAACAACCGGGCAGGTTTTTTTGGCCGGCGAAGTAAAATCGCAAGCATACCTTGATGTGCAAAAAATAGCACGCGAGGTTATTAATAAAATTGGTTATACCAAAGGCGAGTATATGTTTGATGGCAGCTCTTGCAGCGTATTGTCAGCAATACATGAGCAATCGCCGGATATTAATCAAGGTGTTGATCGTCAGTCGAAAGAAGAGCAAGGTGCAGGCGATCAGGGTATGATGTTTGGTTATGCAACTATCGAAACTGATAACTATATGCCATTGGCCTTGGATATTGCACACGCCTTATTAATTGAGCTGGCAGCTATCCGCAGAGAAAATACGGATATTAAATACCTGCGCCCTGATGCAAAATCGCAAGTAACATTGGAGTATAATGATAACAACGAGCCAACGCGTATCGATGCTATCGTAATATCAACCCAACATGATGATTTTGACGAAGAGAAAACAATGTTGGCTAAGATCAGTAAAGACATTATTGGTGTTTTAATACCACGTGTAAAAGCTAAATATCCAAAATACGCTCACTTCTTTAACAGCGATATTAAATACCACATTAACCCAACGGGTAAATTTGTTATTGGTGGCCCGCATGGCGATACCGGTTTAACAGGCCGTAAAATTATTGTGGACACTTATGGTGGTAAAGGCGCACACGGTGGTGGTGCGTTTTCTGGAAAAGATCCGTCAAAAGTTGACCGTTCTGCGGCTTATGCTACACGCCACATTGCTAAAAACCTGGTTGCTGCCGGTGTTTGTACCGAAGTTTTGGTACAAGTATCATACGCCATTGGCGTTGCACAGCCAATGGGTATTTACGTAAACACTTACGGTACAGGTAAAGTAAACCTAAACGATGGCGAAATAGCTAAAAAAGTTGAGGCTATATTTAACATGACCCCTTATGCTATTGAAACCCGTTTTAAATTGCGTAACCCTATTTATAGCGAAACCGCTGCTTACGGCCACTTCGGCAAAGAAAGTCAAATTGTAACAAAAAGCTTTACCCACCATGACGGTACAGTAATAACTAAGGAAGTAGAATTATTTACCTGGGAAAAATTGGATTATGTTGATAAGGTAAAAACAGCTTTCGGATTGTAATAAAATTTTAATTTGATTTTTTTAACTTAGAGCGATAGATAACCTATCGCTCTTTTTTATTGCCCTAATTTATTAAGCATGAAATTACTAAGGACGCTCTTATTTTTAACCCTAATTTTAACCGGGATAAATACAGTGAACGCCCAACAACGCGGATTAAACTTTGCGGTTACCACTGTTTTTAAAGACTATTTAGAAATTAAAAACGCCCTGGTAGTTAACAATGCAGGGTTGGCTCAAAACAAAGCAGGTAAACTAATCTGGGATTTAAACACAGTACCTACAAAAGATATGAGTAATGAGCAGCACAGTGCCTGGTTCGCTTACCTAAGCAGGATACAATCTACCTGTCGCGAAATAAGCGAGAGCAATTCTTTATCATACCAACGCAAATACTTTTCGGCGCTGTCAAACGCTTTATATGCGGCTTTAAAAATTTTTAAATTAAACAGCTTCAAGGTATATAAACAATATTGTGCCAGCAATGGCAGCTATTGGTTAAATGATAGCCCGGTCATAAAAAACCCATACTACGACATTACCGAAAAACAAGGTATTAAAGAAGGTACAACAAGAGAAGTTTTACCACCGGCGTCAAAAAAATAAATCACCTACTTAATTATATATCACTATGCATCATCCGGAAGAAAACCAGTGGCAGGTACGATCAGAAACGGAAGTTTATGATAATGCATGGATAAATTTAACCCAGTACCAGGTTATTAATCCGTCAGGCAATCCGGGTATTTACGGTAAGGTGCATTTTAAAAACCGGGCCATAGGTATTGTTCCGTTGGATACCGATATGAATACTTATTTGGTTGGTCAGTATCGCTTTGCATTAAGTGAATATAGCTGGGAAATACCCGAAGGCGGCGGCCCATTAGCCGATAGCCCTTTAGATGCCGCAAAACGAGAGTTACTAGAAGAGACCGGGTTAACTGCCGTAAACTGGACAGAAATACAACGCATGCATTTAAGCAATTCTGTAACTGACGAGTTATGCATAATTTACCTGGCAACAGGCTTGGAACAATTTGAAGCCGAACCCGAAGACACCGAACAGCTAATAGTAAAAAAAGCACCTTTTGAAGATGTTTACCGTATGGTTTGTGCAGGCGAAATTAAAGACGCTGTTACCGTGGCCGCTGTTTTAAAGGTTAAATTACTCCTATTGGAAAACAGCCTGCCTGTGTAATTGTTAAATTATTTTTAATTTCGCGGCATTGATAAACGCATGAAAAAATTTCTGGGCTACATTTTATCGCCAATTGCCATCCTGTTTTTTTTATTGGAGCTGGTTATATTTCAGCCAATACAATGGGTTAGCCATAAGTGGATTGGGTATAAAGCACACAAAGCAGTGGTAGATTTTTTAGATATGCTGCTTACCTACACTGTTTACCTTCTATTCAATACGGTTAAGTTTACTAACAAACAAAACTTACCTGTGGGCAGGCCAATGATATTTATATCCAACCATCAAAGCTTATTAGATATCCCCCCACTAATTTGGTTTCTGCGCAAATATCACGCTAAGTTTATTTCTAAAATAGAGCTTACCAAAGGCGTTCCTTCTATATCATTTAACTTAAAATATGGTGGCGGGGCCAATATTGATCGTAATGATCCGCGCCAGTCCCTAATGGAAATGGGTAAATTGGGTACCCGGATGAAAGAAAACAAATGGTCTGCTATTATTTTTCCGGAGGGAACACGCTCTAAAACTGGCAATGTTAAACCTTTCCAGGCTGGAGGTATTGCTATCATCCTTAAAAAATGTCCTGACGCGTTGCTGGTACCCATCGCCATAAACAATTCGTGGAAGATGATCCGGTACGGCTTATATCCGCTAAATACTTTTATAAATATGACTTGGGAAGTGTTGGAGCCTATTGAACCGGGCACTGGCACTGTTGATGAATTGGTGAAAGAGGCAGAGGACAGGATAAAGAAAGCTTTGGGGCAAACCCCCTAACCCCCTGAAGGGGGAACAATAATATCGAACATCGAATTTCCAATAATGAATAATGACGTTAAAATATGCAATCATTAAATTTCATTATTCGAAGTTCAACATTCAGTGTTCGATATTATAAAATCTTTTTAATCAAAAAACTCCCCCTTCAGGGGGCTGGGGGGCTACCCGTTCTTCCCATCAATAATCTTAAAAAACTCATCACGATAGGTGTCTCCTACCGGGATAATTTTATCACCAATACGGATGCGGCTGCGCTCAATGCTGTCTATCTTATTAAGAGCTACTATGTATGATTTATGTACACGGATAAAATGCTTCTCGGGCAAAGTATCCTCCATCTTCTTCATGTTTTGTAGCGTTATTATGCGCTCTGTTGTAGTAAAGATGGATATATAATCTTTCAACCCTTCAATAAATAATATCTGGTGCAGGTACACCTTTTGTATTTTATGCTCGCTTTTAACAAATATAAAATCGCTTAAAAAATCATTTTGTTGCTGTTGTACTTGCTGTACCGGCTCGGGCGCGGCAATCTTTGATGGCTGAATAATCCCCTGTGCTTTTTGCGCCGCTTTAAAGAAGCGATCGAAAGCGATAGGCTTTAGCAGGTAATCAACCACATCCAGTTCATACCCTTCCAATGCGTATTGCGGGTAGGCTGTAGTTAATATTACTTTAGTTTTGCCGTTGGCGATACGCAGAAATTGTATGCCGGTAAGTTCGGGCATTTGTACGTCCAAAAAAACCAGGTCTATGTTACCATCCTGTATCAGCGTTAATGCTTCAATTGGATTAGTTGTAGCTTTAACCAACTCCATAAAAGGCACTTTGGATATATAGTCTTCCAGTATATGTAATGCCAAAGGCTCATCATCAACTATCAGGCAACGTATCATGCTATAAAACTAAGGATAATTCGCAAGTGTAGGTATCTATTTCGTCGCGGATGTCTAAATTATATTTGCCGGGGTATAGCAAATCTAATCTGCGCTTAACATTATTTAAGCCGATACCGCCCAGTGCATCGCGGTTATTAGTGTGTTTTTTATTTTGGATATAAAACTGTAAATGTTGGTGATCAACATTGATCAATAGTTTAATAGGTGTCAATGAATCATTAGCTATGCCGTGTTTAAAAGCATTTTCAATAAAAGCTATTAACAGCAGGGGCACTATTTGCTGATCGGTTACCTGGCCATCTATCTTAAAATCAATATAAGCGTTATTGCCAAAACGTATTTTTTGCAGGTCGATGTAGTTTTGCAGGTACTGTAACTCTTTAGACAGATCAACCTTATTATCATTACACTCATACAGCATATAGCGCATTATCTCTGATAATTTAAGGATAGCGCCCGGCGTATTTTCTGAGTGCTGGTAAGCCAGCGAATAGATACTGTTTAACGAGTTAAATAAA
>DHIR01000075.1:6751-7090 GCA_002403905.1 Mucilaginibacter sp. UBA4741
ATAGCGCATTATCTCTGATAATTTCAGGATAGCGCCGGGCGTATTTTCTGATTGCTGGTAGGCCAACGAGTAAATGCTGTTAAGCGAGTTAAATAAAAAATGCGGATTGATCTGCGATTTTAAAAAAGCGAGCTCGGCGCTTAGCCTCTGGTTTTCCAGGTCGCGCTGTATGCGTTCATTTAAGAACCAATCAACACTAAATTTGAGTATAATGCTCAAAAAAACAAACAGCAAGCTCGTAAACAGCGTACTTAAAAAGTACGACCAGAAGCCTATCATTTCTCCCTTTATGCGCATCAGCACATCCTCTTTAAATAATAGGCCCATGCCATATTTACC
>DHIR01000002.1:0-733 GCA_002403905.1 Mucilaginibacter sp. UBA4741
TTTTGATGCTATAATTATTGGCGGTGGGGCGTGCGGATTAATGTGTGCTGTACAAGCCGGTTTTTTAGGCAAGCGCACGCTTGTGTTAGAGAAGAACGATATGGTAGGAGCCAAGATATTGATCAGTGGCGGCGGCAGATGTAATTATACTAACATATATTCATCACCAAAGCAATTTATATCTCAAAATGAGCATTTTAGCAAATCGGCCTTTGCGCAATGGACAGTTGATGATACCATCGGATTTTTTGAAACTTATGGTATTGAAGGCAAAGAAAAAACGTTAGGACAGCTATTCCCGACCAGCGATAAAGCCAAAGACATCGTAAAAGTTTTTACTGATCTATGCGATGACCTAGGCCAGGAGATCCGCTGCGATGCTGACGTTAAAAGCATTGAGCAAACAACAGATGGATTTGAGGTTATATATGAAAAACACGGACGAGAAATAAAATTACAAACCCTTAAAGTAGTTATTGCCGCAGGCGGCTTGCCCATCCAAAAAATGGGTGCTACTGACTTTGGCCTGCGCACCGCCCGTAAATTCGGGTTAAATATTATTGATACCGCGCCTGCATTGGTGCCGTTAACTATTACCGGTAAAGACCAGCAATGGTATGAGCAACTATCAGGCAATAGTATTTTTTGCCGGGTGTGGAACGATAGGGCCAGCTTTGAAGAAAATATACTATTTACCCATTGGGGACTAAGCGGCCCGGCCATATTGCAGATA
>DHIR01000002.1:1016-1427 GCA_002403905.1 Mucilaginibacter sp. UBA4741
ATATTGCAGATATCGTCCTACTGGAAAGCCGGCGAATTTATTTACATCGACCTGTTACCCAACGAAAACATTACCGAACTGATACAAGAGGAGCGGGAAATAAACGGCAAAAAAACATTGCTAAACTACCTGGCCACCATATACACCCGCAAATTTGCCGAGGCGTTAAGCGATTATTTACCAATTGATAAGAACCTGGCAACATTAAGTAAAACGGACCTGGAAAATATAGATAACCTTATCCATCATTTTAAAGTTAAGCCTGCCGGCGACAAAGGTTATGATAAAGCCGAGGTTATGCGCGGGGGGGTATCAACAGATGAACTTTCCTCCAAATCATTAGAGTCCAAAAAAGTGCCCGGTTTATATTTTGGTGGGGAGTGTGTGGATGTTACCGGCTGGCTGGGCGGC
>DHIR01000002.1:1642-2206 GCA_002403905.1 Mucilaginibacter sp. UBA4741
TTTTCAATGGGCCTGGGCAAGCGGGTTTGTAATTGCGCAGCAGCTTTAAGTATTTAAAAATAATTGTAATATTGTTTCATGAGCAACAAACGGGTTCTTTATTTAAGCGGATACCAATGGCTTTGGGTATTATACATTGCTGTCGCGGCTTACACCTGCCTGTTTAAATACACCCGTAATATTGATAATAACTACAAGATATTTCGTGCCTCATACTATCATGCCAGGGAAGAAAAAACATTATATGGATTTTATCCCCAGGAATATGGTGACGAGTATTTTTACGGCCCTGTATTCCCGGTAATTGTCGCACCATCCGCTTTACTACCGCATGGCTGGGGTTTTTTATTGTGGGAGGTTGCTAATGCTGTAGCGATATTATTAGCTATACATTTCCTGCCCTTTACGGTCCGGCAAAAAAATCAATTATTACTGCTCTGTGCTATTGAATATGCTAACTCGGTGTTTTATATGCAGTTTAATCCGGCTATAACGGCTATGATACTGCTTAGCTTTATACTGGTCGAGCGGGGTAAAGATCAATGGGCAACGCTGTTTATTGTA
>DHIR01000002.1:2359-20203 GCA_002403905.1 Mucilaginibacter sp. UBA4741
TGGTCGGCAATATGGCTGGTGGTGTTTTTGACTTTGCCGATGGTGCTAAGCAGCCCGACTTTTGTGCTTAATTCATACCCGCAATGGCTTGCCGCAGTACATGGTAAAGTAGGGCTTAACACTTATTTTGATTCGCCGCAGGATATTTGTGTAATGGGTGTAGTAAGACGTGTTACCGGAAATATCAATGTGCCTAATCCACCGTTTATCATTGCGGGGGCTGTATTATTCTTGTTGCCATTATTAAGATTTAGTCAGTATAAATCATTTATGTACAGGGCGCAGGTGTTGGCATCTGCATTAATATTCATCGTAATATTTAGTACCGGTGCAGAACATCCAACCTATATCATAGCGGTAACAGGTGTTTTTATCTGGATGTTGATACAGGACAAACCCTACACAACCACCAACATTATCTTCCTGGTTTTAGTGCTGGTAATAACCGGGTTAGGGCTAACCGATGCCATGCCAAAATTTATACGCCAACCCTACATTGCCCGTTACTCCATGAAAGCCTGGCCGGTGATAATTATATGGGGAAAAATAGTTTACGAGTTGCTGTTTAAAAACTTCGTGGCAGCAAACTCAAAGATCGATCAGCAATACGAAAGATTGATAAATAAAGATTGGTTGGTGAAGATCAGTTAATAGGTTTGTTTGTCAAAGAAGATGCCTGAAAATGTTGGGTAGTTTGGGTCTTTGTACTCATCATAAAAAAAACGCGTCAACCTAAATTGTACATGTCCTTTTATGGTATATTTTAGATAAACGCCATTATCAAAATCGGACAACACATTCGATTGCAATACTTTTTTTGTGTTTACATCAATCACATCAACCAATATTTGTCTGTGGTAATGTTGCCAATCCAAAAAATAAAGGGATACTTTTTTCTTTGATAGATCTTTTAATTCTACATCAATTATTTCGTGGAGTGTTGATGTATTCCCGGCAGCAACGCGTCTTTCTTTTTTTGAGGATATATATGGAGCCCGTACGTCTGTTGAATTTAAGGCCCATGTTTCTAAATTATTGGCGATGTAATTTAAGTTTATTGACGAAGGTAGTTTACGCTTGCCTCCAACAACATCATACGCCGATTTGCCATATACACCAACCCAATTACCTTTTGTATTTCGGTCTTGCCCATCGAAAGTAACGCTCCCTGTTGCCGGAAGCTGGTATATTGTACGGATATGGCGCATGTCTGTGCCATGCGGAACGATGCTTAAACATTCGCCTGCTTTCATCGCTAGGGTTATAGAGTGATCCGCTATATTTCTATTGCCTTCTTTTAGTATGATAGTATCAGGAGTGAGCAGGTAAACATCTGCTGATTTGATCTTGTTCCAGTTTTTTGGAAATACCCATGTGCGTGCGCTCCCATCCAACGAATAACACATTGTTTCGAGGTGATCCAGCCAATAAACAGGCATAAAAACATCGTAACCCGATTTTATAAGATTGCCGTCTCGTGTTATTGTCTGCAAACCACTTTTATAGCTGCTAACTGTATTGCCGGATAGGTTTAATGTATACTCGTCTTTATCTACAGTATATTTTTCGCGCAATAAACGATTTAGATTAAAATAGGTGAGTGTATGATGTGCAAATTCGCGTTGTGCGCGTTCAGGATAACGCTGAAATTGTATGTCTTCAAACTGTACACTACTACCAAATACTTGCAATACTGGTTTAATATCAAGCCGTTGATTTAATAGTTTATCGTGAGCTATATCCCTGCCTCCACACATCAGGTAGGGTGGTACCTCCATTTGGTTAATGCCTAATGAGTATTCACCCCAATCCCAGGTGATGCCTTGTGAAAGATAGCCATATAGCTGTTTATCACCATACTCGCCAATTAATTGTATGGCATATTTATTTTTAAGATAGAGTGATATTTGTTTTATTGTATTACGCTGATCATTGCTTGTTTGATGATGATAGGGGCTTGCCGGATATTGCGTAATATTATCAAAATATAAAACCCCGGTTTGTTTTAGCTGAGGAAAAGTTGCGATCAGATCATCGATCCGCTCTTTTGTAACGCCCGACTTCCATTCATTTACCAGGTCTACGAAATAGCTTTGCCTTCCCCACCATTTGTTACCTTTTAGATATGATCCATCTGTTTCTTTACATATCAAATCTTTACTGGCGTAATAATTCCATTTGGGGCTTTCCATGTAAGCATCAAATGGGTTGACATGAAATGTACAATGTGTATGGTATTTAAGGGCCTCTTTCATTAGCCAGGTAAGAGCAGCTTTTCCTTTTAAACCACCGGGAGCAAAGAGGGTATTATCCGCAGGGGTCCACCAGGGATATTGATGATCGTGCCCATCTTGTTGATAGCCACCAAGTATAACCACCTTGGGTAGTCCCCGTGTTATATTGTCTATTTGTTTGATGTACTTCAATACCGCGCCCAAATCTAAATTTGATACCTGATCGGGAGTAGCACAACGCAGCATTATCTTGTAGGTCATTGTTTGCGAAAGATCTTTGCTGAATGGATAAGCCGTTTGAGCTTCAGCAACAAGTATGGGATCAAAGAACAAAAGCCACGCTAATAAGATAAATAGGTATTTCATGAGATGGTATTATAAACTACTAAAAATTAGTTAACAAAGATTGATTATTGAAGATTAAAGATTAGTTAACTATCCTTCAACTAATCTTTAATCTTCAATAATTAATCTTTACCATGCACCTGATGAAAATAGTCTAATAGCTTAGCCATATTGCCTGGCCCAAACTTCTTGGTTTGTATTTTTTCAACTACATCTGGTTCATCGCCCATAATCTCGCTCATTACGTCAATAAAGTTTTCGTTGGTAATCAATTTCATTTCGGCAGTATTAGCGCCATAAAAATATAGCGTTTTAGCACTTCCTCGCCTGCCACCGCCACCAATTGGGATTGATATGCCGCCGCCTAGTCCTCCTCCAAAACCACCGCCGCCGTAACCGCCCGTGCCTAAACCGGTACCCATGCTTATGCCCGGGCTAAAGCCCGAACCGCCACCACCGCCTGCGCTGCCTTTAACTTCAAATAACCGGATAGGTCCGTCAACTGCAACCTTTACAAAGTCGAGGTCATAGTTAGACCAGCCTTCTCTTGGCGCTGCTGCAACTATAAAACTATCACGCCCAGCTACGAATGATCGCAGATCACTTGCGCTTAGCTTCATTGATTCGGCTTTGGCGTCTTCTTTATATTCAATAAATCCTTCGCCTTTTATAGGGCCTTTTCCGCGTGGGTTTACGCTTATAAGTCCCGTATTTTTCGTTCCTTTAACATCATAAAAGTAGCCGGGTTGCCAGGTTTGTGATTTTGCTGCTGAAACTAACAGCATCAGGCATAAAATTGTTAAGATTGGGCGCATATATAGATCAAAATACAAATAACGCATTTTTTAAATATTTAATATGATGACTGTTGATTTACGCAGCGATACCGTAACCAAACCCACCGCCGGAATGTTGGAAGCCATGTTTAACGCCAAAGTAGGCGATGATGTTTTTGGCGAAGATGAAACCATAAACGAGCTGGAACAAAAAGCCGCGACAATATTTGGAATGGAAGCCGGCATCTTCTGCCCATCAGGTACCATGACCAACCAGATAGCCATTAAATGCTTTACCCAACCGCTTGACGAATTAATTGCCGACCAAACCGCACACGTTTATCGTTATGAGGGTGGAGGTATAGCTTTTAACTCGGGCGTATCAACACGTTTATTAAATGGTTATAGAGGGATAATTACTCCAGAAATGATAGAGCCGGAGATCAATGCTGAAAACATTCATTACCCGCATACCAGCTTGGTGGTGTTAGAGAATACCGTAAACAAAGGTGGAGGAAGCTGCTATACGCTTGAGCAGATCAAGCCCATAGTGTCACTTTGTAAAGAGAAAGGCTTGAAACTTCACTTAGATGGCGCACGCATATTTAACGCGCTGGCTTATACGGGTGATAAAGCGGTTGACTATGGTAAATACTTCGATGGTATATCGGTTTGTTTATCTAAAGGATTAGGTGCGCCAGTTGGTTCTGTTTTACTGGCTGATAAGGATACTATCAAATATGCCCGTCGAATCCGTAAGGTTTTTGGGGGTGGAATGCGCCAGGCCGGATTTTTGGCTGCTGCAGGTATTTATGCTTTAGATCACCATCTAGAGCGGTTAAAAATAGATCACGCCCACGCCCAAATATTGGCCGAGGCGCTCGGCAGATCAGCAGCAGTAAGTAACGTATTACCTGCCGAAACCAACATCGTTTTATTTGATACTGTTGAATCAGCCGATGCGGTTTTAGAAAAATTAGCGAAACATGGCATACACGCCTTATCAACCGATAAACACCGCATCCGCTTTGTATTACATTTAGATGTGCACCCGGAACAGGTGGAGTATGTTGTGGAGGTTTTAGGACAGATGTAATGTAGAGACGCAATACTTTGCGTCTCCTGCACAATTTGTTATAACCGTAGGAGACGCAAAGTATTGCGTCTCTACAGTTATTTAACTAATCGGTCACCCATTTGCCTTTCAACCATCCAGCCAGGGTATTCTTTTGGCAATGCACTTACATCGTCAAGCCTTTTCAGTTCATCGGCTGATAATGCTATCTCTACAGATTTTAAATTATCATTTAACTGATCAATAGTTTTAGCACCGATGATGGTACTGGTTACGCCTTTTTGCAAACGCACCCAGGCCAATGCAATTTGTGCTACTGATACGTTGTGCGCCTTACTGATATCAGCTAACACATCAATAATATCATAAGTCCTTTCTTTATTTATCGGCGGGAAATCAAACTTCTCCCGGCGCGAGTCGCCCGGGGTTTCGTTTGTGCGGGTATATTTGCCTGATAAGAAACCACCCGCCAGCGGGCTCCACGGCATTACGGCCAGGTTTTGGTCGGCAGCCACGGGTAAAACCTCGCGTTCAATATCACGGCCGGATAGGGAGTAGAAATATTGCAATCCTACAAATTTGTTCCAGCCGTATTTATCGGCAATGCCTTGCGCTTTCATCACCATCCAGGCTGGCCAGTTACAAATAGCTATGTAGCGTACTTTGCCGGTTAACACAATATCATTTAACGCACGAACGGTTTCTTCTATTGGGGTATACAAATCAACACCATGTACATATAATATATCCATGTGATCCATTTGCAGACGCTTCAAACTGGCATCCACAGATTGAAAAATATTGAAGCGGCTCAAGCCAACATCATTCGCATCGGCGCTCATGCGTCCGCGCACTTTGGTGGCTATTATCAGATTGTTGCGGTTTAACCCAAGGTCTAATATAGATTGTCCAAGCAGTTCTTCAGATTTTCCATACGAATAAACATTGGCCGTATCAATAAAATTGATGCCCGCGTCTACAACGGTTTTCATCATTTCATTAACTTCCTGTTGCTGTACTTTGCCTATGTTACCCCAAATGCCGGTATCCCTGCCGCCGAAGGTCATGGTGCCGAAGCAAATTTCGGACACATAAACGCCGGTATTGCCTAAAAGATTGTATTTCATAAGTTGATAGATTTTGTTGTGAGATAAAGTATAAAGTTGCGATTTGTGTTTTAATAAAATGGTCAGCGGTTGGTCAAACTTATAATAAAGCCTCACCCTGCCCTCTCCAAAGGAGAGGGTCCTAAATGTGTTATTTATTAGTTCGAACCTTTCAAACTTATCGTAGTCAATCTTGTTGTTATTTGCGATGAACAGACTGGTAAAAAAACTCGAAAAAATTGGCCGCGACCCTAAAGTAACCGCGAAAGCAGTGGGCCTGTGTTATGTAGCAGATTCAACCCCCGGTTATTCACGGAAAAAAGCCGGAGCAGGGTGGAGCTATCTTGATGCTGATGGGAAAACGGTTAAAGACAAAGAGTTGATCAACCGGTTTAACAGGCTGGTTATCCCGCCGGCTTATACCAACGTCTGGATCTCGCCGTACGAGAATGGACACCTGCAATTTACAGGTACCGATGCCGCAGGCCGTAAACAATACCGCTATCATGCCGACTGGAACAAGATCCGTAACCAATCAAAATATTATCGCCTGCAAACCTTTGCCACGCATTTGCCGGATATACGCAAACAGGTAGACAAGGACCTGGCCCGAAAGAACCTTGATCATGAAAAGGTAGTGGCTTTGGTTGTGCGTTTAATGGAGCTAACCAGTATCAGGGTAGGGAACGAATCTTATAAAAAACTATACGGATCGTTCGGGTTAACTACTTTGCAGGACAGGCACGTTAATATAGACGGGACAAGCCTTAAGTTTGAGTTTAAGGGTAAGAAGGGCGTGTTCC
Organism: Mucilaginibacter sp. UBA4741; assembly: GCA_002403905.1. Classification (GTDB taxonomy): domain Bacteria; phylum Bacteroidota; class Bacteroidia; order Sphingobacteriales; family Sphingobacteriaceae; genus Mucilaginibacter. The sequence goes on from DHIR01000002.1 coordinate 8,699, forward strand.
ATAAAGTAGCTTTACAAAGCCGCAAACTGGCTAAATTGGTAAAGCAATGCCGCGATATACCGGGGAAGGAATTGTTCCAGTTTTATAATGATGAGGGTAAACGTTGCTCTATAGGATCAGGCGATATCAATACTTATTTAAAGGATATTACCGGCGAGGATTTTACCGCTAAAGATTTCAGGACATGGGCCGGCAGCGTGAGCGCTTTGTATGCTTTTAAAGAAGCGGGCGAATTTGATACCATAACCGAATGTAAAACGAAGATTGTAAGCGTGTTAGACGAAGTAGCCACTAACTTAGGCAACACCCGCACCGTTTGTAAAAAATACTATGTGCACCCCACCGTAATTAAAAGCTACGAGGAAGGCAGGTTGTTTAATTATATCAAAGAACTGGACGAGGATAAGGACGTAAACACTGCGGACTTAAATGTTGCCGAAAAAGTGTTGCTGGAGATATTGGATAAAGAGAAATTGGCAGAAGCCAGTTAAAAGCAATTATTTTAAGTCCGGCGCATAATCATCAGGTAAAAGGTTAATTATCCTATTATTCCATGCGCCCTCATAAAATAGGTCGTTTTTTGTCATTAATAGTCCTTTGCTATTAAATAAAATAGACTTTTGGGAATCTTTTAACCGGATGGACGATATTTGAAAATCGCCGGCATCCTGAAAACGGTAAAGATTATCCATATCATGGCCCACTCTTTTGCCTTTATATATAATATACAAATATCCCGAAAAACTCAATTGATATATTCCGGATTGTGGTAACGGATGCATAATATCGGTACCTTGCAATGGTGCTTTTTCTAAACGGTCAAGCGTTTGGGGTACTATGGTATAAGTGGTGCGTACACTATAGCGGTTTTGAGCAGTAAGCAATGGTTTGCTTTTTAGCTTATTAAGGCTATCGGCCATTTTTTGTGTAATGCCGGGCCGTATTAATTGCCGTATTATAAATTTGTCTTTATCAGTTTGATTTAGCACTAATGATGTAAGAAAATGTCTGAATGATCCCTGGTAAGTAGTTAATCGGTTTTTTATCCATCTTTTTTCTGCTGATTTAGTACCATGTAATTCTTCAAATATTACTGTACCCAGGTAATGGTATTTGCCGGTTTTATAATCGGCCCAAAAATCTTTAACTAAAAAGCGCAACTTGTAACCCAGCAGACTGTTCTCTATATCCAGGAAGTCATTAGTACTGGCATTTAAACGCTTGTTTTCATAGTCGTAATCCAAATTTAATATCGTTGGGTTTAATATTTTACATTCGTCAGCATTGTCAGTACCTATAAAATCGCGTTTAAATAAGTTTAAGTTATCCTTCCAATCGTTGGCAGAATGTACCGTTACTTCGTTTAACTCAACGGCCTTGTTTTTGAGCGTAATGTTTAAGGTTTTGTCATCCTTTGCAATAGCTAGTTCAACCTGTTTGGTTTGATAGCCTACATAAGTTACCAGTATTTGATAGTTACCTTGTGCAAGATCATTAAATGTATAAATCCCGTTTTCGTTGGTTTTTGTTCCGAATGTTGAATTGCCAATATATACACTAGCGCCGGGCAGTGGCTTTAACGTTACCGAATCTATCACTTGGCCGGTTAAACGGTTTTGGGCATTGGCAACAAATGCAACCAAAACAAATGCAAGTATTAATGATGTCGTTTTTATAAGTCGCATTTCTACAATCTTATTTAGCCAAGGTATACTCTCCCCAAAAGTCAGTAGCGGCCTGGCCTGCTACCGCGTTAGGGCCTGTAATATTTACAGACAACATTTTACCGGCATCATCTCTTTTTATCTCAATGCCGCGTGATTCTACATCATTGATCCGCAATTGGTAGATAAATTTAGAGGATGCTTGTGCAGACATCCCCAGGTTTTTTAAAGACACGGCAAGCTCATAAGTATATACCATTTTATTGTCAAATGCCGCCGCCGCTTTAATACCATTGGTATTATATACAGAAATAAGGGTATCTATATTTTTAATACCAGTAACCCTTATCTCTTTTGATTTATCATCCATGCGTTTATTGGTGGCGTTCATTACAGAATCGCCCTCGGTTACGGGCGGGGCACCTGCGTATCTTAAACGTGTGTTTTTTAATGGTAGAAACAAAGCGCCTATCAACGGGTAAGTAATATGGATGCCGTTCTTATCTTTTTTGCTACCTGATGGATTAATAGTAAGCGTTATGCCCCCATTTATAATATGGCGTATTATTTCGGGTTGTTTAGGCTGTATGGTTAAATACAGGCTTTGATCATCATTAGCCATGGTATAAAAAAACTCTACATGGTTATTAAAAGCCTGGAAGGTATTGTTCCACTCGGTGGCTTTACCGTCAGTTTTTAGGCCGGCGGGCGCACGCAAACTAACTTCCTGTTCGGTTGGCAGTTTTTGGGCATTGCTTATAACGGTACTACCAAATAAGAATACAAATGAAATGTACAGCAATTTTTTCATGGCATAGGATTTAAATAAAACATAACACTGCCAAAAGGGGTAGCAAGGATGTCAGAAAAACATGCCACAACTGACATGCTCGTGGTTTATAATTGATTATTAATTTTTCTTGGTAGTAATAAACACTACGCCATTTTTAGCTTTATCGCCGTATTCTTTTACCATTTCCGGGCCGTCCTTAATGGTTATAGTCTTTATATCGGCAGCTGATGTTTTTTTCCAGGATTTATCGTTAGTACCCATCTCTTTGCCATCAATTACGGTAGGTAAGTCAGCGTGCCCGTAAAAGTTTAGTTCGTTGGTTTTAACCTTTATTTTATCGCCTTTACCACCCATTAATGCTGCATGTGCCTGTTTAATATCTTCTGATTCGGATGGCGCATGGAGATATTTTACTCTTACCCATTTAACGGTATCGGTTTTAGGTCCGCGAGTATAAGCGGTGGTCGAGTCGTTTACCCTTTTTATCATTACAAATTCCATGTGCTTTGCAGACCCGCTGTCTGTTGTGCTTAAATCACCCTGCGAATTTCTTTTAAGTATCGATATTACCTTTTTGGGGTTTGTACTGCCGCTATAGGTGTCAACTACCTGTATGGTTTCCAAATCAGTTGGTTGCATTCTTTTAAACTCGGCATGGGTAACTTTTTCGCCATTAATAAAATAAGTTAATGAGTCTTCGCCAGGTAATCTGAAAGCATTAAACCTAAAGTTTTTGCGGACAAGCGAATCGGTATGGACCTCCATCACCATTTCTTTTACAGCATTAGCCTGCGTAGCTTTTTTTGTCGGTTTTTCAGGAACGTTAATACTCTTAGGTTTAGCAATATCTACCAGGTGATTTATCGATACTGTAATAATTTTATAAGCATGCTTGCTTTTTTTAACAAAGTTGGCTTTGGTTACGCTAAAGGTAAACAGGCATATTAAAACAACAGGAAGCAATAACGCATACCGGGTAAGGTTTACGTTTGATGACCGTTTGGCGTTCATCATTTTAATACGCTTTTTAAGCGTCGAAAAATTAAAATGATTGGTAATGCCCGATGGCGTTGTTGCTGCAACGCTTACATTTAATAGGCTGTATTGATAGGTTTTGCTATCGGTGCCTTTTTGTAATATTTTACGGTCGGTTATAAACTCAACATTCTCGCGCACCGCTTTTTTCATCAACCAAACACCTGGATTAAACCAGTAAAATATCACACTTATTTCGGCTAGTAAAATATCCAGCGTATGCCATTCTTTAACGTGTACCTGCTCATGCTGTAAAACACTTTTCAGGTCATCAGGGTTTAAGTTTTCCGGATTGATATAAATGCTTTGCCAGAAGGAGAACGGGCTTATATCAGCATCGGTCAGCCTAACATCATGATCTTGTAGGGTTGCCGGTTTTGAGTTTTTATAAAGTTTATAAAGCGAGGATAGCTGTATCAATAATCGCGCGGCAAAAACAATTGCGCCTATCCAAAATAATAGGGTGGCCCAATACCAATAGCCGGGTTGTTGTATAAACTGCTCGGCAGGGCCCCTCCAGTTTATTACAACCCTATGTACCGGTATAACTAACTGCTGGTGCCGGCGTATAAAATCATTTATATTAATAAGCGGGTAAACCGACGAGAAAATTATAGCAAGCCCTAAATAAAACCTATTTAATGTATAAAAGGTTAGGTTGCGTAAAACCAGGTAATAGCCTAAACAAAAAATTATCAACGCTATATTTACTTTAAGCAGGAAGACAAACAATGCAGGCATGGCTTAATTATTTAGGGTTCTCAATCATTTTAATGATTTCTTTTAATTCGCTGGCGCTTATCTTTTTATCCTTCGCGAAAAAGGTAACCAGGTCTTTATAAGAGTTTTCAAAGTAATCGCTTACAAAACCATTCATAAAGCGTTTTTTATATTCTTCTTCTTTAATAGCCGCTTTATAACGGAAAGAGTTGGCAACCTTCTCGCTGGTTACAAATTCTTTACGCTCCAGGTTTTTTATGGTGGATGCCAATGTGGTATAGGGCGGTTTTGGTTCTACCATTACTTCCAAAAAATCTTTTATAAAACCTTCGCCGCATTGCCATACCGCTTGCATTGCTTCTTCTTCTTGTACTGATAGTTTTTCCATGTTGTTACGGTGTTATCGTAAATCTACGACTTGTTCGTAATTATACAAATTTATTTTTGTAACATCTTTAATATGTCCCTGTTTTAACATACTTTAACAACATGGCAATAACTACTACTGTAATAACCGGCGCAACATCGGGCATTGGCGAGGCAACCGCGTTTGCATTGGCAAAAAAAGGCCATGCTTTATACTTATTGGTACGCAATGTGCTAAAAGGCGAGGAACTTAAACAAAAGCTGTTTGAAGAAACCGGAAATAAAAACATCAACATCATCAACTGCGACCTGGTTGATCTGGCAAGTGTAGCTAAAGCCGCAAATGAATTAAAAGAGAAACTGTTTAACATACATATCCTGATAAACAACGCGGGTGGCATGTTTAATGATTTTACATTAAGTAAAGACGGTTTCGAAATGACCTTCGCTTTAAATCATTTGGGGCATTTTTTATTAACCACCAGCTTGATGCCGTTGCTGGAGAAGGGCCACGCGCGTATAATTAATGTAAGTTCTGACATGCATAAAATGGGAAAGCCTAATTTTGATAGTCTGCAAAATCCTGAAAAATATTCGGCAATGAAAGCTTATGGCAACAGTAAATTATTCAATATCTATTTTACTAAATCAATAGAAGAAAAGTATGGTGAGAAAGGTGTTACCGCTTACGCCCTGCATCCCGGTGCTGTAAAAACCAGCTTTAACGCAAAGCTAAAAGGGTTTCTAAAATTATTCTTCTCGTTAGCAACACCATTTATGATCACACCCGAAAAAGGTGCCGAAACATCAATTTATCTGGCTACCGCGCCAAAACTGGAAACAAAAAACGGCTTGTATTTTTATAAAAAGAAAGTAACTAAAACAGCCCCTGTTGCCAGCGATGTAAATGCGCGAAATAAGTTATGGGAAATGAGTGAAGAACTAACCAATAAATTTATAGTGTAATAATGATAATACAGAAAAATAATTGTTGGAACATTAAAAAGAATCTTCTATTTTAGATGACTTAAACATGGCAAATATGCGTTTCAATAAAAAACTATTAATCCCGATATGCTTGCTTTCCGGAGTTATACTCCTGGCATCAATGACTTTGATACAACAACAAACCCCAAAACAAGATGATGAAAAGGCAGTTAACTTAAAAGTACTACCTAAACACATCTCTCATAAAGACCTTGAAAAAGTAATGGGCCAATGGGCATCATCATTAGGTGTGCGTTGTAATTTTTGCCATGCCCGTAATGACGAAACCAAAAAGACAGATTTTGCCAGCGATGCGAAGCCAGAAAAGAAAATGGCCCGCGAAATGTATTTAATGGCAACCAAGATCAATAAAAAATATTTTAAATCAGGCAATAAAGATTCTATCGGCGTAGCTAAATTAGGTAGCGTAAATTGCTATACCTGCCACCGTGGTGTAGCGCATTTAGAAGCTGCAACTTGGCCAAAACGTGGTGGTGGTGGTCCGGGCGGCCCGGGAATGGTTGCTCCAGGCGCACCGGGTCCGGGTGGTCCGGGTGGCCAACCAAAGCCACAAGGTGGCGGCGGTCGCTAGTCCTTAAATAAAGAAATAATGAAAGCCTTCTGATGAAAAATCAGGAGGCTTTTATGTTATTGTCATTTAAACAAATCTGCTACATTTGTTAGTTATGCAAAAAATATTGATCGCCAATAGGGGCGAGATCGCTTTACGAGTTATGCGTTCTGCGCGCGAGATGGGTATTAAAACGGTTGCGGTTTATTCGGCTGCTGATAGGGACGCTTTGCATGTACGCTATGCGGATGAAGCCGTTTACATTGGCGAAGCACCGTCTAATCAATCTTACCTGGTTGGCGATAAGATAATTGATGCCTGCAAACAAACAGGTGCCGAAGGCATACACCCCGGCTATGGTTTTTTAAGCGAGAATGCCGCTTTTGCCCGCCAGGTGCGCGATGCCGGGTTAATACTGATTGGCCCATCGCCGGAGGCTATGGAGATAATGGGTAATAAGCTATCGGCCAAAGCCGCCGCCATGAAGTATAATATACCTATGGTGCCCGGTACGGAAGAGGCTATTACCAATATTAATGAAGCTAAGCAACGCGCAGTTGAGGTTGGTTTCCCTATCCTGATAAAAGCAGCCGCCGGTGGTGGCGGTAAGGGTATGCGCATTGTTGATATCGTTGCCGATTTTGAAGAGCAAATGCACTTGGCTGTATCAGAAGCCACATCAGCTTTTGGCGATGGCTCAGTTTTTATTGAGCGATATGTATCATCGCCCAAACATATAGAGATACAGGTGCTGGGCGATACGCATGGCAACATTGTACATTTATTTGAGCGCGATTGCTCGGTGCAGCGCAGACATCAAAAGGTTATTGAAGAAGCGCCATCATCCGTATTAACTCCACAAATACGCGAGGCTATGGGTAAATGCGCGGTTGATGTGGCACGATCTGTAAATTATACTGGCGCGGGTACGATCGAGTTTATTATGGATGATCAGCTTAACTTCTATTTTTTAGAAATGAACACCCGCCTGCAGGTTGAGCATCCTGTAACTGAACTCATAACCGGCATTGACCTGGTTAAAGAACAAATACAAATTGCAAGGGGAGAGGCCATTAGCTTTAAACAAGAGGATCTTAAAATAAACGGCCACGCGATTGAGCTGCGTGTTTATGCCGAGGACCCCGCTAATAATTTCCTGCCGGATATTGGTACCCTGCAAACCTACGTTACCCCCAAGGGGCCCGGCATAAGGGTTGATGATGGCTTTGAGCAAGGAATGGAGATACCCATTTATTACGACCCCATGATAGCCAAATTGATTGCTTTTGGCAACGACAGGACAGAGGCTATAGAGCGTTTATTACGTGCTATTAATGAATACCAGATAACGGGCATTACTACCACATTGGGTTTCGGCAGGTTTGTAATGCAGCATGAGGCATTTACATCGGGCAATTTTGATACCCACTTTGTAAAGAAATATTTTACGCCCGAGGTGCTGCAAACAGGTAATGAAGAAGAGGCTTTAATTGCAGCATTAGTAATGGAACAATTGCTAAGTACTACCAAAAATACGGTTGAAGAGGCCGCTAATGCACCATCTAACTGGGTTAAAAACCGCAAATAGCCGTAGAGGCGCAATACTTTGCGTCTCTAATGCAGGCATCTTCCCGGAGACGCAAAGTGTTGCGTCTCTACGGTATGATTTGGTCCAATAAATTTTTAATTTTTTCAGGATCAATGGTCATATCCTCATTAAGATTTCTGTAATGTGATTCCTGTATGTTTTGCTGGAAAATTGCAAAATATTTCAGACTGCCAACTGTAGCCAGGTATCTAAAATAGTCGGGGTAATAGTTGTCAGGGAAAAGTTCAATAAGGATAGACCCGGCTTTGCAATTTATAATATTGGTGTACGATGCACCGTGAGGGCCAATTATTACTTTGGCAGTATTGTATATGGCTATTTGTTCGGCTACTGTTCTGGGTGAGTCTTCAATTATAGTGAAGCCGTATTCTTTCAATAGGTTTATTACATCAACCTCATTGGTTAATTTTCTTCTGCCTTTTCTTTGGATATATATGCGTTCGCCGGTAACAACAGGTGTTTCTACTGATGCTAGCTTATCTTTTAATACTGATAAGTCGTGTTTATTATGGAAATACCAGCTATCATTATTGGCCAGGTAATAGCTATCGGCGGTTACCTTATATTTCCTGCTGTCCACTAGTTGTTCTGCATTAACGCCTGCATAGCTCATCAGCTCTTTCTCGAAAGCGGTATTCACCAACGGGTAAATTATTTTGGCCTGCTTAAAATCGGCTTCACTCATTATGGCCTTTATCCGCAGTAGTTTAGCGAAGATGAAATAGGTATAATCATAATAACCATTGCCCCACTCGTGCGACCATAGCACAATGCACACATTGCACCTTAAAGGTACGCGCTTATCAGCCTTTAGCAAGGTCTTTATAAACAGTGCCGAGCCAAAATCCATATCTAAAACATCACGGTTAAACTTTATGCCGCCATACGGAAATATCTTTACTTTATTAGTACCGTGAAGGTTATAAACAGCTACTGTTGATGTGGTAACAGGCTGACTATTGTTAAAATTTTCGGGGGCTTCGGTACTGGTTACCCCGGCAGGGGGGATGATTATTTCCTCACCGTTTTTAATAAAGATCTGATAAGCTTTTAGTTTAGCTAACGTAGCCTGCTTATCTAATAAATTAGCACCAAAAAGCTTTGCTAAAATAGGGATGGCTTGCTTGGCCTGACTGTGTAATAAGGCTTTGATCTTTTTCATGGCGCTACTACAATAATAGCAATATTATGCCTTATAATACAACTGATTCTAACTCATCAATTAACGCTGCTTGCGCCGGGTTGATCTTTATTTTAGCAGTCTCAGGCTTAAACCATGCGGCACGATCAACTTCAGCAAAGCTAGTCATCTTCCCCGTGCGTGGCGGCCATTCCATTTCAAATACATTGCTTTGGATATTATCAGCATCAATATCGCCTTCAGCTGCCCATGCTGATACAACCTTACCGCTCTTTAATTTAACAGGTTGCAGCTTAATAAAATCGCCATTAATAATCTGCTGACCGGTTTCTTCAAAAAACTCGCGCTTTGCTGCTGTTAACGGGTCCTCACCCTCTATGTATTCCCCTTTAGGGATTGACCATGCGCCCTCATCTTTGTTCTTAAAAAATGGCCCGCCAGGATGCACAAGGAAAACTTCCAGTTGGCTATTAATGTTGCGGTATAGTAAAATTCCGGCGCTTTGTTTAGAGATATGCATAGCTGGTAGATAAACCTAAATTAATATAATTAGTTTTGCTTTTCAAAAAGCTCCCCCTTTAGGGGGCTGGGGGGTGAATATGTTTACAGGCATCATAGAAACTTTAGGCAAAATAACTGATCTGCGTACAGATCAGGGTAATTTACATATAACGGTCGAGTCGGCTATATCAAACGAGTTAAAGATCGATCAATCGGTAGCGCATAATGGCGTATGCCTTACCGTAGTTGCCGTTGCCGATGGTAAACATATCGTTACTGCTATTGAAGAAACGCTGAACAAAACCAGCCTTGGCCATTTAAAACCAGGCGAGCCGGTTAACCTGGAACGCTGTATGCAAATGAACGCTCGGCTGGATGGCCATATCGTACAGGGCCATGTAGATCAAACTGCTGTTTGTACCGCCTTTAAAGCGTTAGACGGTAGCTGGGAATATACTTTTGAGTATGACGCATCGATAGGAAATGTAACAGTCGAGAAGGGGTCGATATGCATTAATGGTATAAGTTTAACAGTAGTTAATTCGCAAGCTAATAGTTTTTCTGTAGCTATTATACCTTATACTTTCGAGCATACTAACCTGCATAATGTTAGGGAAGGATCGGTAGTAAACTTAGAGTTTGATATTATTGGTAAGTATGTAGCGCGGTTAATGCAGCGTTAGCGGTGAAGATTTACGAAGTTTTTAAAAACTTCGTAAATCTATTATGAAACAAAATGCGCGGGAGAGGGTTGATATTTATACATAAACATTAACCAAAAGAAAATACACTATGGATACCTTAAAGAAATTTGGACTTATGGAAAAGATTGTCCATGAATTAGAAGATTTGAAAAACAGCCAGCAGGCAATTATAACAAAACTGACTAAAATTGAAGTTGATAATATGGAGCTTGGCGATAAAAAATTAGAAAAGGAACTACCTGATATGCATCAACGCGTATCAGACAACCAGGATACTATTGCGGTATTGCTGGAAGACTTTGCCGGCCAAACTGATACTTTCAGTAATAAAAACAACATAACTGCTTTGAAGGAACAGGAAGCGTTGAAAGCATAATAAAAAAAGAGGCTGCCTTTTTTGAGAGGGCACTGAAAAAGTCCTTCAAAAATAAAAAAGAAGAAAGAGGTCATTCATAATTCAAATTGACGCTCTTAGAATCGGCTATACGAAGTCAAAGTCGACTAAGTGCCCATATAACTCATAGAAAAAGGGGCTGTTCACGATTTATGATACAGCCCCTTTTTTTATCTAATTCGAGGGGACTTTTTCAGTGCCCTCTTTTTTGAGATAGCCTCTTTTTTGTTATAAAGTGGTAAAGAAACCATTGTAGGTTATGATTTTATAATTTTCGATGGTTAGCTCAAGCTTGGCGGTACCGTCAGGCTTCAAATCAAAAACATATTTGGTAACCTTGCTGCCGTCTTTAGGTTTTATGGTTATGGTAACCTTGCCGTCTTTCCTTTGTTTTACATCGTAATCATAAGCAGTAGTCGAAAATTTTTGGGGATCCTCTTCAATCGTTGTAGTACTACTATTTGATCCATCCGCCTTGGTCGTACTTTTGTCAAAATAGGGCAGGTATGACGCTACAGAGTCTGGTGTTAATGAAGCGGTATATGCTGCGGTCAGTGTCTTATGGTTATCCTGAGTAGCTTCAGAACTAACTGACGCGCCGGCACGGTCGGCATCTACAGGTAATACAGCAGTTTTAGCATTAAACTTAAATTTTTTATCGCTAGCCATTTTTTGAATATCTGTAGCAGAAAAGGTTTTTGGCTGATCTTGAGCGTAAGTGATATCGATACTTACCATGATAAATATCAGCATTAATAAGTGTTTCATTTTTTTAGATGTTGGCGTTAACAAAATGAACCGTTTATTTAATTACAAATACAGCTAACTATCTGTTTTAAAATTTATTATTATTTTTATTAGAAATAAGCTAACTGTAAAAACGTCATGACCATAAACGAAATAATGGCACAGCTTGTAAAATCCCGCAGCCGTGGAGTACATTGGGAAAGCTAAAGCCAGGGGCAATTTAGAGAAGAAGAAAAATACGGTGAAATGTTAACTTAACGCGAGTTCGATATA
>DHIR01000072.1 GCA_002403905.1 Mucilaginibacter sp. UBA4741
TGGCGAAATTGGTAGACGCACCACCTTGAGGGGGTGGCATTCGCAAGGATGTACGAGTTCGAATCTCGTTCCGGGCACTACATCTTAGGCAGTTGTTTTATATTGATGCTGATAGTACCATTCCAGTAAATAGACACCATCACTCCAGGATAGTGTCCCGTCTGCGGCAACACCTGCTACTAAAATCGACAAGTTGTGCAGAAAAGCGCTCTTAATATCGCCATCTAAACCCTGTATAACTTTAACCGCGCAAATTGTTAATTGCGCAGGATCTGTTATATTTTGGCAGCTGTCAGCCAGTTTAAGTTCACTTAAAATTAGCGGAATTTTTGCTCGAAGCAGATCTTTAATTTTATCATCTACATCGCCAGGGATTAATGTGGTTAAAATATCTGCAGCAGGCGAATCGATAAAGGTTTTTACATTTTCGGCCACAACTACACCAATATGTATAGCAGTTTTTAGCTCGGTAGGTATACCGGAAAATAGGTTTTTAATCTCATTCCAGATTTTGGATAAAAAGGATTTTAAGCTCATATAGTGTTATTTTTTAATTTGTTTTACGGTTTTAATTTCATCTACTTCTTGTTGCAGCACCGCTACATTGCCCTCTAGTAGTTTTAGTCTGATCTCTGTTATCCTGGAATCAGTATTTTGCTGGGTACGCAAGTCTTTTAGGTCATTCTTTAATTGATCCATTGTAAAATTCAAATATCCTGTCGGTTTTGTTAAAGTTTTTTACCAGCTTTTTTAACTGGCTTGACGTGTTATAAATGGTTAAAGCATCGCGCAAAGCGCCCGCTTTAAGGTTAGGGATGTCTTGCCCAACTACGGTTATTACCTGTTTGTCTTTCTGGCAAGCCAGGCAAAACAGCACCTGCTCTATAGCATAGGTTTTGCCCGAACTTGTGCCGCCCTGGTTTATTACAACATTCGCTGCAGAGGCGTAGTTTAGCTTAAACAAAACCGAAGCTTCGTAATTTTTTGCTGCCATTTTTAGTATGATTATAGTTGTACTTCTTTCTCTGACGAGACTGGTTTTGGCCCCGACTCAACCAGTTTTATTTTGATTGATTTTACCCTGCGTGGTGCTACTTTAGCAGGGATAGGCTTTTCATGCCAGCCCATACTTTTTAATGCGAATATGGCACCGGCAGGGGCGGGGTAGTGCAGCCTGCTTTCGTAATAAGCCATTATCCTAAACCGTGCTTGTGTTATTAGCGCTCCAAATACGCCCTTGATTTCGTAACGGTCAAATTCTTCTTTGCTTTTAAAACCTAAATGTAACGCCAAGCCGGTAATGGTTGGCAGGTCGTGTTGCTTAGTTTTTAATTTCGAATTGCTTAATGCTTTTTTGAAATAGCTTTCAATAAGTTCGACCAGCGGCGCTTTAGACCTAAAATATCTCATTTCTCTCATTATTTTGTGATTTAATGCCTAGGGCATAATTATATAGGCGGCTAAATTTCTTGCGGCATTTTAATAGATGATCTTAGCACACCGTTTAAGTTAATTTTTGTTAAATTATTACTTAACACAACCGTTTACACCGTATATTCGTATAATAATTACATCTAAGTTTATCGGGCGTATGCGTTTTTTTAAGTTTATCTTAATTGTGTTGCTTTTTTCGGTGGTGATCGCATCCTGCCAGAAAGATCAGGCAGTTGATTTAACGCTTGCCAAAACAAGTTTAAAGGCCGATACCAGCAATAACTCGGGCAATTTTTTTGCTGTTAGCGGTACACTAAATATTACCTTAGGCGACTCCACCTATACTTTCGATGCCGCCAAGGATTCTATTGCTTTTATCAACGCGAATATTGATAGTAATAAATACTTCGGTATTACGGCTATTAATAAAGCACATACCATGAGTTTTGGTATTAGCTCTCCGGGTTTTGCATCGCCTGATCTGACTAATGCTATAGCCGGTAGTCAGCTATTATTTAGCAAACATGGCGCTCAGTTTACTTTAGCTAAAGATGCAGAGCCGAACGATTCGAACAAGATCACCCTGGAGAAATATATGCAGGATAGTATTCTTACTAAAGGAACGTTTATTACCGTTATGACCAGTAAAGACGGTAAGGAGGTATCGCCGGCCAGTGTTGTTACAGGCGACTTCAACCTACGTATCAAATAATTTATCGATTTTAAAAAGCAGTTGTTAATCTAACATTACAAAGATAAACAAAATTTATGATATATATGCTATTTGGCATAATATTTACCAAATTTCTACATCGGCAACTTCGTTTTCTACCAATTGTGTAAGTAGTAATTTTACTACCGCTTCACGTGCCCATTGTTGCTCTGTAATTGATGCGTCTTCCTGGTACCATCTAATGGGTTCGTTAATTTCGATACGTGCTTTATAAATAAAGTTTTTCTTAGGATGCATTTTTGTGCCTTCGTAACTGTTCAAATTCTCGGCTCTTATTACTTTGGCGAATTGCTTGGTGGTTAGGTCAACCTGCAGGCATTCTTCTAATGAGTTTTTAAAATCATGCTTGTCTTCCAGCCAAAGGGTTAGGGTGTCGGCGTTCAACTCGTGGTCGGCTACGGTAATGCGGCTGTAATCATAATCAACAGATATGATCATCCACCACAGCTTGTCTTTTAATTTTTGTGTGATCTTTATCATTTTTTTGCAAAGAGGGTTTTAATGCCATCAATATTGTGTTGATGGCTGGTTTATAATTTATCAGTATGTTTTTTCTTTATTAAAGAACAGGGTAGGTGGGCACCCACCCGGGTATATATTTTTGTATGGCAGTAATTTCTTTACTGTATTTATTGCAGGCGGTTTGATAGGCTTTAAAGCGAATGCTTAATTGGTCATCGGTAGTTGATTTGGCCTGGGCGGTTTGACTGTTTGTATTTTGTAATGCGGAGTACGCGATATGCATAGGTTTGGTTTATTAGTATTATCTTAATGTATTAGTATCGGCATGTATTTTTTCGCTTTCGCCTGTCAGGTAAATGCCATAACTGCCATTTAAATACTGTTTCCTTTATTTCTTTATTCATGTTTCTGTATATTCTTTATTATTTATTTGGTTTATATATAAATATATGTTAGATTCGTTTCGAATTGGAATACAAATATAAAGAAAAATCTTTAATAAAGTAAAGAAATTTAAAAATAATTTTCAACAATTATGGAAATCCCCGAGAAAGCAAATAAGATAAAAACGGTTCGTCCTGAAACACTGGAGTTTATAATTTTATACAATCAGCTTAAAGGAAAAGCTTTTACTGGTAACGCCCAATTAGCCGAAGCGCTTGGCTTTAATTCGCCCGCATCCATTACAGAGATCATTAAGAGCCGCCAAAATATTGATCCTGAAAAATTCAGGATATTTAAAGAAAAATATAAAGATTTTATTGCAGGTACGGCTTATGTAACAAGTACCCAGGTATCTAAAGTAGGCGAGGGTATACCTATGTATGAAATTATCGCTACCGCATCGGGTGTTGAGGTGTATAATGATATTAATGATGCCACACCCGTAGGCCGCATGAATTTTCCGGGTATTGAGGATTGTGATTTTGCTTTACCTGTTTGGGGGCACTCCATGTATCCTTATTTAGAGAATGGCTGTTGGGTGGCTTTAAAGGTTATACATGATAAAAAGATATTGCCCGGCGAGGTTTACTATATCGAGTGGGGCGATTACCGCATGTATAAAAGGCTTTTACAAGGGGCTAACGAGGATGAGGTTATTGCCCACTCTGATAACACTACCGAAATGGTTGGCAATCATCTTAAATACGCACCCTTTATTATTAAAATTGCCGATATAAAGAAACTCTGCCTGGTTAAGGATATTCATAAAAAACATAATCATTAATGGGTACCATAACCGCGTATAGATATAGTAAGAAAAATAGTATAGCCACTATTATAATGATGTTGGTGCTGGGTGCGCTATTTATATCGAACATTTATAAAGCTTATTATAGTAATGACCGGTTCGACCTGGTTTTGTTTGCTGTATTTATTATAGCACTGGTTTTTACATTAACTATTGTTGTATTTAAACGCCTGGTGCCCGCCTTTAAAGGCGATATTATATTGGAGTTTAACGAGCAGGTAATAACAGATCATTTAAGAAATGTTACTATTAACTGGGAAGATATAGAATCTATAGGTTTTAGACGTACCCGCAGTTCGGCATTAATTGTGGTGCATTTAAAATGGGAATCAGACTATGGTAAAGATGTTTCTATTTCGCTAAGATGGGTAGCAGGTAAGGACCTTGAGATCTATAATACTGCGTTGGCTTATTTTGATAGCTTAGCCACTCCCCAAGCGCTGGACGATAACTAAACTACAGCGATCGCGGTGGACTTATGGGGGACATGTACATACAAGCTGCGAAATGTTTTAACCATTAGTTTTTATTTTATATTTTTAAAATATTATTCAATGTGTTAAAACTTAATTTATGGATGTAAATGTTTACTTAATTGGCGGCGTCATACTTGTGCTGGCCATTATTATTCTTAATCACCAGAAACAAAAAAACAGAATGAAGAATTTTCTTCAGGATTCTGGCGATATGCAGCCTATTTTTTTGATGAAAGCTGTTGAAAAGAAAAACAAAGCATTGTCTGATATTTTATATGAAGGTGGTGTAAAACCAGGCGTAACTGCTGTTCAAACCATAGGCAGCGGGCCAAAACAAATTCTTATAGGAGAATTAGAGAAACTGGAAAAAGATTATGCCTCCAAAAAGATCTCGCTTCGTACCTATGACGAGCATCTTTTTGTATCAAGTGGCTGTTGCACAACTAACAG
>DHIR01000116.1:0-14021 GCA_002403905.1 Mucilaginibacter sp. UBA4741
GCATTATGCAACATCATCATTAAAAGCAGAGAAGAAAGTTACTGTTGATGATTCAGAAGTAGCAGATAAGGTTTATCAATTAGATAATTTGCTGACCGAATTTTTTTCAAAGTCGTAATAAACGTTCTTTACATAATAACAGAGCCAATTAAGATTTAACCGCGGTTGAATTTTATGTTTCACTATTAAAAACTTAACACTTCAATATCCTACGGATCAGGAAGGCGTGCGTTACTCATTCCAGTTTAACGGTAACCCATGATTCTAAAATATCTGTAACGAAGTTTTTAAAATACATGATACATAAAGTTAGTCGCGGTTTTTTTATTTATATACTATACTAACAATAAACCTTTAAAAAATGAACGCATTATTATACATTATAATTGGGTTGCTGGCAGGCATTCCCACAGGTATCGTCGCAGGGCGTTTCCTGCTCCGTAAGCTGTTTAAAGACCAGGAGATATCAGCACAAAATAAAGTAAAGAAGATACTTAAAGATGCCGAGAACGATGCCGAAATACTAAGAAAGAACAAATTGCTTGAAGCTAAAGAGCGCTTTTTACAAATGAAAGCCGAGCACGAGCAAGAGATCAACACTAAAAATAATGACATCAATCAACGCACTAACGAGGTTAAACAAAAGGAGCAATCTTACAATTCTAAATTAGAGAACATTACCCGTAAAGAGAATGATCTGGATAACGCCAAGAAAAACGTTGAACGTCAATCAGACATTTTAGTTAAAAAGCAGGAAGAAGTTGACGTGCTGAAAAACCAGCATGTGGAGCAATTGGAAACTATTGCAGGCTTATCTGCAGAGGATGCCAAGAACCAATTGATAGACAACCTGCGCGAAGATGCCCGTGCAAAAGCCATGGCACAGATTAAAGATATTGTTGACGAAGCCAAGCTAACAGCTACCAAGGAAGCTAAGAAAATTGTTATCCAAACTATACAGCGTACCGCTACAGAGAGTGCTATTGAGAACACCGTTTCTATTTTCAATATTGAGAATGACGAGATCAAGGGCCGTATAATCGGTCGCGAAGGCCGTAACATCCGTGCGCTGGAAGCAGCTACCGGAATTGAGATCATTGTTGATGATACCCCGGAAGCGATCATCCTTTCAGGCTTTGACCCGGTTCGCCGCGAGATAGCCCGTTTGGCCATGCACCGTTTGGTAACTGATGGCCGTATCCACCCGGCACGTATCGAGGAGATCGTTGCTAAAACCAAAAAGCAAATTGAAGAAGAGATCGTTGAGATAGGTGAGCGTACCGTGATCGACTTAGGTATTACAGGTTTACACCCTGAGTTGATACGTATGGTTGGCCGTATGCGCTACCGTTCGTCATACGGACAGAACCTGCTGCAACACTCGCGCGAGGTTGCTAACTTCTGCGCCACTATGGCTGCCGAATTGGGCCTTAACGTTAAACTGGCTAAACGTGCAGGCTTACTGCACGATATTGGTAAAGTACCTGATGATAACCCGGAGCTACCACACGCTATTTTGGGTATGCAACTAGCCGAGAAATATAAAGAGCATCCTGAAGTTTGCAACGCTATTGGCGCTCACCATGACGAGGTGGAAATGACTTCGATGTTATCGCCAATAATACAGGTTTGCGATGCTATATCAGGCGCGCGCCCAGGTGCACGCCGTGAAGTGGTTGAAAGCTACATCAAACGTTTAAAAGAGCTGGAAGAACTGGCAATGTCATATCCTGGTGTCGAAAAAACATTCGCTATACAAGCAGGCCGCGAGTTACGTGTTGTGGTAGAGAGCGAAAAAATAAGCGATGCAGAATCTGAAATATTGGCTGCTGATATATCAAACCGCATACAAACAGAAATGACCTATCCGGGCCAGATCAAAGTTACCGTTATCAGGGAAACCCGTGCGGTAGCGTTTGCTAAGTAATTAGTTTAATAACTATGTAAAACAAAAAGCGATGGGCAACCATCGCTTTTTTTAATAAGTAATGAAAAATCAAAAAATCGAAAAACGTGCTATCGATGTTATAATTGATCAATATGCCAGCTTTCATCAAAAGCCCGCTAACCGGTTGATCAATTATATCTGCATCCCATTGATTGTATTTAGCGTGGTGGGTTTTGTATGGTCGTTGCCATTTCCGCAGCTTAAATTTTTGGGCATATATAATACCTATTTAAATTGGGGATCGTTCCTGATCGCGTTTAGTGTTTACTATTATATGCGATTGTCGCCGATACTTTCCTATATCATGCTGCTGTTATTGTTTGCATTGGTTTATATAATAATACAATTGCAGCTTGCAGAAAAATCAGGCGGGTTTGTATTGCCGCAAGTTTGCGTCTTTATATTCATCATGGCCAACATCGCCCAGTTTATAGGCTATCGCATAGAGGGCCGTAAACCCACCTTCTCCGATGAATTTAAATTTATGCTGATAGCGCCATTGTGGTTGTTGAGTTTGGTGTTGAAGAGGTTTGGGGTTAAGTATTAACACGATTGAAGGATTGCAAGATTTTCGATGCAGGGTCTTTAAATTGTCCCTGTCAGCAGAAAAGCTTCGAATGAGAGAGGGTTAAACGGGGATTTCTACAAATTCTTCCCCAACTTCTCTAACATATCCTGTGGTACATTCTCCAGGTCCAGCACCAGGAAACCATCCAGCGAATCAGAAAACTTAGGGTCGATATTAAAGCTGATGATCCTGGCATTAAGCGCAATATACTGGCGAAGCAGCACCGGCACCTTCATGTTATGTGTTTCTACTTGTGATATCAAATGGTCCAGGCTTTTAAAAGTATCTTCGCCTTCCATTAATATTTCGGCATCAATGCTCGAAAAATCAACCTTGAACTTTTTACGAGGCTTAACATACTGCGCCATTTCATGATCAAAATGGTTACGGTTGATGTAATCAACTATCAGCGATTTAGAAAATTTAGAAAAAGTATTGCTGATACTCACCGGGCCTATCAGGTATTGGTAGCGCGGGTTATCCATTAAGTACTTCAATATTCCTTTCCACAGTAAAAACAGGGGAAGGGGTTTTAGCTGATATTCTTTACGTATCCATGAGCGGCCAAGTTCCAGGCTTTTGCGTAGTACCGGGGTAAACTGTTCTTTTATCTTAAACAGTTCGGCAATATAAAAACCGTCTTTACCCAGGCTATAAAATATCTCATCGCCTAAACCAATGCGGTAAGCGCCCACAACCATTTTAGCCTCAGTATCCCAAATAAACAGGTGATGATAATAAATATCATACTCATCCAAATCGGTAGCCATATTGGTGCCCTCGCCAATCTCGCGGAAAGTCACCTCGCGCAAACGGCCAATCTCGCGTATAGTGCTGGGGATAGCAGATGTCGGTACAATAAATACCTCGTAGTTTTTCTCTGTCCAAACGGTATAGTCATCGCGTAGGGTTGCAACCTCTTTTTCAAGCAAAGCGGGGTCAATAGCCTTAACTATCTCCTGTTGGTTTTTTTTTATTTTGAAGAGATTACGCGGGTTAAATATCTTTTTCTCTTCCTCAAGGCCCGCCCCCAAAGCATAAGTTTTAGCTCTTAAATAATTAAGCAGTCGGGCGCTGTCTTTATAGTCGGGGATGTCAACCACCTGTATAGGCTTGCCAATACGCAGGCGAATAGTTTGTCCTTGCTTATTAAATAGTTCGGATGGTAATTTGGCTGTGCGTAAAGCAGGATGGATCAAACTCAGCAAATTAAACAGCAGCCCATTGTTGCCATGGAAGTAAATAGGTACCACCGGCACTTTAGCTTTAGCTATGATCTTACCTACGACCGGGTGCCATAACCTGTCGGTAACTTCCTGTTTATCCAGTTTAAAGGTTGATACCTCACCTGCCGGGAAGATCCCTATCGGTGTGCCGGTAGCAAGCAGTTCAAGCGTGTTTTTTAACCCGCTTATGCTTGATGAATGTTCAATGTTTTCGAACGGGTTTACCGCTATGAAAAAATCGCTGAGGTTAGGTATCTTTTTGAGCAGGAAGTTGGCCATCAGTTTAGCATCGGGCCGGGCCATTAGCAACATCTTTAAAAGCACTAAGCCCTCAATACCACCATAAGGGTGATTGGCAATGGCAATAAAGCTGCCGTTGGCTGGTATGTTTCTTAGTTCTTTTTCGTCAAATTCAATCTCGACACCGCAGCCTTTTAATATGGCATCAATAAAATCAATGCCTTGTTTGGGTTGGGCTTGCTCAAACAGTTCATTTACCTGGTTTATCTTCATCAGCTCCATCAGGAAGGATGCCAGCCCGGGCAGTTTTAACTTATCTAGTTTGGTGGCCTTGGCAAACTCTTCGGTGGTTATAATTTTCATTTAGCGGTAGCGATTATAAATCGTTCTAAATTTATTACTTTAATGCCGTATTTAAACCAAGCAATGAAGTCACGTGTAAAAAATTACCTTTCCATCACAAAAAAAGAGTGGAACGGAATGGTGATCCTACTGTTAGTAATAGCGGTGGTTTTTGCGGCACCTTATGTATACCAACAATTTCATACAAATAAGGTTGTTGACTTTAAAGATTTTAATAAAGACGTGGCCTTGCTTAACCACGCCAAAGGCGGCGATGCTTCGGGCTATAATGATAACAGCGCATCACTATCAGACGAAAAAATATCCAAACCCACCCTGTTTGTTTTCAACCCCAATAACCTTCCTGCCGAACAATGGAAACAACTGGGTCTGAGCGAGCGCCAGATCAGTATCATCAAACATTACGAGGCCAAAGGCGGCCACTTTAGCAAGAAAGAGGATGTAGAGAAGATTTACGGAATAACTGCCGATGATTATAAACGGATAGCGCCTTATATTAATATCCCCGATGAAGGCTATACCTCTAACAAACTGGCAGCCGGCGAAGTTGTTGAACTAAACACTGCCGACTCCGCAAAGCTCACCCGTATACATGGTATTGGCCCTGCCTTCGCCGTGCGGATAGTGGAGTATCGGAAAAGGCTGGGCGGGTTTTTAAACAAGGAGCAGCTACAGGAAGTTTACGGAATTGACACCACAAAATTCGCCGAAATAAAAAACCAGGTCGGCATCAACCCCGCACACATCACCAAAATAAATATTAACGCGGTTGATTTTGAAGGTCTGCGCAAGTTCCCTTATCTAACCAATAAACAAACTAACGCGGTTATCCAATATCGCTTACAACATGGCAATTATCAGTCAATAATTGATATGAAGAATATAGCTATACTTGATGGGATAATTTTGCGTAAAATTGAACCATATTTAAGTTTTAAATGATAGAGCAGCAAATTAAATCAGCCGTACGTGATATACCCGATTTCCCTAAGCCGGGCATCGTATTTAAAGATATTACCACCATATTAAAGGACCCCGTATTATGCGATGGCATTGTCAACGCTTTTGTTGACCGTTTGCAAGGCATCCGCATTGATGCCATAGCAGGGGTAGAGAGCCGCGGGTTTTTATTCGGGCTGACATTGGCAACCAGAATGGGTGTGCCATTTATACCGGTGCGTAAGGCGGGTAAGCTGCCTTATACCATCCGCCAAAAAAAATACGACCTGGAATATGGCACCGCTACCATTGAAATGCATACCGATGCTTTTGAACCCGGCGCGCATATTTTATTGCATGACGACCTGCTGGCAACCGGCGGCACCGTAACCGCCGCCAGCGACCTGATACAGGAAATGGGCGGCGTAGTCTGCGGTTTCTCGTTTGTGGTAGGGCTGGGCTTTTTAAAAGGGAAGGAACGTATAATGCCGATAAGCGATAAGATAATTGTGTTGGCAGAGTATTAATGCGCCTGCACTGCACCATGGTGCAGGTGGCGCAGGTGGTGCAGTGCACGGTGCAGTGCCAAAATAGTATAACAGGATTAAACTACGTACGTTATGAGATCAGTATCAGTTATTTTATTACTTATGCTTTCGGCATATATCACTAATGCCCAAAAGTACGTACCCAGCACCACTACGCTAAATAATAAAGTAATGTTTGGCTACCAGGGCTGGCATGCTACGCCTAATGATGGATCTAACAACCATGTATGGCGGCATTATTTTGGCGGACGTACGCCTGACGCGGCAAATGCGGATTTTGACCCATGGCCCGATATGCGCGAATATCCTGATGATGTGCAGGAAGCCACCAATATGAAATATCCTGATGGCTCGCCGGCAAAGCTGTACTCGGCTTATAAATATGGGGCGGTCGATCTGCATTTTAAATGGATGATGGAACATGATCTGGACGGTGTGTTCGAGCAGCGTTTTGTTACCGATATTAAATCGCGCGGCGGTGCCAGGCACTTTAACCAGGTGGTGCGTAACGTTAAACAAGCTAGCGAAAAATATAAGCGCGTGTATTGCATCATGTATGATATATCAGGCGCGGGCCCTAACTGGAAAAAGGACCTGATTGCTGATTGGAAGTTTTTGGTAGATTCGTTAGAGGTAACCAAAGGCAAATCATACCTGCATCATAACGGCAGGCCGCTGCTATCTATATGGGGATTAGGTTTTGATCACACCAAACCATTTGCCCCCGTTGAGCAGGCCGACTCTATATTGGATTGGTTCCATCACAGTGCCGAGAAAAAATACCAGGCCACCATAATGGGCGGCGTTAACGATAACTGGCAAACGCAGGGCGACGATTGGAAAGCCGTTTACAATAAAATGGATATCATCAGCCCCTGGGCGGTTGGCCGTTTTGGCGATGATAAGGGCGCCGATAAATTCCGCGACCGCACCGTAGTGCCCGACAAAGCCTATTGCGATGCGCATAAAATAGATTATCTGCCGGTTATTTTCCCCGGGTTCTCATGGTATAATTTGCGTCATGGCAAAAGCCCCTTTAACCAGATCCCGCGCAGAGGCGGGGCTTTCTACTGGCATCAATCATACAATGTAATTAACGCAGGGGTAAACATGATCTACATAGCCATGTTTGACGAAATTGACGAGGGCACCGCTATGTACAAAATTGCTCCAACCGCGGCAGAAAGACCGGCTAATGAAAAGTTCTTATCGTTAGATGCTGATGGGATAGCGTTGCCATCTGATTGGTATTTGCAATTGGCGCAGGCTACCAGTAATATTTTGAGAGGGAAAGCAAAGAATGAGTATGATTGGCCATTGCCTAAAGATTTTCATTTTAATTATTACCTATATGCCGAAGGATTAAATTATAAGAAACCTGATGATTTTATAGGGTCTGACAGTGTTGAGAGTTCTAATTATACGCCCCATAAAGGGTATGCGGCTCAAATGTCATCGCCTTCCTATCAGCTAACATCTAAAGATAAGCACGTGATGATTTCTTTTACTTTCTTTAACACGGATACAGCTAAGACTAAATTTATAGGCCGTTGGATTTATAATGAAGACAACCATCAACGCACAGTGAATGGTATGCTTGATAGCACAAGTTCCCGAGTAAGAGTTTACGGAAAAGAATATGGCATATTGGATAGTAATAAGGTGACGCTATTTAAAGGTGAAGAATTAAAGAAGTACGGCGCTGACGATGCTGGTATTGCAGACATCCCTGTCCTTTATCCGTATAAAAATATCTATCGAAAGATGAAGTTGTTTTTTATGTACAAAAAAGGCAAGGGTGAGGTGTATTTAACGTATTACTATAATGATGATATATCGCTGCAAAAATATCTGGCGGAAACCAAGTATATGTTAACTTTTAAAAATTGAAATAGAACTAGCAGATGTAATTAGGTGGGTTGAAAAGAGCCATCGGCTCGATACATCTTATAGCAACGGGTTTCAACCCGTTGAACACAAAAATATTAAAATCGAGTGCCATCGGCACGGTCCATATTATATGGGCCGAACCTATGGTTCTTTTTGTTTTTAATTCAATTTTCAACGGATTAAAATCCGTTGCTATAATATTGGCCGAGGCTACGCCTCTAACAAAAAAGTCCGGATTATAAATCCGAACTAACAAATTGGTTTGTTATATTATAAACGAGCAAGCAATTGTTAACGGTAGTCGTATATATTATTTACCATTGATACGCCGCAGGTGGTTTGAAACGCATTAAGTACTTGCGTATCTGAGGTACGTGTGCCCCAGGTGTTCCACATTAACCCATGCGAATTGCGGATAGACCAGGCTTGCGAACCGTTAAAATCCAACCAAGCCCCGTAAGTGCTTACCGTACCCGTATGGAATACAAACTGGCAGGCCCAGCGGGCAAAAATGCTTTTCATGCCCTGGGTATCAGCATTGCCGTTTTCATCGTTCAGTATTCCGCCTGCTGTAATACATAAGCTGGCTTTTGCATAGTTCATAGCATTGCTGCCCATCCCTAAATAATCAACTGTCGGGTAGTCCGCCCTCAACAAATCGCAAGCGCCGATGAAGGTTCCTTGTGTGTATGAAAGCGCGCCTTCAGTTATCGTTCCGTCTGGAATAATGGCACCTTTTACTTCGCCGGTTGATGCCGTGTATAGCTTGGTCACCATCCAGTCCATTATCAGTTTGGCTTTTGTTTTATAGGTAGCATCGCCTGTAGCCTGGTACAGTAGCATGGCACAAATTACCGCTGGTGCATTTACACAGGTGTTTTTGGATGTTTTATCTGTTGTCCACCATAAGCCACCGCCTAAAACCGTGGTGTCCCAGGCGCGGGTATACATCATGTCAAAATTGTTTTTAGCCATAGTAAGCATGCCGCCGTCATTAGTGATCTTGTAGGCCCGTACGCACATCAGCGATCCCCAAACTACGTCATCATTAAACTTATTACTGGTCCATAACAAGCCGTAGCCATCTCTTACGCCATTGTACAGATAGGCGATCTTGTTCTTCAGATCTGTACTTGGGTTAATGTTATAAGCATCTATCAGCATTTCAATTGCTTCTTGTTGTGTCCAGAAATCCATCCGGCCGGTGTGGTTATCATCCTTCCAGTAATATGCCTTAAACGACGACCCGTAAGTGCCATATTGATTATAAAAGTGATTGTTATAAACCTGTATGGCCAGTAATGCATCACTTTTGGCAGGTAGTGGCGGAGTGGATAAATTAACACTCGTTACTGTGGTAGCTATGGCAGCATTACTGCCTGGCTTGGCCGACTGCTCTTTTGTACAGCCTGCAAAAATAATGCTTACACCTAATGCCAAAATAGCTAATAGCTGTGTGCTGCTTTTTAAATAATTGTTGTTGATCTTTCTTCTCATAATTTAAAAATTGACTTGGTTTTATAGTGATTTACTTGCTCGTTCAGTTTAGCGAATGGGAAAAGATGACAGTAACAGGCACTAATTACTTTACTATAAAAGGCGGACAGGTTTATAAGAATTGGGTGTTAGGTTAATTGGAATGGGTTATTGTACGTAACAAGGCGGAGATAGGTTATGTTTTATATAATTGAAAGGTTAAATGTGTTGTGCTGATTAATGAAAAATAAGTATTGTTTAATATTATAGCATTAGTTAATATTTGGATTTTATAATTCATATACTTAATTTGCAATATAATTAAAACTAAATATCAACTTTATGAAAACCAAAATTATACTCTTAGCATCATTATTATTATGTATTATGTTTGGCGCCTGTAAAAAGAAAGACGCTACACCGAAGCAACAAATTAAACTGATATCAAAAGTTACAGCAGTAGGCGGCCTCAATGGTGACCAAACCACTGTAACATCTTTTAGTTATGATAGCAAAAACAGGTTGATTCAAAGAGGGGACTATTACTATACCTATAGTGGTGACGATTTGGTAAGTATTAGCTATGGGCAAGGCGCTAATGCAAGCATCGTTTATACATTTACCTATAACAATGGCGTGCCGGTTAGCATGCACATTAAACAGGACCTATTGACGAAAGTTATACCTACACGGTTATAGATGGCCGGGTAACCAAACGTACCGGCAGGGACAGCTACAGCTTTGTGTATACTTATTCAGGAGATAATTTGGCTTCATCGAAAATAGTTACTGTTGTGAACGCAACTAATTATGATTACGGTTTAGACAAAAATCCATATTATAATCCTACCGCTAAATATATGTTGCTGAACTCAAACGACCAGGAGAACGATTACATGAGTAAGAACGTGGTTATACAAAGCTATTACCAGCAATATCCGTTTCTGGGTTCGCAATATAATTATGTACCTGGTGTTGACGGGTACCCAAAATCGGTTGTTGTTAAAACAAATCCGCCTAAAGATCCTGATTCGTTTATTTATAAAACTTTGACCTTTGAATATGTGATGAGAGATGTTGCTCAGTAAGCACGTAAACATCATTGTATCGTGTTCCATTATCCGCAAAAAAAGTTTTAATATTAAATTACATCAATAAACAGGTTTAAATGAACTAAACCTACTATCTGTACCGTATACCCATTTGGTCCCTTTTTACGGTGCCCAAAAGTGAAACTAATCTGTAATTTTTGGCGTTACTTTGTAGTAAATCAAATTAAAATAATGGATTCTTTGTTAACAGACGTATCTGCCGGATACAGCTTTTCTTCTAATAATAACCAGGTGATGGTGGGCCAGATGGCTCGTGACTTTGCCGAAAAAAATATACGCCCCTACGTAATGGAGTGGGACGAAGCACAAATTTTCCCAGTAGAACTATTTAAAAAGTTGGGCGAGTTGGGTATGATGGGCGTTTTAGTGCCCGAAGAATATGGCGGCTCGGGTTTTGGCTATTTTGAGTACGTTACCGTAATTGTAGAGATAGCTAAAGTATGCGGATCGATAGGTTTATCCGTTGCTGCGCATAACTCGCTTTGTACAGGCCATATCCTGGCTTTTGGTACCGAGGAGCAAAAACATAAATGGCTGCCTAAACTGGCAAGTGCCGAGTGGATAGGCGCCTGGGGATTAACAGAAGCCAACACCGGATCGGACGCGATGGGGATGGAAACAACCGCTGTATTAGATGGCGATTACTATATCGTAAACGGATCAAAAAACTGGATCACCCACGGTAAAAGTGGCGATGTTGCCGTAGTAATGGTACGTACGGGCGCCAAAGGCGATTCGCACGGCATATCAGCTATTGTAATTGAAAAAGGAACGCCGGGTTTTACACACGGAAAAAAAGAAAATAAACTGGGCATGCGCGCGTCAGAAACTACCGAGCTGGTTTTTGATAACTGCCGTGTGCCAAAAGAAAATATACTGGGACAAGAGGGTCAGGGCTTTACACAAGCCATGAAAGTGCTCGACGGGGGCCGCATATCTATTGCGGCCCTGTCGCTGGGTATTGCCAAAGGCGCTTTCGAGGCCGCGGTTACTTATGCTAAGCAACGCCGCCAATTTGGGCAGGCTATCGCCAATTTCCAGGGGATACAATTTAAACTGGCCGATATGGCAACCGAAATAGAAGCTGCCGAACTACTAATTATGCAAGCTGCCGATCTGAAGAACCGCCATCAGCCGGTAACCAAACAATCGGCCATGGCAAAGTATTTCGCGTCAGAAGTAGCAGTAAGATGCGCCACCGAAGCCGTACAAATATTTGGCGGTTATGGTTATACTAAAGATTTCCCGGTTGAGAAATATTATCGTGATGCTAAGTTGTGTACGATAGGCGAGGGTACGTCTGAGATTCAGAAGATAGTTATCAGTAGGGAGATATTAAGGTAGAAAAATTTAAAGAGGGTGTCACCCTGAGCCCCTCGAAGGGTGAGCGTAAAGGCCCACCCATATGCTTCGAGAGCCTACCCATGACACCTTTTTGGCCCCGTCCGTGCTGTTTTAAATCTAATTATTTATCAATAGTGGTATTGTAAAATAGTCCTTCGGCTTTGCCGGTGTCGGTATCAGTAAACTTACCCTCTAAAATGCTTTGGCCGGTAATAGCAGGATTGTTTCCGTGTCCGAGCGGCCATTTCCCGATAGTTCCGTCAATATTTATCCCGGCTAGTTCCACGGCTTTAAGGCCAAAGTCGGTGCAGTTATTATTACTTAGGTGATATTCAAGATGATCGTATTGCTTAACAAGCAGCATTATTTTGTCAAACCGCCTTTTAGATATAAACTTACCTAATACCTCATCCCATTGGTGGTCGGTATCATCTTTAAAAACCGAGCTAGCCGTTGGCTCAATTGGCGTAGCCGAAAGCGGGTTGCGCTTTTTAGGATAAAAGCCAAAAGAAAATGAGGAGTATGTCGAATCCACATTATACTTTATCAACGTGATAAAAGTATGCCCGGTATTGCCTAATACAAATATTGTGCGCTTGCCCGGTATCGGTTGCTTTACATGGAACAGCATGGCATAGGCCACCGCTTTTTTGCCATCATCCAGCGTATTGGTAATCTGGTTGTAGGTAGTTGGCTTGCTGTTTTTATTACTGTTTCTGCCTGCAAATAATAGTGCCTGTTTTTCAAGCAGCGAATCATCCTTGGTGTTAATAGCCAGGTAACCTGAGTTGTTTGCTTGCTGTAAAGTGTCTGTTAGATATTTAGCTTTAGGAGTTATTGTTTTTAAATAACATTTCATTGCCAGCGGGTACAACCTTAGTTTGGCAAATACAGTAGCTAATTTATACAGAAATTTAGTATGCGATTGATTGTAGTTTACATCTTCGTCCCCGGTGATCTGTTTTAAATAACCCATCAACTGCTTGCGCTCCTTTGGTTTACTTAAGCTTTCCTCGGCATTTATTAATGATTCATCATCATACAGCTTTACAGCATTAGTTATTGATGGGGATGATAAATTTGATGACGTGGTACTGTCTTTAGATGTGGTTGAAGTATCAGGCTTAAATACAGATTTGAAGCTATTATTGGCAGCTATAAAATTTGATGGATAGGGTTTGTTTATTAATTGCGCTTTAACTGGTAAAGCAGAGTATACCATACCAGTAAATAAAAATATCTTAAACAGCAGCGGCCTGTAATAGTTAATCATGGAGCTAAAGTAAATGCAGCGGTCGAAAAATCAATGAAATGATATAATTCATCAACGTAGAAATACGCTATTTTGTTTTGTCTATAAATTTAGTAGATATTTATTGTGCGGTAATTTACACCATTGTTCTGAAGGTTAAATTAACCCTTGGCACCGTTATTTTTTTGGATTTGGGCAGGCTATGCAGCCAGTTGGTTTGCGTAGGGCCTTTCATTACCAATAAGCTGCCGTTCTCTAATATCAGCGAAACCGGGTCTTTGCTAACGCGATGTTTTAACGCGAATTTTCGTTCGGCCCCAAAACTTAATGAGGCTATAGACGTGTTTTTTCCTAATGACTTTTCATCATCGCTATGCCAGGCCATGCCTTCATCGCCATTATGGTACAGGTTAAGCAGGCATGAATTATATTGTTGGCCGGTTAGTTGCTCAACCATCGCTTTAAGTTGCAGCAACTCTTTAGTCCAGGTCAGGGCTTGTTTGGTGGTATTAGAGTAAGTATAGCTATAACCATCATCGCCATACCAGGCCACTTTACGTTTGGTAATGATGTGCCGGCCAAATATAATGGCTTCATCATTTTTCCATTGAATAGTATCCAGTAGGGTATTTAAGTATTGATCGGCCTTGTCTGTATTCATTACCCTGCCGTAATAATTAACCTCGCCATCATAAGGTAATAAGTTATTTAGTGCCATTGTTTAATTTCCATAGTTTAAATTGTTCACGCATGCAGTGGCCGCATGGGCGATATCCCTGATGCAATGCTTCCTGCTCTTCTTTAAAAAATATCTGGTTTTCTGCTTTCATTCGTTTGCCCGATTTGCAGTTGAGTGTCCCGTAAATCTTTCCTTTAGTATAACCGCCCAGTGTTATTTCGCCTTTGGCAATGAGGGATTGTAATGTTTTAAGCCGGGCAAAGTTGGTAGTGCCAAGATCGGTGTGTTTTAGCATAATTAATTTTTTGTTACTGCCCTCTTACCCGCTTGCTGAAGAGAGGGCCGACCAGCGTAGCGTAGTCGGGGTGAGTTCTCGCCGTGCGATGAACGCGCGCCGTTGACTCACCCGGTCTTTGCTTCGCTCGACCACCCTCTC
>DHIR01000116.1:14087-20483 GCA_002403905.1 Mucilaginibacter sp. UBA4741
GCTTCGCTCGACCACCCTCTCTTTGCCTTCGGCAGAAAGAGGGTTTGTTAAATTCCACCAAACGCCTTAGCTGCTTCCCAACCAATCATCGCGTTTTTACGCTGACTGCCCCAATGATACTGTCCGGTTTCGCCGGTTGATTTAATTACCCGATGGCAAGGGATCAGGAAAGCTACCGGGTTATCAGCCACCGCCGAGCCAACCGCCCGGCTGGCGTTGGGATTTTGCAAATTACCCGCCAACCCCGAGTAGGTGATTAGCCCGCCCATGGGTACTTTTAACAAGGTCTCCCAAACTTTTAATTGGAACGGTGTGCCTTTTAGGTGTAATTTAATGTCGCTTAGTTTGCTCCAATCCTGCGTGAAAATGTAGATGGCGTTTTGCTGTATGGTATCTAAAAACTGGTTGTAGGTGGCGTTGGGGAATTTCTGTTGTAATTCGGCAAATGCTTCATCGTTATTTCCATCGACAAAAGCCATATAGCAAATACCTTTGTTGGTTGATGCCACGATGATAGTACCAAACGGGGTTTGGGCAAAGCTGTAATTTATGTTTAGTTGCTCGCCGCCGTTTTTGTATTCGCCGGGTGTCATGCCTTCAACTTTTATAAAAAGGTCATGCAAGCGGCCAGTGCCGGATAGGCCGGTTTCAAAAGCGGTATCAAACAACGAGGCTTGTTTGTCTTTTAAGATTGACTTGGCGTGTTCAACACTAAGGTATTGTAGAAACTGTTTAGGGGTTACACCGGCCCAGTCTTTAAACATGCGCTGGAAGTGGAAAGGGCTTAGGTGTACGTGCGCTGCGGCTTCATCTAAAGTAGGCTGTCGCTTGTGGTTGAGGCGTAAAAATTCTATGGCTTCGGCTATTCTGTTATAATCAATTTCGTTCTGCGTTTCCATGATAGTTATCATTTAATGATACAAATGTACCGGCTTGCAGAACGGTAAGAAACCCGTTTCTTGCGGAGTTTACATCTCTAATGTATCATCAATAGGTATAGTAAACCAAAAGTTACTGCCGCTGCCTACATTACTATCAACACCAATTTTACCATTATGGCGGGTAATGATCTCTGAGCTTATATACAGCCCCAAACCTAAGCCCGAGAACTGGTGGCCAAAAGCATCAACTCTATAATAGCGGTCAAATAAATGCGGTAGCTTTTGCGGATTTACGCCTATGCCAAAATCGCGCACGCATACGGTGGCCCGCTCGTCATCATGGTTAATCGTTATCTCTATCCGTTTTGATTGTGGCGAGTATTTTATGGCATTACCTATCAGGTTTATCATCACCTGGTCTATACGGCGATAATCAGCATAAACCATTAGTTCGTTATCGCCTAAAAAAACAAATTCATAATTGTTTACCGGGTTTATATGTTCGCAGCAATCCTTTATCAGTTCAACCAGGTCAAAACGGTTGATGTTAAGTGCCAGTTGGCCCTGTTGTATTTTGGTGACGTTTAATAAGTCGTCAAGCAGGTGTATCAGCTTGCTTAAATTGTTACTGGCCTTGTTTACAAACATTGGTACCTTTTCGGACGCAGGATCTGTTTTAACCAATTTCTGCAATATCTGTATGGACGCGCTTAACGAGGTAATAGGTGTTTTTAACTCGTGGCTTGCCACGCTTATAAATTCATCTTTACGCACCTGTAGCTGGTATTCTTCGGTTACGTCCTGCAATATGCCGCTAAACTGATAAACGTTTCCTTCCGCATCAAACATTGCCCTGCCTGTAGCTTCAACAATGCGCTTTGTTTGGTCTTTAAGGCTTTGTATGGTATATATAATATTGTAATTCCCGTCTGATCCTTTTGCCATTGCTTTTTGGATGGCTTCCATAACTCTGTCCTTATCCTCATCAACCATTGCTGCAATGGCACGTTCCATCGCTATTTCCTCATCGCATGGTAATCCAAACCAATCCTTTAGCCGGTCATTTCCTATAAATTGATTGGTAACCGGGTGAAGATCCCAGGTACCCAGATCAGCTGCTTCGATGGCAAATTCCAACTCGTTTTTAGCGGCTTGTATGTTGTTGTAAGATTGTACCTGTTCTGTAGTTTCATTACATATCACCAAAACACCACCGGGATTACCAGTTTCGTCTAATACTTTACTATAGCTAAAGGTCCAGTAAACGTCTTCTAGTTTATTATTGCGGTAAATAGGTATCAACTGGTTTTCGCTCCAGGTAGATTCGCCGCCTTCAAGTACATTATCTATCAGGGGCTTAATAACGGGCCATATTTCGGGCCAACAATCCACGCCACGTTGGCCCAGCGCTGTTGGATGCTTGCCGTTTTGGCCTAAGCTAGGGCGATAAGCGTCATTATAAAACTGTATCAACTCTGGCCCCCACCATAAAAACATGGGGAAGCGTGAGTTTAATATAATGCCAATGGTAGTTAATAAACTTTGCGACCAGCCTTCTGGGTCGCCTAAAACGGTTTTGCTCCAGTCAAATTGGCGGGTAAGCTGCCCCATTTCGCCGCCGCCTTGTAAATAATGGCTGTATGTTGTTTGTAAGGGGCTATTTGTGGTCATGTATAGTATAGTTGTAATTAGGCGGTTAAATATAGATAGATTAAACAGAAATGGAATAAAAATGTTTGACGTTGTACTAACATTGAATGCTTAAATTTTATTAAATTTGTTTAAAAGCAAAGTGTATGGATACTTTAACAATAAGACAAAAATTATATGAGTATATTAAAGTTGCCGATGATGATAAAGTTGAAGCTATATATACCATTATTAAAGATGATGTAAGCATACCTTATGAGTGGTGGAATGATGATAAATTGGTTGCTGAATTAGATCGCCGCTCGGCGGACCTGAAAAGTGGAAAAGATAAGGGAGTGGCTTGGGAGGAAGTGAAAGCACGATTATTAAGCCGATCTAAGTAGCGTGAAAAATGCTATTATATTTTCATCGTTCGCTTCGAAAGAAATCGATGAATCATTTAATTGGTATGAGAGCCGCTCTGTAGGTTTAGGGGATAGATTTGTTGATGTTGTAGATAAAGCATTTGCTGTTCTTTCTGAAAACCCGATAGCATTTCCCAAAAAGAAACGTAATTATAGGAATATGGTGATTGATACTTTTCCTTATATTATTGTGTATGAATATAATAGTTTGGAAAGTTCAATATATATTCTGCACGTGTTTCATACCAGTCGCGATCCAAAATATAAATATAGGAACAAGTAAAATCGGTAAATTGTCTATAACAATTCAATTGTCTTCTAAAAGATGGATTATTTTACAATAGAGAGGCGATAAGGTTGAGCTCAACTTAACAATGCAAACCTCTTTTGACGCTATAAACGAATTTGCTTTGGGTGTAGTAATTGCAGTGGACGAAGAAAACAATCAGATTGAAGTTTTATTTTCAGGTATGGATGACCCCGAATTATTTAATGCTAATCAGGTAATAAATATTGAAAGAGAGTACAAAGTAATATCCATTAATGAGAATAAGGATATACGAACTAAAGTGCCTTCTGTTATTATCGAAATGTCAAGGATTGATAAACTATATATTAATACTGGCAATGGTTATATGGTAACCAATACTTATGGGGCAAATAACTTCGATTTATTTGTATATAAAGGAGATTCAATTAATTGTTTTGATTGTATAGAGATTTGCAATAACCCGCAAAAAAACAAAATTATTAGCCTGTCTGAATATAGAGTTTCTATTATTAATTATGATGGAATAGCAAGATCTGCTTTTTATAGTGATTGCAATTGAATTTTATGTTGGGTATTATTTCAAAAAACCTATTTGTAAATCAAAACATTATCCCTACATTTGACGTCCCTGAAAGGAGGTATTTTGGAATTATGATCATAATCAACGTTAAAGAAGGCGAATCATTAGACAAAGCGTTAAAACGCTTTAAGAAGAAATTTGAAAAAACTGGTGTATTGCGCGAGCTTCGCAGCCGTCAGGCATTCGAGAAAAAATCGGTAAGCCGTCGTCACGAAATCAAACATGCCATCTACAAGCAAAACATGAACCTTGAACCAACTGTTTAATTCTTTGTAAAAAGAAATTTCAGTTTTTCTTGTAAACATATATAAAACTATTTGTACATTCATTCTATCGGATGTACAAGTAGTTTTTATGTTTTTAGATCGGTTTATACATTATATTAAATTCGAAAAACGGTACTCACCGCATACGATATCTGCTTATCAGTCAGACCTTGATCAGTTTATTGGTTTCCTTAACCATCCCGATCAAATTATAACACACCCGCAACAAATTACCCACTACCAGATACGTAATTGGATGATTGAGTTAATGAACCAGCAATTAACCGCGCGTTCTGTCAACCGTAAAATTGCCACACTGCGCAAATACTTTAAGTTTTTGGTGCAAGAGGGGATATTAACCATTAACCCGGCATCAAAAATAAACACACCTAAAATACCCAAATACTTACCCGTTGTTGTTGAAGATGCGCGCCTTACCCAGATGCTGGATAGTGGCAAAGTGTTTACCGACGACTTTAAAGGCACCCGCGATAAGCTGATCATTGAAATATTGTTTGGCACCGGCATGCGCCTGGCCGAATTATTAGGAATAAAAGATAGCGATATTAATACTTACGAGGGTACAGTAAAGGTTTTGGGCAAGCGAAATAAGGAGCGCATCATACCCCTTAACCACGAGCTGCGCTTATTGCTGTTGAGGTACAGTGAGTTAAAGAAAAGTAAAAATTTTAGTAACAATTCATTAGCATTGATCGTTACAGATAAAGGGGCAAATGCATATCCAAAGCTAATCTATCTAACAGTGCATAAATATTTATCTAACATATCAACCCAAAATAAAAAGAGCCCCCACGTATTGAGGCACACCTTTGCAACCAGCCTGCTCAATGCAGGAGCTGATTTAAATGCGATAAAAGAATTACTGGGCCATGCCAATTTAAGCGCTACCCAAATTTATACGCATAACTCTGTTGAGAGACTAAAATCTATTTATAAACTCGCCCATCCAAAGGCATAAAAAGGAGGAACCATGAAAATTACAGTGCAATCAATTCATTTTACTGCAGACAAAGGATTATTAGAATTTATACAGAAGAAAGCCGACAAGCTGGAAACCTTTTATGACAACATTATAAATGGCGAAGTTTATTTAAAGCTGGAAAACGTAGAAGACGAAGCAAATAAAATAGCCGAAATAAAACTGCAGTTACCGGGCAACCAAATTTTTGCGAAAGAACAATGTAAAACTTTTGAAGAGGCGACAGATCTTGCCATTGAGAGCCTCCGCAAGCAAATTGGGAAGCATAAAAAGCGGAAAGAGATTGCTGCTCAAGAGGTTGAAAAGGCCGTACTGGCATCAACCGAAGAGGAATTTTAAGTGTAAAGAATACATATATTTTATAAAGATCGATGGCTCAAAAGGCTGTCGATTTTTTTTTGATACAGCGGTTAGTCACTATTATTTAAATAATATTGTATTTTTGTTATAATGACAACGGTTACTGTAAATATAGAAGATAAAAAAACTGAAAAAGCTATCAAAGCTGTTTTGGATGCATTGGGTTTGGATTATAATATAGCTAAACAAACAGGTGTAAAAAAACGATCTTTAAATAAATCTGAACAATTACTTTATAACCGTCTAAAAAGATCGGCTGAAGAGATTAAACTCTACAAAGAAGGTAAGATCGAGCTTCAGGATGCAAGTGAATTCTTAAATGAGCTATAAGGTTGTTATTACTTCTGAATTTGCTAAAGAAGCAAAAAGAATTGTCAAAAAATATCCCGGAATTAAAGCTGATATCACTAAGCTGATCACAGATGTAAAAGCTAACCCCACTATGGGTATTCAGCTAGGGCATGATTTTTATAAAATAAGGCTTTCAGTTACTGGGACAAATAAGGGTAAATCAGGAGGAGCCAGGGTGATCACCTACGTCATTATAAATAGAGAAACAATTTTTCTGACCGAAATTTACCTGAAAAGTGAGCACGATACCGCTGATACTACTATCATTTTTACCCGATTAAAAGATCAGGGAGTGATATAAATAACTGGTTCTTAGCTATAAAAATCACTCAAAAATTTCCCTCAAAAAGTCATTAAGTTTTTTTTGATAAAAAATTTTGTACAGCGTTATTTATTTGTAAATTTGCAATCCCTTTCGGAGAGGTGTGTAACGCGCTTCTTCAACAAAAGAGGATGGTTCTTTAAAATAAAAAATATTACACCTTATAAATAGCCGGCGATTTTTGCAGGTTAGTCTTGAACGATCTGTATTGATCAGCAGCTTATCAGGTATATATTAGCCTCCTTAGCTCAGCTGGTAGAGCGACTGACTTGTAATCAGTAGGTCATTGGTTCGATCCCGATAGGAGGCTC
>DHIR01000187.1:0-432 GCA_002403905.1 Mucilaginibacter sp. UBA4741
CGACTTAAGCGTATATACCTATTAGTCTATATTATAAATTACTAACATGTTAAATTCTATCACAACCGCAGCAGGACGCTTATTAATTTCGGAGCCATTTATGCTGGACCCCAACTTTAAAAGATCGGTAATATTGCTAACAGAATACGCCGAAAGCGGTGCTATGGGTTTTATACTGAACCACCAAAGCGATTATTTGCTGGGCGATGTTTTGCCCGATACTTCATACTCTGAAATACCCGTTTACACTGGCGGACCCGTGGCCGCCAACACCCTGCACTTTATACATTGCGCCCCCGATAAAATTGACGGCAGCATTGAAATTTGTGATGGTATATACTGGGGAGGCGATTTTGAAACCATAAAACAATTGATATCAGACTATCAATTAAATGAGACCGAGGTCAGATTTTTTATGGGCTATTCCGGCTG
>DHIR01000187.1:660-886 GCA_002403905.1 Mucilaginibacter sp. UBA4741
TTTTATGGGCTATTCCGGCTGGACATCAAGCCAGCTTGACGAAGAATTAAAAGAAAATAGCTGGATAATTGCAGAGAAGTGTAGCGCCAGCACCATTTTTAACGTTTCAGAACAAAACATGTGGAAAGAGGTGGTAATTAGCCTGGGCAATCGTTATGCTCACATTGCTAATTTCCCGGAAAATCCGCAGTTGAATTAAAAGATTAGTGATTAGAGATTAGTTAAT
>DHIR01000187.1:1153-2139 GCA_002403905.1 Mucilaginibacter sp. UBA4741
ATTAGTGATTAGAGATTAGTTAATATATGATTAAAAGAATTTTTATATCGCTGTTGTTTGCCTGTAGCTTTATTAGCTGCCACAAAGCACAACAGCAAGTACAAACACCTTGTGGTACACAAGTATGCACAGACCTATTTGCCATCATCACCATAAAATTTACCGATAAAAATGGTAATGCTATGACGGTACAAAATTATAGCGTTACTAACCAGCGTACACATTTAAAAATTGTTAATACCAGTTCAGCAGTCATAAACATGATTTATGGGTCTTATATAGTGGCTGATGATAACGCCAAATCACAACTATCTACGGATGGCGATGATGTGTTGGTGTCGGCAACTAATCCAACTACCGGGCAAACAAAAGCTGTTACTCTTAAATTGTCAGGTGGTTGTAATTGCCATGTAAATAGAATATCAGGAGTTGATGTTGTGGCGTTTGATTAACTGTTGTTCTTCATTTCTTCTGCCGATTCTTCAACCTTTTTCTTTAAAGTTTCTTTATAGGCGATCAGGTTTTTAACTATCGAATCGTCCGCGGTCGAAATAATTTGAGCCGCCAATATGCCCGCGTTTTTTGCGGCGTTTAAAGCTACTGTTGCTACCGGGATGCCATTTGGCATTTGCAGGATAGACAGGATAGAATCCCACCCATCAATAGAGTTGCTTGACTTAACAGGCACGCCAATAACCGGTAAGTGCGTTAATGATGCTACCATGCCCGGCAAATGCGCCGCGCCGCCAGCACCGGCAATAATAACTTTTATGCCACGGCCTGCGGCTTCGCGCGCGTAAGTGAACATGCGATCAGGTGTGCGGTGTGCTGATACGACTGTGATTTCGTAAGCAACTCCCAACTCTGTTAATACGTCTGCGGCATCCTGCATAACCGGGAGATCCGATTTGCTGCCCATGATGATACTTATTTTGGGTTGGCTCATATAGTTTATTTTATCAAACCGTCATTGCGAGGAACGAAGC
>DHIR01000187.1:2384-2605 GCA_002403905.1 Mucilaginibacter sp. UBA4741
TGCTTCGTTCCTCGCAATGACGTGCGAAGTATTTATTCTTAGCTAATCACTCTTAAAGTCCGCTGCACAAATCTCGCTGTCTCTATCGCCTTCTCCCTATCCGCATCCACAATGGTAACATGCCCCATCTTTCTAAAGGGTTTGGTTAGCGCTTTGCCATATAAATGTACATATACACCGGGGCATTTTAATATTTTTTCTATTCCCTGGTAAACCGCGGG
>DHIR01000187.1:2851-3524 GCA_002403905.1 Mucilaginibacter sp. UBA4741
TTCTATTCCCTGGTAAACCGCGGGTCCTTCAAAGCCGGGCTCGCCTAGGATGTTTATCATTACTGCGTTGTTTAAGCTTGATGTATCGCCTAAAGGCTGATCAAATATCGCACGTAAATGCTGCTCGAATTGCGAAACCACATTACCCTCAATACTTTGGTGGCCACTGTTATGCGGGCGTGGTGCCAACTCATTAACCAGTATCTGCCCGTCTTTAGTTAAAAACATTTCGACAGCTAATAGGCCAACTATTTTAAGGTCCTCGGCTATTTTTTTGGCAATGCGTTCGGCCTCCTGTTGTATTTCGAATGATAGGGTAGAAGGCGATATCAGGAACTCTACCAAATTAACATCAGGGTTAAATTCCATCTCCACCAATGGGAATGTACTCACCTCGCCGCTTTCATTACGGGCCACTATTACGCCTATCTCTTTTTCAAAATCTATTAAACGCTCTATGATGCTTGGCTCGGTAAAGGCGTTTGCCAGGTAACTTTCGTCAACCACTTTATAAACACCACGGCCATCATAACCATCGCGCCTTAATTTTTGTATGTATGGGTAGGGGAAATCTAGTTGTTTAAGGTCATCAACTGAAGCGATCATTTTAAATTCTGCAGTTGGTATATCATTCTCTTTAAAGAATTGCTTTTGCAGGCCCTTATCCTGTATC
>DHIR01000133.1 GCA_002403905.1 Mucilaginibacter sp. UBA4741
ATCGTATTTTAACATGTAAGCCATGTAATCAGGCTCAACAAGGTCATTAATACCAACAACTTCAATGTCTGATCTTTCAATTGCAGCTCTAAATGCCAGGCGGCCAATACGGCCGAAACCGTTAATTCCTATTTTCATGATTTTTTTAATTTTTATTTGAATAATACGTTAATAGATTGTTTATAGGTTCTTTTATAATGCCCGCAATTTCAAGTCCTGCTTCGGCAGTCGTCTCCCGCAGGTAATCCTGGAAAGCGAAAGCTACCGAGCCTTCAAAATGTAAAGACGCTTGCGGGTATTGCTTATGTAAAGGTAACAAGTATGTGGTTATAAGTCTATTAAATCCGTCTTTTATGACGTTTTTAAGATATTCATCACCATCGTTCTCTATATAAAACTCGCTGAACGAGCTTAGATACAAGGCGGTTTGTTTTTGACGATAAACTTTTTCCAATAGTGTTTTACGATCAGCCTCATACTTATGCACAAACTTTTTCCGCAGGTTTTCGGGCAGCGTTTCATTCATGAAAGCCTTTATCAACTGTTTGCCCAACCAGTTGCCTGATCCTTCATCAGCCAAAATATAGCCTAAGCCGTAATTATTAGGCTTTACCTTACGGCCATCATACCAGGCCGCGTTTGATCCACTGCCACATATACCAATAATGCCCGGCGTATTGCGGCAGCAGGCAATAGCAGCGCCCTCAATATCATGCGATACGGTTACTTTACCAAATTTAAAAAACGTGGAAAGCGCATTATGCACAACACTCTGCAACTGTTTTGATGACGAGCCGGCACCAAAAAAATAAATACGCTTTATTTCTTCGGCATGGTGTATCAAATTAATGTTTTTGTTTAGCAGTTGTATGATGTGTTTCTCGTCAATAAAATAGGGATTAATGCCGTTGGTTTTAAAAGAAGCAATAGTTCTTCCTTTATCTGACAGTCGCCAGTCAGCATTATTTGATCCGCTATATACAACCGCGATCATTATATGGAAAGTACCTCCACCATTTGTAACAGATCTGCTTCCAGCTTAAAGTCGTGATGACTTAGCGCCTCATCAAGCGGAGTTAATTTAATATGATTTGCTTCCAACCCAACCATTTTTTGGCTGTGGCCGGCAATAAGCGCGTTAACGGCTGCAAAACCTAAACGGCTGCCCAATACACGGTCAAAGCTACTTGGTGCACCGCCTCTTTGCAAGTGGCCCAGCACGGTTACTTTTATATCGTAGTAAGTTATTTCTTCTTGTACACGTTTGGCAAGGTCATAAATACCGCCGGTTTTATCACCTTCGGCAACAATAACTATACTGGATGATTTTTTGTTGGATTCGCTATGTTTTAATTGTTTGATCAGATCATCAATAGCTGTTGATTTCTCCGGCAGTAAAATAGCTTCTGCTCCGCATGATATACCGGCACGCAAAGCAATAGCGCCCGAGTCGCGGCCCATCACCTCAACAAAAAACAAACGATCATGCGAGTCGGCAGTATCACGTATTTTATCAATAGCTTCAATAACAGTATTTGTCGCGGTATCAAAACCCAAAGTATAGGTAGAGCCGTACAGATCATTATCAATTGTGCCTGGTATGCCTATTACAGATATATCCGGATATTTTTGCGAAAAACGTAGCGCCCCAGTAAAAGTTCCGTCC
Organism: Mucilaginibacter sp. UBA4741; assembly: GCA_002403905.1. GTDB lineage: Bacteria > Bacteroidota > Bacteroidia > Sphingobacteriales > Sphingobacteriaceae > Mucilaginibacter. Next base: position 1,667 of record DHIR01000133.1, read on the forward strand.
CCCCCTATCACTACCAATCCCTCAATACCTTGTGCTTTTATATTTTGATAGGCGGTTTCCATACCTTCATCCGTACGGAAAGGCAGGCATCGTGCTGTTTTTAATATGGTACCTCCTAGGTTTAATATGTTACTTACAGAGCGGGTTTCCATATCATACATATCATTCTCGATCATTCCCTTATACCCCTGCTTTATACCAACAACTTGTAATTTGTTATATATAGCCGTCCGTACAACCGACCGGATACACGGGTTCATTCCCGGTGCATCGCCGCCTGATGTAAGCACTCCTATTTTCGAAATTTTACGCATCTTTTTTACCAAAAAAATTTTTCACAAATATAAGGTGTGAAAATTACACCGTTAAATTTATTTTTATTTATTTTTGATGCCGGTAAAGCATATTAAATTAATAAATTACAAACTTAATTATAACGTCATTTTGGAAGACAAATTACCTACGTTTGAGTCAGTGTTCTCTATTGACTGTTTGATTTTTGGGTTTGAAGCCGGAGAACTTAAAATACTTTTAATTGAACGTAATGACGAACCCTTTAAAGATTGGTTTGCCTTACCCGGTGATATTGTAAAGCAGGATGAAAGCCTCGATGACGCTGCCGACCGGATACTATATGAACTTACCGGCCTGCGCGATCTGCAGATGAAACAGTTCCACACCTTTGGCGAAGTTAACCGCCACCCGCAAGGGCGAGTGATTACAGTAGGTTATTATGCATTGATACGCATTAACGGGCAAAAAGAATTAAGGCCTGTAACCCAATATGCCCGTAAAGCCGTGTGGCACCCCGTTAATAGCTTACCCAAGCTGGCATTTGACCATACCGAGATATTTAATAACGGCTTTAGCAAAATACGCCGGCGTTTAAACCATCAACCCATAGCTTTTGACTTATTGCCCGAAAAATTTACCCTTACCCAACTGCAAGGACTATATGAAGCTATTTTAAACAAGAAGTTAGATAAACGCAACTTCCGCAAAAAAATGCTGAGCTACGGCTTTTTGAAAGAATTGGTTGAAAAGCAAAAAGGTGTATCCTATCGCGCAGCTAAACTATATAAGTTTGACAGACGCAAATACGCTAAGATATTTCAAAATGAATTGACTGCTTAATTTAGAGTCAAGATACAAGAATCAAGAGCCAAGACTATATTTTGGCTCTTTTTTTGAAAAAAAAATCGGCATAAAAAAAGTCAAGAACTAAAATGGATAACCCATCTTGATTCTTGACTCTTACTTCTTGATTCTCCCTACCTATACCTCTGAGGCCAGCTCCATGTGGAACTTAACCAGGCTATCTATAGGTGAGCGTATAATGTTACCAACTACCATTCCGTTTTCTGTAGCAACTTCTTCTAAAACATTACGGAAGTTATAACCAACAGAACCAATGCAGTTAAAAGTATATTTTTGATAATCGGGATAATGAGTTACCAGGTTCTTGAAAAAATCTTCGAACGAAGTTCTAACCAGGTTACGCGAGTATTCAATATGCACATTATTATCGTAAACAAACTTGCTAAAGCTGGCGCAAAAACGGTTAGCTAAAGGTTTTGTATAAACTTGCTCGTTCACATCATCAGGAGTTAATTGAAACGTCTCCCAAAACAAAGCTCGCACCGGCTCAGGCATATAACCTCTAATATAATCGGTTAATAGTTTTTTGCCAATATAGCAGCCACTACCTTCATCGCCCAAAATATAAGCACCCGAGTCAATATTGTTTACAATGTCTTTGCCATCATAAATACAGGTATTGGTACCGGTGCCTAATATGGCGGCAAAGCCGGCAGTTCTGCCTAGCAATGCACGGGCGGCAGCAAGCAGGTCATGACCTATATTTACTTTAGCCTTTGTAAAAACCTGGCTCATGGCGTCTTCTACCTGTTTGCGTTTTTCGGCAGTCGAGCAGCCTGCACCATAGTAATTCACCTCTGTTATTTTATCTTTTTCAAGATCGGTAGGTAAACTTTCATTTAATGAATTAACAATGTACTCAATACTTGAAAAGTAAGGATTATACCCCTCTGTATTAAAATACACCTTTTTACCATCCTCGTTTAGTAAACACCAGTTCGTTTTGGTTGAACCGCCGTCAGCAATTATGATCATACCTTTAAGTTTTTTTAAAATAGTGGCTAAATGTATAACTTCTTATTGTAATTTAAATACCTGTAGCTAAAAAATTATGACCAACCTTATACTTTATGTTAATATTAGGTTATGCTTTTAGTTAAGTTAATAGCCGCTGCAATAAATAAAAGTGAAATTTCTGGTTTCTTTTTAGCAGATTTTTGCATCTTTGCACCGCGAAATCCATTCGCGATGGTCCCATAGCTCAGCTGGATAGAGCAACAGATTTCTAATCTGTAGGTCATAGGTTCGAATCCTATTGGGATCACTGTAAACCCGCTCTATTCATTTAGAAGCGGGTTTTCTATTACATTTTGTGCGGATACTGTGCGGTTTATTGTTTTTCATTCAATTTGAGAATATTTATACCGAAACAAAGTCAATCCTTTTTTCCCCTGCACACTCGCACCCCTATTGTGATTTGAAAATGACAATTTGAAAAGGAGCGAGCGGGAGTCAGGTGCACCTGACTCCTGCTCGCCCTGCGGGGCTTTAAAAGCGGTTTTTAGTATACCGGAAGTATATTTTACCCCCTGGAAATAGCTGTAAAGGCCGTTTTTAGTATACTGGCCGGTATACCGATATTCTAACAGATTGATTAACAATGACTAAAGGATTATGAACAAACAAACTGATCCCAATATCAAAACCATAAGGTTTCCCATAACCGCCGACAGCAAGCTGCAAAAGATGTGTGATAAATGCGGCCTGACCAGGATCGATTTCTTTATCGCGATGGTGGATTATTTTTATAAAAGCAAGAAAGACCCCCGCGACCTGAACGATGAACTGTTAAAAAAAGAGATCGTTAAACGAAGCGATACGATTATAGGATTTTTCCGCACCCAGGAAAGTGACCTGCTGATACCACTTAAAAAAGATGGTGAGCGCCAGATCAAATTGCAGAACGGGACACTGGAAATTTTGAACAACCAACTAATACCCTTTGCCCAAAAGCAGGAAGCTTTCAATAAAGAGGAAGTAAAAGTGCTCCATGAGATCTGGCAGCACCTGATGGCAGGAAAGCAAGCCACAGTCGACCGGGAAAAGCTGAAAAAACGTTTTTCCGAGATACTGGAGAATTATATCAAGGGGCGCGATCAAATGAACATGATGACCAAGCAGACCGAAAAGGACAGCCTGGCTTACCAAGCCCACATGGAACTGGAAATGATGAGGTAAAAGCCATATGCATATCAATATCTGCAAAAGCGAAACAGGTAACAACAAAGGCAGCAGCGGGCAATTAGTTAATTACCTTGAAAAAGAGAACCGGCTGCAGCAGGAACAAAACCCGCGGCTGGAACCGGAATACTGGTTTAACCATCAAAACCAGGAAATTCAGCCTTACCAGGTCAGGTACGATATTGACCATAACGTAGACCGGTTATCCAGGGACGAAGCCAAATTCTTTTTGGTCAATATCAGCCCCAGCGAACACGAGTTGTTATTCCTGAAGGAAGAATATGGTGAGGAAGGTGCCAGGCAGCAATTAAAGCAGTACGCTAACGAGGTCATGGACGAATATGCCCGAAACTTTAAAAAGGATAAAGTGCAAAGCAACAAGGACATCTTATATTATGGCAAACTGGAGTACCACCGCTACTATACTCATAAAGATGAGGAAGTCAAACAAGGCTTCGCCAAACGAGGCGAACAAAAGCCCGGCGAACAAATGCATGTACAGGTGCGCCCATAAGGGCATATAATA
>DHIR01000219.1:0-3211 GCA_002403905.1 Mucilaginibacter sp. UBA4741
TCATGATTTATGATACAGCCTCTTCGCATTTAAAAAACTATATAATTTAGATATACCTATTTATCAAATTCTCTATATACTCCTGTTTACCGCTGGCTACTTTTGGATCGCCGTTTTCAACAGCGTAAGCGCGCAGGTCTTCTAAAGAAAGTTTGCCTTCTTCAAATTCTTTGCCTTTACCTGTATCGAATGACGAGTAACGGTCTTTACGCAGTTTTTTGTATTCTGATTTTTGCAGGATGTTATCAGCAGTGATCAACGCCCTTGCGAAAATATCCATACCACCTACGTGCGCGTAGAACAAGTCGGCAGGGTCGGTTGAATTACGACGGATCTTGGCATCAAAGTTAATACCACCGCCTTGTAAACCGCCTGCTTCTAATATGATCATCATAGACTCGGTTATCTCGTTAATATCATTCGGGAACTGGTCTGTATCCCAACCGTTCTGGTTATCGCCACGGTTAGCATCTATTGATCCTAATAAACCCGAATCCGCAGCAACCTGCAACTCGTGTTGGAAAGTATGTCCAGCCAATGTAGCATGGTTAACTTCAATATTCAATTTAAAATCGTCCAGCAAACCATATTTTTGCAAAAAGCCAAATACGGTAGCCGAATCATAATCATACTGGTGCTTGGTAGGCTCGCAAGGTTTTGGTTCGATAAAGAAGTTTCCTTTAAAGCCTTGTTTGCGTGCATAGTCTTTTGCGGTATGTAAGAACTTTGCGAAATGCTCCTGCTCGCGTTTCATGTCGGTATTCAACAAGGTCATATAACCTTCGCGTCCACCCCAAAAAACATAGTTTTCGCCGCCTAATGCAATAGTAGCATCAATAGCTGCTTTAACCTGCGCTGCGCCATGTGATAATACATGAAAATCAGGATTAGTAGCCGCACCATTCATATACCTGCGGTTAGAGAATAGGTTTGATGTACCCCAAAGCAATTTTACACCGCTGGCAGCTTGTTTTTGTTTAGCATAATCAACCAGGGCCTGTAAACGACGATCGTTTTCATTAATATCGTTACCATAATCAACTACATCAACATCATGGAAGCAATAGTAAGGCAGGTTCATTTTGGTTAAAAACTCAAATGCCGCGTCCATTTTATCTTTGGCACGTTCAACCGCGTCTGCCTTTTTGTTCCACTCAAATATGTGGGTAGGTTCGCCAAACGGATCGGCACCATTGCCTACAAATGAATGCCAGTAAGCACCCGCAAAGCGCAAGTGATCTTTCATGGTTTTGCCGGCTACAACTCTATCCGCGTCATACCAGCGAAAAGCTAATGGGTTATCAGACCCTAAGCCTTCGTATTTAATTTGCCCGATACCTTTAAAATACTCGGTTTCGCCTGTTACTATACTCATAATGTAATTATTGAATTGTTGATTTATAGAATTATAGATTTCTTTGATTTGGATTTCACCGATTTGGAGGTGATTTCACCGATTACTTTTTAATTGTTTTTGTAGTAGCGCTTTCCACTCCTGGTAAACAGGTTCGAAATCTGCCGTCGTTGGTTCTATTAATTGTATACGTTCCATTTTTGCAAACGCTTCGGCTGGTGATGCAAATATGCCCGAGCCGATACCTGCCCCTAAAGCGGCACCTACACTGCCGTCATTATTATATAATTCAACCGGGATGCCGGTGGCATTTACAAATGTTTGCGCAAACAGGTCGCTTAAAAACAGGTTAGCCTTACCCGCGCGTATTATCTTGGGGCTCATACCATTTTCACGCATAATATCAACACCGTAACGGAAAGCGCAGGCTATACCTTCCTGCACCGCTCTAAATATATGTGCCTGGCTATGCAGGTTTAAGTCGATATTTTGCAGATGTACACCTGGTAATTCATTATTCAGCATACGCTCGGCACCGTTACCAAAAGGCAATATGCGCAGGCCGTCACTACCGAGTGGCGCTTTTGTGGCCAGCTCATTCATCTGCGTATAACTAACTGCTGATCCAAAAAGGTTTTTAGTCCAGCGGTATAGACTACCCGTGCCATTTATGCATAACAATACGCCCAGGCTTTTTTGTTGTTCGGTATAATTAACGTGTGCAAAAGTATTAACGCGCGATTGCGGGTCGTACGTCAACTTATCGCTTACACCATATATAACGCCTGATGTGCCTGCTGTTGCAGCAACCTCGCCCGGGTTTAATACATTTAATGATAACGCATTATTGGGCTGATCGCCGGCTTTATAAGCAATTGGTACACCTGCTTTTAACCCCAACTGCTGGGCTACCGAAGGCAACACACCGCCATGATTAGAAAATACAGGCTGAATTGGTGGAAACAAGCTTTCGCTGAACCCATAATATTCAATAACATCTTTGGATAAACTGTTTGTCTGAAAATCGAAAAACACACCTTCAGACAATGCCGATATAGAAGTAGTGATATCACCGCTTAGCTTCATGGCAATAAAATCGCCGGGAAGCATTATTTTATCTATTTGCGCATATATCGCCGCCTCGTTTTGCTTTACCCAAGCCAGTTTGCTGGCGGTAAAATTGCCCGGCGAGTTTAATAAATGCGATAAGCATTGCTCGTGTCCAATGGCATTAAACGCTTTCTCACCGATCTCAACCGCGCGGCTATCGCACCAAATAATGCTATCACGTAATAATTTCTGGTCTTTATCAACCAATACCAGGCCATGCATTTGGTAAGCAATACCAATAGCCGAAACATCTAGCGGGTTATATTTTTTAGAGCTATTGCACATTTCAATAGCTTTTTGCGTTTGCTCCCACCACATTTGCGGCGATTGCTCTGCCCACCCTGGCTGTAGCGCGGTAATTGGTGATTCCGAATCCGGATATTGGGCCGATGTTATCGTTTTTTGTGTAGCAGCATCAATTATAGATACTTTTACCGATGAAGTCCCAATATCAATTCCTAACAGTAGCATAGTATTTATTAGTTAATTACGTTTAATAGAAACGATTTTTAATTGGTGATTTAACGGGCTCAAATTAGTTGTTTTTAACTACAGAATACCCACCCGTTACATTTTTTTTACAAGGATAGGTATATACCGCTTTAAATAATTAAAGCATTTTGGCTTTAACTTAAATTATTTATTCCACCATAACGTATTCTATATTTTTATAGCGGGTAAAAATATATCGTATCTTTCTTGTTACATTCAAATATTAAGAGCCTGTTTAAATTTTATTCAATAATA
>DHIR01000219.1:3478-6542 GCA_002403905.1 Mucilaginibacter sp. UBA4741
TAACAAATTTAAACAGGCTCTAATTATATACTTGTATAAACAAGCCAATTAAACTATTTAGTAAACTTATTGATTATTATACACCCCCAGGTAGATTACTATCTTCAATAAAAAAATGTAACTTATTTGTTACAATTGAATTTTAGTTATACACTTGTATAAACAAGCCAATTTGCCCCTATGCGTATCCCCTATTGCGTTAAACTATTTGTAAGTATTGTTGCGTTATCTTTTTTTTACTCTTGTGGTAAAGAAACAAAAATACCTGCGGCCAACTCTACTCAAGACACAGGCACTGCCCAGGTAACTACTACTACCAGTACAACAACTACCGTAGGCACAACCAATACAACTACCCCTACATCAAGCGAGCCTTGTTGCAAAACCGAAAATGTTATTATAATTGTAATTGATGGCCCCAGATATAGCGAAACATGGGGCGATTATACCCGTCAGAATATTCCTAATTTATATCGCCTGCAATATGAAGGTGTACGTTTAGATAGTTTCAATAACATGGGGACCACCAATACCGATTCGGGGCATGATGCAATTTGTACGGGTAATTATGAAAATTTAGAGAATACCGGGCAGGTACTCCCTCAATATTCTTCAATATTTCAAAACTATCTTAAAAGCACAGGCAAACCTGCAGAGAAAGCCTGGGTAATTGCAAGTAAAGATAAGTTACAAATATTAGGCAATTGCCAGGAAGAAGGCTGGGCAGGCAAATACATGCCACGGACAGATTGTGGTAATGCCGGGCTATTTACCGGCTATCGCTCTGACGATACAACCTTAATTCGTGCTAAGAACGTGCTTACCACTTATCATCCTAATTTAATGCTGATAAATTTTAAAGATCCTGATTATTATGGGCATGGTATGCAATGGGATAATTATATAAACGCAATTAAGGAAACCGATGCCTATGTTAAAGAATTGTATGACCTTATTCAGAGTGATGATACTTATAAAAATAAGACAACAATTATTGTAACTAATGACCATGGCAGGCACCTGCCCGGCGTTGCAGATGGCTATGTAAGCCATGGCGATGGATGCGACGGATGCAGGCATATTGAGTTTTTGGGTATAGGGCCTGATTTTAAAGTAGGCGCGGCTTTAGGAACCCCTTACGAACAAATCGATATTAGCAAAACGGTAGCCAAATTATTAAACTTTAATATGGAAACAAGTAAAGGAAAAGTAATGACCCAGCTTTTTAAATAACTACCGGTTAAAGTTACTTCATCAAAACATTGCATTGGAATAATTAAAAAAGTTACTTTTAGCCCACTAAGCTTAAACAGTAACCTTTTAAACCTATGCAAAGACGACATTTCCTTCAATTTTCGGCAACTACTGCCGTGGCTGTATTATTAAGCCGTGTAACTTATGCTACCTCAGCACAAACAACTGCTATAAATATGCCAAACGAAGTTTGGGCACAATCTGGTGATGAATGGTTTCAATTGAAAGGCAGTAACGGTTCTAAGTTTAGTTATAAGGATATTGAAGTAACCGTAAAAACAAACGGTAACGCCAAAGGGGTTTATATTACATCGCCAACGCAACAATTAAACGCGGTACGTTTAAAATGGGCGCATAATATGCCATCAAACGCTATGTTTCTGGGCGATCATTGGGAGCGCTCTTACGGCGACTTACAGTGGAAAACCAATACATCCGGCGTAAAAAACCCATGGTATGTGTTAATACATGATACCAAACAAACTGCCTGCTTCGGTGTAAAAACCGGCACTAACAGTATTTGCTGGTGGGGTTTAAGTAATGATAGTTTAGAACTTACTTTAGATACACACTCGGGCGGTAATGGGGTAATGTTGGGCAACCGTACTTTACATGCCGCTGATATTGTTACTACCCAAAACAAATCGAGCGAAACACCTTTCCAAACCGATCATAGGTTTTGCGGGATAATGTGCGAAAAACCACGCCTGCCTAAGCAACCTGTTTATGGTATTAATGATTGGTATTTTGCCTACGGCAGAAACAATTTCGACCTGATAAAACAAACTACAGCCACCATGAGCGAGTTGGTTACCGATACACATAACAAACCTTTCTCTGTAATTGATGCGGGTTGGGCAACCTACTCGCCTTATTTGCCGGGCGATGGCGGCTGGAACGATGATTTCTCTAAACCCAATGACAAGTTTAAAGATATGCACCTGCTAGGCGATGAAATTAAAAAAAGCGGTATGCGCCCGGGTTTATGGATGCGCCCGCTTTGTGCCCGTCATGATGAAAAGGCCAGTCTTCTTGCTCCCAAAATAAAAGGCCGAAACAATCCTAAAAACCCGGTGCTCGACCCAACCATACCAGAAAACGTAGCACATATTAAGCGCAACTTTGATTTTTATAAAGACTGGGGCTATGAAATGGTAAAGCATGATTTTAGCACCTATGATATTACCGGCCGCTGGGGCGGTGCCATGAAAGACAGCATTACCGAGCCCGGCTGGAACTTTAATGACCGCAGTAAAACTACCGCCGAGATCATACTGGATCTATATCGCAACATACGCGACGCGGCAGGCGACGGTATCTATATAATAGGCTGCAATACCATGAGCCATTTAAGCGCGGGGATCTTTGAGCTTTGTCGTATTGGCGATGATACCAGCGGTAACGAATGGAGCCGGGTACCCAAAATGGGTGTAAATACGATGGGGTTCCGCTTGCCACAGCATAATAAATTGTATGCGGTTGATGGCGATTGCGTGGGCCTTACCACCAAAATAGATTGGAACCGCAATAAACAATGGTTAGATCTGCTGGCACAAAGCGGCGCGCCACTATTTATATCGGCACAGCCTGAGGCCACTGGCGAGGCACAAAAAGCAGCCATAAAAACCGCGTTTGCGCAAGCTGCCAAAGTACAGCCATTAGGCGAGCCGCTGGATTGGATGACTAACATCCAACCAAAAAAATGGAAGTTGAATGGAAAAGTGGTGGACTTTAATTGGGCGTAATATTTAAAACAGGTGTCATTTCGACCAACGGGAGAAATCTATACACCTGTCTCTTATACACATCT
>DHIR01000253.1 GCA_002403905.1 Mucilaginibacter sp. UBA4741
ATTTATATCCTAAATATACACCTTTTTTACTCTCTCAAAAAGTTAAAAGCGATTTCCCTGCGACTTAGGGCGCTTGTTCCGCAATATCAATTTAACCTCGTTGGCTACCAGGTCGCCGGTGGCACCGAAGTAACTTAACATGGGGTACTCGGTACTGCTTTTGTACTTGTCTTTTTTGGTACTTAATTCTTCGAGGTAAAGGTTTTGTTTAAGGTAGATAAAGTTTAAATAGTACATAGCCACACCCAACAATACCGGCACTAAAGCTAAAACAGGGTGGTTTATCAGGTGCCCAAAAAACAGGTAAGAAATATTGCGGATCGAAATAATATGCCACATAAAATCTGACAAGCCTATCAGCACTAAAACAGCCGCCGCTATTAAAAATACCCAGCCATTTAGGTTTGCCTTGCGTTTTATATATAAGGCCAGGTAATTATTTAAGATGCTTATACCCAAAATGGAAACTATAAAACCAAGTGTGGCAAACCCACCGGCATCATGCAATATTATTTTAAAAATAAAGGGGAAGAATAGAACTATGGGCCAAAGGTTAAACACCGAAAACAGCGCGGTTAAAGCTAGGTACCCAACCATAGTATTGCGCTTAATGGGCAACTGTAAATATGGCTGAACCCTTAATGTTGGCAATTCCTGTAGTTGTAGGCGTGCAAATAATTCGCCCATAAAGTAGATCAGGATTATACCGCAAAAAGAAAAGAGAATAGGATCATGAGGAAATGTTTTGCCTAATATCTTGTCCAGGAAAAAGCCAACTACTACCACGTTAAGTAACATGTACAGTATAAGTATGGCCATAATTATACGTACGGCTAAATTTTTACCCGTATTTTTTGATCGCCAAAAAGCTTTTAACTCGTGCTTAAAGAAAGTTGATATCATACGCGGCCTGATAAGAAATAGTTAATTACTGTAATTATAATTAAATAAATTGACTTTTTGAGTCTCCCTCTTTTATTTGAAAAGGCCGGGGTGAGGTCTAATATTTATACCTGTCGCCCCATAATTTTTTTAACTTTTCTTTTGACTCATGCTCCCTTGGGTTGTTACCGGGATCGTAAATTTTTGTGCCTTTTATGGCATCGGGTAAAAAGTCAAGATCAACAAAGTTGTTCTCAAAACTATGGGCATATTTATAATCTTTACCGTAGCCAATGTTTTTCATTAGTTTGGTAGGGGCGTTGCGCAGGTGCAACGGTACGGGCAGATCGCCGGTTTGTTTTACTAGGCCCATGGCCGCGCCAATAGCCGTAGTGGCCGAATTGCTTTTGGCCGATGTTGCCAAATAGATAGCTGTTTGTGACAAGATCAATTGCGACTCGGGCATACCAATTACATTAACCGAATTAAAACAGGCCTGCGCCAGCAACAAAGCATTAGGATTAGCATTACCAATATCTTCGGATGATAGGATGAGCATGCGCCGGGCAATAAATAACGGGTCCTCGCCACCGGCTATCATTCGCGCCAGCCAATACACCGCACCGTTAGGGTCGCTGCCCCGCATGGATTTAATAAAGGCTGATATAATATCGTAATGATTCTCGCCCGCTTTATCATATAGCGCCATGTTTTGCTGCACATGGTCCAACACTATTTGGTTAGTGATCTCTATTTTTTTGCCGGAGATAGCATTTACCAGCAACTCGAATATATTCAGCAGCTTACGTGCATCGCCGCCGGATAGGCGCAACAAGGCCTCATTTTCTTTGATGTCGATCTTTTTATCGCGTAGTACGATGTCTTCTTTTTTTGCTTTATCTAATAAACTCACCAAATCATCCTCCTCCAATGGCTGCAGGGTATATACCTGGCATCGCGACAGCAATGCCGATATTACCTCGAAGGATGGGTTTTCGGTAGTGGCACCTATCAGCGTAACTATGCCGCGCTCAACGGCCCCTAAAAGCGAGTCTTGCTGTGATTTAGAAAAACGATGGATCTCATCAATAAACAAAACAGGTAGTGTTTCGCCATCTTCTTTTAAACGGGCTGCGGTTTCAATAACCTCGCGAACATCCTTAACGCCCGAGTTAATGGCACTCAAAGAGAAGAAGGGCCTGTCAAGCGTTTGCGATATGATATAAGCCAGCGTAGTTTTACCAACACCCGGCGGCCCCCAAAACAGCATAGACGGCAAAGCGCCGCTCTCTATAGCCTTGCGTAATACCGCGCCTGGGCCCACCAGGTGTTTCTGTCCCACATAATCGTCAAGGTTTTTGGGGCGCATGCGCTCTGCTAATGGCGGCAAATTGTTCATGTAGTAAAAATCCGAAAAGTAAATGCTAAATCCTAAATATTTTAGTATTTTTAAATTGCAATTATAATTTCATACTTGTAATTACTTTTTCTAATGATGTTTGTTTGCAATCACTTATCATATATTCAAAAAATAAAAAATGAGTAAAAATAAAACACTAATTGTTCAAGGACATCAAATTATTACAACTAAAATAAATGATGTAGACTACATATCTCTTACTGATATAGTTGCGGCATTGGAAGGTGGGAGAATGATAATATCAAATTGGTTATCAAGAAAAGATACTATCGAATATCTTTCACTTTGGGAAAGTTTACATAATGAAAACTTCAATTTCACCGAAATCGATGAAATTGCAAAAGATGCAGGTAAAAACTCTTTTTCTATGTCTCCGAAAAGATGGATAGAAGGTACTAATGCAATAGGTATTACTATAATACTCCCCTAAATT
>DHIR01000274.1:0-1476 GCA_002403905.1 Mucilaginibacter sp. UBA4741
TGCATCGCGCAACCGCATACAAAACGCCATAGACGCAGGCAATGTATTGGTTAATGATAAAGTAATAAAAGCCAGTTACCGGGTTAAGCCGTTGGATGTAATATCGGTTGTGTTACCGCACCCGCCGCGCGATACGGAAGTTTATCCTGAAAACTTACCCATAAATATTGTTTACGAGGATGACGATGTACTGGTAGTAAATAAAGAAGCCGGCATGGTAGTGCATCCCGGATATAATAATTATACAGGGACGTTGGTTAATGCGCTGGTTTATCACTTTCAGCAATTGCCTACCTTGCCCGGTAATGATGGCAGGCCTGGGTTGGTTCATCGGATCGATAAAGATACTTCTGGCTTATTATTAATAAGCAAGAACGAGCGGTCAATGACCTACCTGGCGCGCCAGTTCTTTGACCATAGCATAACCCGCAAATATATAGCCCTGGTTTGGGGTGATCTGGAGCAGGATGGAACCGTTACAGGCTACATAGGCCGCAGTGTTAACGATAGGCGGGTAATGTCTATCTATGATGAGGAAAAGGGAAAATGGTCTGTAACGCATTATAAGGTGTTAGAACGGATGAATTACGTTACACTAATTGAGTGCCAGTTAGAAACCGGACGTACGCACCAGATACGCGCCCACATGAAACATATTGGCCACCCCTTATTTAGCGATGCCACTTATGGGGGCGATAAAATTTTAAAAGGAGCTATCTACAGCAAATACAAGCAATTTGTCGAGAATTGTTTTGAGCTGATGCCGCGCCAAGCCCTGCATGCGCAAACGCTGGGTTTTGTACATCCTTCAACAAAAAAAAATATTCATTTTGAAGCGCCTATGCCAGAGGATTTTGAATCGGTATTGCAAAAGTGGCGTAAATATGTTGGTGCTAATGCCACACAAAATGGTGAAATTAGCGATTAATAGACCATGGCAGCACCTCTTTACATTAATTTTAACGGAGAAATATTACCCGCGGATAGCAAACTGCTTTCGGTAGCAAACCGGTCGTTTAAATATGGTGATGGTTTGTTCGAGAGCATGCGTATGCTAAAGGGGCAGCTTAAATTTGCCGATATGCATGCCGAACGATTAACACGCGGTATGAAGGCTCTTAAAATTGATGGCTATTCGCAAATGGATGCTTACTTTTTAAAAGAGAAAGCCGAGCAATTATCCATCCGCAATAAATCAAAACACGGCAGATTAAGATTAACCGTTTACCGTGATTCGGAGGGTTTTTATGCGCCAACGCAAAATAAATCAGGCTACTGTTTAGAGTTTACGCCAGCCGAGGAGCCACGGTACTTTTTAAACGAGAAAGGTTTAATAGTTGATATTTTTACTGATCTGCCAAAACCGTCAAACTACCTGTCTAACATAAAAACCTGCAACTCGCTTATTTATGTTATGGCGGGTTTATACAAAGCCCAAAACAATCTGGACGAAGTTTTTTTGCTGAACCAAAACGG
>DHIR01000274.1:1558-6529 GCA_002403905.1 Mucilaginibacter sp. UBA4741
ATCAACATCGCCAAAAAAAATAATATACCAGTTACCGAGGCGCAGATAAACCCTGAGATATTATATGAAGCGGATGAGGTTTTTTTAACTAACGCCAGCAAGGGGATACAATGCGTTATGGGCTACGGTATAAGGCGTTACTTTAATAAAGTGAGCAAAGTGTTGATGGATGAGTTGAATAAGTTGTAGTAGGACAGTCACAGTGCTATTATCGTTTGTCAGGATGTTGCCTTGTATCAAATAATCTTAAAATTATAATACGTTCTTCTTTTATCCTGTAGAAAACCTTTAAACGTCTATGAACGACAAAGCCCCTGATGTTTTTCTCAGGTCTTTCTAAACTACCTATCTCAGGAAAGTTTTGAATTAATGATGCGAAGTCAATAACAAGACCCTTGAAATGAATTGTGGCTTGTACACCAAACTCATTGTCAATGTAATTTAGGATGTTTTCAAAATCACGTTCAGCTCTTTTAGTAAAGACTACTTCAAAGGCCATTCTTTAAACTTTGATTTTATTGCAGATAAAGAAATCAAATTTGATTCATCCTCACTTTCCTCGTATGCTATTAAAACTTCTTGTTGTTGTTCTTTACTCAACGATTTCCAAAGAGAGTTTTCTGAAGTTACTGACCGGCTGATAGCATCGTAAAACTGTACAAGTATTTCAGGATTATCTATCTGGTCAATCAGCTCGTGAAATTCAGATTTTAACACTTCTATTTTCATAAATATAAAATTACCCAAAAAATAGCTGTAAACAAATTACAACTTCACTCCCCTCAAAAATTCCCCAATCTCCATCCGTTTTTTACCTTCTAACTGTACATCAGTTACGTTGATAAAACCATCCTGCGCGGCAAATTTTAAATAAGTCTTGTTATCAGTTAAAAAAGCTCCCGGTTGTATGCCTGGCTCTGTTTCCTGGAACTCGCACCTATATATTTTAAGCGTTTTACTGTTTAGCTCGGTAAAAGCTGCGGGAGTAGGGCTTAGGCCACGGATAAAGTTATAAACCCATGTTACCGGCAGGTTCCAGTTGATCTTGCAATCGTTTTTGTAAATTTTGGGTGCTGTTTTTAGTTCAATATTCTCTGTTAATAATGAAGATTGCGGGTGCTCATTATACCTGCCGCTCTCAACCGCTTTTACGGTTTTTACCAATAGGCCTGCGCCTTTGTTCATCAGTCGGTCATGCAATTCGCCGGCGGTTTCATGGCCGGTAAGGGTTACTTTCTCGGTAAACAAAACATTACCGGTATCAATATCATGTTTCAGGAAAAAGGTGGTAACACCGCTTTCTTTTTCGCCGTTTATCAACACCCAGTTAAGCGGCGCCGCGCCGCGATAGTTAGGTAGTAATGAAGCATGTAAATTTATGGTGCCTTTATCCGGCATGTTCCATACTTCTTCTGGCAACATACGGAAGGCCACAACCACTTGCAGGTCGGCATCTAATGATCTTAATTCTGCTAAAAATTCAGGGTCCTTTAAATTAGTAGGCTGTAAAATACGTAAGCCATTAGCCACAGCATACTGCTTTACGGCCGACTCGGTTACCTTTTGCCCACGGCCCGCTGGTTTATCGGGCGCGGTTATTACCCCGGCAATTTCAGAACCGGCTTTAATCAATTCGTCTAATGATGCCACAGCAAACTGGGGCGTGCCCATAAATACAATTTTCATCGGATATGATTTTTAGCAGAAACTCATAATGGTTTCATGGTGATAATATAGCAACTTTATCTGATAGTTTATACTTATAATAAGTAAAAACACCAAAAATTGTTTAAATGACAATGTGTAGCTAAGCCGTTTTATGGATATAATAAATATTTGCTTCGGGTAATCTTAAATTGGCTCAAAGCGGGCTCCCAACCCCGGCGTATTTCGGTTTCTGATAGGCCAGACTCGATCTGCTTTCTCAGCTCTTCTGTTCCGGATAATTTGGTAAAATAGGCGTTAAAAAAATGCGCTTTATCAGGGAAAGCCCTATACAATTCAATTAACCACGACAGGTTAATATGGCCACTTTTTTTAATGTTATCTGTATTGTAATTACTCAGGTCAACACCATAGCAAACCTGATTTTTTTGTGGGGGATCTTCGCTCATACCGGCTATGCTTACGGGGGTAAAAGAATAATTGTATTTACCTTTTAATAAAGGGCTCCCAATCACCAAAAACGGAACCATGGTGCCTCTGCCCAAACTTAAAGTTGTACCCTCAAATAAACATACACTTGGGTACAGCAAAATAGATTGATTGGTATTTAAATTAGGCGATGGGCTAACCGGCAAAACATACGCAGCCGAGTGGGTGTAATTAGCAATCTTAATAATTTTTAACTGGCATTGTACATGATTTTTTAACCAGCCTTCACCATTTATCATTTGCGCGTACTCGGCAATGGTCATGCCGTGGGTTATGGGTATAGGATGCATACCTACAAATGACCGATATTTGGCGGTGTCTAATATTGGTCCGTCTACGATTGCTCCATTAGGGTTTGGCCTATCCAGTATCATCAATTCAATATTATTTTCGGCGCAGGCTTCCATTACATAATGCAGGGTAGATATGTAAGTATAAAAACGCGCGCCGACATCCTGTATGTCAAAAATCACTAGGTTGATGCCTTTAAGGTCGGCAGGGGTGGGTTTGTAATGCTTGCCATATAATGATATAACCTGCAGGCCTGTATGGGCATCTACAGCATCATCCACGTGCGCGCCATTACTGGCATTACCCCTAAAGCCATGCTCAGGACCAAATATTTTTTTAATAGCTATTCCTAATTTCAAAAGACTATCAACACTTGCAACTTTTCGATCACCAATAATTGAGGTTGGGTTAACCACCATGGCAATATTTTTCCCTTTCAGATAGTTTACATACAGTTTAGTTTGATCGGCACCAGGAATTATTTTCTTTTGGATTTTGTGGTGAGGATATCTTAACGGAACACTTGGTTTGCCGTAGGCGACTGTAGTACGCGGTATTAGTGTCGTTATCAGCATTAACAAAAAAGTATATTTTAACCTTATCATAAATAGTGATACCCCTTTCAATTTAAAAATACCATTTTAAGCGGTAAAACCGCATATTTGCTAAGTTACAAAAAAACATACTGCATTGAATTTTGCATCATTTATAGCTGGCCGCATTTCGTTTAAATCAAAACGCACATTTTCAAAACTGATTGTGCGGATAGCTATTGCAGGCATTACGCTGGGCCTTGGCGTAATGATACTTTCATTAGCAATTATACGCGGGTTTAAAAACGAGATACGCGAAAAAGTGCGCGGGTTTGATGGTGATATTAAAGTTATAAAATATGACCTCAATGGATCGTACGAAAACACGCCATTTATAAAAGCCGATACTTTTGTAAAACAGGTTAAACGCAGTAAAGCAATTACACATGTAATGCCTTTTGCAACCAAGCCGGGCATTATTAAAGCACATAACGAAATTGAAGGCGTTGTACTTAAAGGCGTTGATAACACCTACCGGTGGGATTTTTTAAAAGCCAATATGGTTGCCGGTACGGTAATTAATTTTGCAGATACTGCCGAGTCAAAAAGACAGATCATGATATCGCAAACTACCGCCAATAGGTTAAAACTTAAACTAGGCGATGCCTTAATGATGTATTTTGTGCAACAGCCTTTAAGGAGACGGCCATTTAAAGTGGTTGGGATATTTGATACCAGCGTTGAAGAAATTGATAAGACCTACGTTATAGGCGATATTTCATTAATAAAAAGACTAAACAATTGGAATGCGGATGAAATTGGCGGTTACGAACTTAGAGTAGCCGATTTTGATCAATTAGACCAGGCAGCTAAAGTTGTTGATAACAGTTTGCCACCGAGACTTAAATATACTACCGTATTTGAAAACTTCCCGTTGATATTTGAATGGCTGCCATTGCTGGATGTTAATGCGCGTGTAATGCTTGTTTTAATGCTGATAGTAGCAGTAATTAATATGATATCGGCATTGTTAATTATGATATTGGAGCGTACCGCTATGATAGGGATATTAAAAGCAATGGGTGCCAGCAACTGGAATATACAAAAAGTGTTTTTATATAATGCCTCCTATCTTATTGGTTTGGGATTAATATTTGGCAATCTGTTTGGTTTGGGCTTAAGCTGGATACAGTTTAAAACACACGTTTTTAAGCTCGATGCCACATCTTATTACATGACGTTTGTACCCATACAAACAAACTGGATGGATGTTGTTTTATTAAACATTGGCACTATGGTGATCTGTTTGGTAGTATTGATCATCCCGTCTATGTTGGTATCTAAAATATCGCCGGTTAAGGCTATACAATATAAATGATCAATAAAAAGCCTGAGCTTAATTTTAAGCTCAGGCTTTACTAATCAGGGATATATAATTGGGGATCGTTAATTCGTTTTTTTGAAATAATAAAAGATAGTCAATGTGTCTGATTGTACACCACTTGCTATTTTTAAATTAACTCCATCATAGATATAGGTATAAAAACCTGATAAATGAGCTTTCTTTGACTTGTAAATAATGGGGTAAGTAATATCATAAAAGGCCATATTAACAAAATCTTCGCTAAAACTGCCATAGCTGCCGGCGTGTATGGTTGCCGTATCGCCGGTAACATTAAAACCTGTATTTGTTGATAATGTAAGATTTAAAGCTGCAGTAGTGGTATCGTATTTTGTTGGTTTGTACCTTTTGTGTATGCTTACAAAATTACCGGTAAAATTACCCAGCGGATAACCTTTATTATTGGGATCGGTATCCGGATTATAATAATTCTTGGAGCAGCCAATTGTTAATATCAATGGCAGAAACAATAAATAAATGAATTTACTTTTCATGATCTATTTTGGGATATACCCAACTCCTGTTTATCTTTTTAACGTTTATATTTTTTTGGCCTCCTCCCAAAATATATCCATTTCGGCAAGGCTCATA
>DHIR01000274.1:6667-6945 GCA_002403905.1 Mucilaginibacter sp. UBA4741
ACTTATTCTCCAGGTATTGAAATCGTTTAATAAACTTGCGATTTGTTTTTTCTAATGCATTCTCCGGGTTAATGTTTATAAAACGCGCATAATTGATCAATGAAAATAACAGATCGCCAAATTCGCTTTCTGCTTTTTCATGGTCTATCGCGTTTCCATCCTCGGCATTAAATTCATTTTTAAACTCTTGCAGTTCTTCTTCAACCTTTGCCCATACCTGGCTTTTTTCTTCCCAATCAAACCCAACACCCCGGGCTTTTTCCTGTATACGCGATGCT